>CAMWUL010000056.1 GCA_947177445.1 uncultured Lachnospiraceae bacterium | reverse complement strand
CCAAAGGCGGAGGCTGTCAGCTTCACGGTTCCGTCGTCATACAGGTTTCCGATCACGTCCGCGCTTACATCCTGTCCGGGAATGGGGGTGGTTCCTGTCATCACCATAGTGGGCTTGGGACCGGAATTGCTGGTGTTGACCAGATTCACAGCCTCACCGCCGTCCGGTGTGTACACAGCCGTCTGCTCATCGGCGGCCACGGCCACCACAGCCCCGGTATCAGAAGCGGAATCCGGCGTCAGGGTATACTCATAGCCATCCCCGCCTTCAGCCATGGTCCAGTTTCCTTCCACCATCATATCCATCATGTCCATATATCTTCCGTTGTGATACAGGGTCAATGTGGAAGTAGCTTCCGTCTCCGCCACAAAATCCAGGTATGCCAGACCCTGCTCTCCTTCATATGTAGCCATGTATTTGGATGCTGCGTCCACATCGTGGGCATATCTGGCAGGTCCGCCGCCGGTACCGTCCACAGCGGAATCATTGTACAGATATTCTCCGTCATAGCCGCTATGACCCAGCTCATTGCCCTGGAAATCAAAGAAGGTTACCGTATAGGGAGCCGTTCCCTCCGTATATACCGCCGGATCCGCCGTCTGATCGTCGCGGGTGAAGCAGACCTTGTAGGGGCTCTCCTTCTCCTCTACCGTATAGGTTCCCACATAGGTGATCTGATTCCAGGCAAAGCTGGCATAGAACACCGCTCCCAGCACCGGCTGCTCCTCATAGAAATGGAAAAATGCGCACATATCGTCCATTCCGTCCACCGGATAAGTCCAGGAATAGTATCCCTCGTGGATCATCTCCATGGGGTCCGTGGATCCTGCAGGATCTGCTGATCCTATGGGATCTGCAGCGGTCTCCCCCTCACCGGAGCTCTCCTGGGCGCTCCCGTCGGAGGGCTGTGCGCTGTCCGACGCGGGGGCCGGCTCTCCGCCGCAGCCCGCCAGCAGAGAAGCACACATCAGGACGCTGGTCAGCAATGCCAAAATCTTCTTACTCTTCATAATCAATCCTCCCTTGTGATTTTGAGGGAATGAACCCATATTTCCGTCCATTCCTTATCCTCTTTCAGGATAGATTCATTATGACATTTCCTCCGGCAAAAATATCCCACAAATCCGATGCAAAATCCCATAAATCCGACCAGTCATCAGGGCTCGCGTCCCTCTCTCCAGGCGTCATACTGCCGTTGTCTTTCCGCCACGATCCGGTCAATCCCCGCCAGATGCAATTCCATGATAAACTCCGTATAATATTCCTCCCCAAGACTGCCGCTTTCCAGAACAGGCACATATTTTTCCACGACCTTGCGCACAGCCGCCAGCTCCAGGTTCACCTGATCGGTTTCGAAATAGAAGGCCTCCGGCTCCTCCTGTCTCTCCACTGCCTCCTCCATATAAGCCTGCTTCCTGGCAACCAGCTCTTTGGTATCAAAGGTGTAGGCCTTTCGTCTGTCCCCGTACAGTCCCAGCGGATTATAATAACCCGTAGACCTCCGGGACACACCGTAAGGATAGGAAATCCTCCCGGATTCCACATCCAGCACCACATAATGTCTGCTTGCAATACCGTACTGGATGAGATTGGTGATCCGCACATCCCGGTACATAAGATTTAAAAATTTCATTGCTCCCTCCGGATTTTTACTGGTCACCGGAATGGTCCAAAAGCCGATCCGGCTCTGGCCTTCCACGGTCACCGGACTGGTCCGCAGGCATACGGCCTCCTCTCCGAACAGCTGCTCCATCTCATATCCGGGCGCACTGGAGCCCGGACAGACCAGCACCAGTCCGTTGGATACCAGCTCCTCCAGATACGCATCGGTAAAAGCGGCGTCCGGGTAAATATACCCTTCCTGATACCACCGGCGCAGATACTCCAGAAAATTCCCATATTCCGCCGTTTCATAAAAGCTTACCAGGCTTCCGTCCTCCTCTGTGAAGGTAAAAGAAGACGCTCCTGACGCCTGGTCCGTTTCTCCTCCATACCAGGCAAAGGTGGTGGAGCTTCTGCCGGAGGTGATTTGTCCCAGCGGAAAGCTTTCCGGGTACAGCTCCTTGCACCTGGCAAAAAAGTCCGTCAGCTCCGCCAGCGTATAGATATGGCTCTCATCATAATCCAGGCCGGTCTGAGCCACCAGGCTGGCAGGCGCCCACAGGCCATAGCCGTTTACCGGCAGCTCCGGCACAGGAGCCGCTCCGTAGGTCTGTCCCTTCACCACGGCGCCCTCTGTCACATAAATGCCTTCCTCAGAAAGCTTCCGGATATCATTGCCCTCCCTCTCCAAAAGCTCGTCCAGAGGCTCCAGCATCCCCCGGCTCACATAGGTGGTGATATCCTGCCCGCTCAGCATCATCAGATCGATCCTCTCGTTTTTACTGATCCACAGCGGATACCGGGTGGGAGCGTCCGTCTCGTCTACCAGCCTGAACTCGATTTCCACACCGATTTCCTCCCGAGTGATCTCATTGACCGCCGCCGTTACTTCCTCCAGATCCCGAAGCACACTGGTGGGAAGCGTCTGATATGTCACCACCAGACGGTCCATATCCGTTTTTTTTGCCGGCCCGCTTTCGGAAATCTCCGGGGCCGGAAATGATTCCTCATTCCGCTGCCGGCAGCCTGCGAGCCCCACGGACAGCGAAAGCAGGCAAAGCAGCCGCAAAAGCCTGTGACTGCCCCGGCTTCCCGGGGAAAATCCCTTCCGCAATTTCACCTCTCTATCCCTCCTGCCTTTCATCCTGCCATTCATCCCGTCATGCCTCCCGGTTCTTCGGATCCCTTCTCGGCCACGAAATCCTGCCGTAAGGAGGCCTCTTCCGTCCCGCGCAAAAAAGGAATATCCAGCCACACCTGCGTGCCCTGTCCCTGACTGCTGGTGATCTTCATGGAAGCCTCCTCCCCATAAAACACCTCCATCCTTCTGCGGCAGTTCCAGACGCCGATATGCTCCTTTCCCATCTTATCCCTGTACACCTCTCCCCGCTGGAGGCAGTCCAGAATCTCCGGCTTGATTCCTCTTCCTGTATCACAAACGGAAATCAGCAGATGCCCCTCCTCCCGGCGGATATTGATCAGCACCTCCACGGCAGTTCCCGGAATCAGGGCATATTTCATGGCATTTTCCACAAAATTTTCGATCAGGAGAGGCGGCACCAGGGCTTCCATGCATTCGGGATCGATTCTGTACACGCTGGTAAAGGCGCCCGGAAAGCGAATCTTTTGGATGCTCACATAATTCTCCACGAAATCCATTTCCTTCTTCAGCGGCACAAACCGGTCCGTCTCCTTTAAGGCATAGCGGAAATATTCCACCAGCAGAAGGGAATATTCCTGAATACACTGAAAGTTTCTGGACTGCGCCAGGCTGTATATCATGTTGAAGGAATTCAACAGCATGTGAGGATTGACCTGCAGACGGAGATTATCCAGCTGGGCCTGATACATTTTGACATCCTTCTCCCGGGACAGCCCGATCTCCTCCGCCATGTGGTTAAAGCTGTTATAAAGGAACACAAATTCCTCCGTCTCCCTTCTGTCCCAGTTCACTATTCTATAATCCAAATTTTCCTGCTCCAGCTCCTGCATTCCCCTTTTCATCACCCCAAGAGCCTTCACCACTCTTCGTTTCAATCCCTGCCACATTCCCACTGCCAGGAAAACAGAACAGACCGCCACCACAAGCAGCACCCAGTACAGCACCGGAATGCCCACCCGGAATCTATCGTCCACCATTCGAATTCCGATTTCCAGATCGATTTCCTCCGCACCCCACCGCACGCTCCTTCCCCAATACCATTTTGGCAGGAGCTCTTCCCAGGAGGCTGCTTCGCAGGACCGGATCCGGCCGTGCTGAAAGGTAAAAAAATCTCCGCCACTTTGCAGATATACCTGATTCCGGCTCCAGAGCTGCGAAGCCCCCGGAGCGCTCAGATACTTTTCCAGATCCAGCAGAAAGCCCGCATAATAATTGGTATACTCAAACTGTCTGGAAAAAAACCAGCCCTGGGATATAGGCGCCAGCCTCCATCCCTCCACGACGCCGTCCGCAATGCTTTCCTGCAGCGCCGCCTTCACCTCCTCGATCTGCATGATCCCATAAGCCGACGGGGTATATTTCAGGTAAAGCCGCCCGCTTTCCTTATCATACAGATACACCATGCCGCTTCTGCCGCTGTTCTCCCATACATCATGCAATTCGGCCAGCATCTCCAGTGTGGTCAGGGAATTGTTTCCCTGCTCCAGGGTCAGCTCGGTCATATAATTCAGCAAAAAGCCGGAAAAACGTTCCTCCAGCTGGTCCAGGTCCAAAACCAGTTGATTCATCCCCGTATCAAGCTCCCTTTGAAAGGATTCCTGCACCTGTCTTGATGATTGATTTATAATAATACTGCAGACCAGAATGGCCAGCAGGTTCACCGGAAGGAAGGTGCCAAGCACCATACCGGCCAATCTGGAGGAAATGCTGTTTTTCATAGGAGTCCTCCCTGCCCGCCCCGGCGGACATCAATTCTAATCTGTGTTAAGTTTATCCTGTTTCATCCTGAGGCGCAAGCAATTATTGCACCTTGCACAACTGCAAAACGCCGCCCTGAGTCATCAGGACGGCGCCGTACCTTTTATAGTCAAAAACAGATGATTCCCCTCAGCCCTTAATACCTCCGGCGATAACGCCTTTTTCCAGCTTATCCTGGAAGAAGGGGAACAGGACGATAATGGGCAGGGTAGCCGCCACAATCACCGCATACCGGATCAGGTATCTGCTGTAATCCGGATTGGAGCTCTGCAGGAAATTCTCATTGTTGGCCGTGATCTCACGGATAAACAGCTGCAGCGGCCAGAGGTTCCTCTTGTTGGGCACATAGATGGAGGCCTGCAGCCAGGAGTTCCACTGTCCCACCACACTGTTTAAGATAATCACCGATCCCAGGTTCATGGCCTGAGGCAGCATGATCCTGCTCATGGTCCGGAAATGCCCCGCCCCGTCGATCCGGGCCGCCTCGTACATCTCTTTTGGAACGCTGTTAAAGGCATTCATCATCATCACCATAAACATGGCGTTGGTACAGCCGGGAATGATCAGAGCCCACCGGGTTCCCACCCACCCCAGCTTCCGGATCACCATGTAGGTGGGCACCATGCCGCCTCCAAACAGCATGGGCAGCATCATAACCATAATCATAATGCCTTTCAGCTTGGTATCACGGCTCATGGCATAGCCTGCAGTGACGGCAATAAAGAAGCCCAGAGCCGTGGATGCCGCGGTATAAATAATGGTATTTATATAGCCGGTAAGAATGGAGCTGTCATTAAAAATATGCTTGTAGCCCTCCAGAGTAAACTCTCCCACCGGCAGCCAGGCCACTCCGGAATTTGTCAGCAGCGTCTTGCCGTCGGACAGAGAGCTCATCAGCACATGCCACATGGGCACCAGGCTGCAGAAGGCCACCAGGCCGCAGACCAGAATCACGATCACATCCACCACCCGGTCTCCAAAGCTTGGGTGCTCCACCATGGAGGAGATTCTTTTATCGTCGTTTACGTCGATTTTTTTCTTTCTCAGACTCATCCTTATATCTCCTCCTATCCTAAAACAGCGAATGACCGTCGCCAAACTTTTTGCTCAGTGTATTGGAACCGATCAACAGCGTTGTAGCCACTATGGACTGGAACAGACCCGAGGCTGCGGACAGGCCATAGTTGTTGCCTCCTCCTCCGAAGGCCATGCGGTAGGTATAGGTGTATACCGTGTCCGCCACGTTGTAGGTGGAGGGCATATATAAAAGCAGAATGCTGTCATAGCCAACGGAAAAACTCAGGCCCACATTCAGCACAAACATCATGACAATCATGGGCATGATACAGGGCAGCGTAATTTTTGTCATTCTCTGCAGCCTGCTGGCTCCGTCGATGGCCGCCGCCTCGTGCAGGTCGCCGCTTACCGTGGCAATGGAAGCCACATACATGATAGACCCCCAGCCGATGCCCTGCCAGACACCCATCAATACATAGATGATCCAGAACACAGGTATCTTATTGTTGGCCAGCCAGTTCTGATTCTCCGCACCCAATTTCGTCAACAGCATGGTCAGCGGACCGTCCTTTGCCAAAAACTCCACCAGCAGGGAGGTCACTACCACCGCCGCCACAAAGTTGGGCAGATAGGACATGGTCTGAACCGTTCTCTTATACTTCCTGCTCTTTAACATGCTCAGGAAAAAGGCAAAGAGGATGGGCGCCACAAACCCCAGCGTACATTTGATCAGCATGATACACACCGTGTTGCGCAGAGCCCCCAGAAAATCCGGCCCGGTGAACAGGGTCCGGAAATGCTCCAGACCCACCCAGCGGCTTCCGAAGAACCCTTTCCGGACCTCATAGTCCTCGAAGGCCATGATAATGCCGAACATGGGAATATAGCTTAAAACCACTGTCATGACAAAGGCCGGAAGGTACATGGCATACACGGACCAGTTTCGCTTCGCATCCTGCTTCCAGGTCACCTTGGGCGGTTTATATTGATTCTTTTCTCTAGCCATGGATTTCACCTCTATATTCTTCTTTATCCGATAAAGGGATTCATATCGATGTAGGGCTGCAGAAGGTCTATGCCCTTCTGGTAATTGAATTTCCGAAGCATGGTGCACCAGTTGCCCCAGTCCTCATCGCTGTCGATATCGGTAATGCCCTTGATAAACTCATAGGTATGCTGCTCCAGATAATTCAAAACCTTGCTCTGCAGATCTCCTACCGCACTCATATCCTCGCTGCTCATAAGGCTGAAGGCATCGCTTCCCCAGATCTGTCCCTTATTGACGTACTTTACCCAGGCCTTCATGCTGTTCTCATAGGTCTCCGCATAGCCCTCGTCCACACTGCTGACCAGGGTATAGCCCGGCAGCTTATCACAGCAGGAAGCAGTCAGCAGTCCGCCCGCATCATTGGTGATGGCGCTCACCTTCTTATAGCGGCCATCCTCGCCTATGGTATAGGTGCCCTCTGCAATACCGTTTTTTTCATAGAAGGAGGTATCCAGTCCGGCCTCTTCCATCTGGGCGGGAGTTGCTCCCAGAGTATGTAAAAGGGCTCCTTCCTCCGTATACAGGTAATCCAGCATGGCGAGCAGCGGTCCCAGATCCTTCTCATCCGCACCCTCCATCACCAGGAAACCGGTTCCCACCAGACTGCTGCCGCCCGGGGTACACCAGGGCTCCACATTTTTGCAGGACTCATCCCCATACACATCGTTGATAGGCCAGGCACAGCCCGCCACATAAATTCCTTCTGTCAGGCCGCCGTCATGCATATCCAGCCTGCCGCCCAGCTCGCCCTGGGTGCCGATCCACAAGCCCACCCTTCCAAGGCGCTTGTTGGTATCGTCGATAGCATAGAAAATGTCTGCCGTGCGCTCATTGAAATCCTGATCCAGCCAGCCTTTCTCATACCAGTTGTTCAGGCACTGAAGGTATGCTCTCATGGACTCGGAGTCGCCGCCGAACCGCACAATATCGTCAGAGCCCTTGTACCAGATGGGGATCGCTTCTCCAAAGCAGGAGCAAAGGCCGCCGGACCACATGTAGCCGGGATAGTACATGCTGGTGCAATAGGAATCCGTGATTCCCAGATCCGCCATGGCTTCGGTGAAAATCTCAAACATCCACTCCCAGTCGCTGATATATACCGGATCCGTGCCTCCGCTGGGGAATACCACATCGTCCACCCAGCTGTCCACATCATTTGGATCCGTGTAGCCGCCGGTAAAGGACGCGCCGGTCTGAGGATTTTTACCGTACTTTACGATCCAGTCTCTCCGGTACATGGTTCCGGAAAAATAATAGGGATAATCTTCATTGGCTCCGTAAATGGCCAGAATCCGATCCTGTCCGTCAACAGGGAAAACAGCCTTATTCCGCAATGCCTCATTGGTCTGCAGCAGATTATAGTAATTGGGCATATATTGCTCCACCAGCTCCGTAATATCCAGAATCATCTCCGATTCCAGCATCCTGGGAGGGGCATCCGCCACGGAGTTCTGCATCAGGGTAGGGAAGTCTCCTGTGGCAATCATGGTCTCGTAATTATTCTGCTGGCTGCCCGCAGGAGGAACCTGAAACTCCAGCGCAATGGTATCCTCATTTTCCCCCCAGGTCTTGCTGAGCAGGTACTGGATGGTGGGATTCTCCGCATAATCCGTGTAGAAGGACGCATCCTGCGCATTATAGAGCCATATACTGTAGGTGTGCTCCACCGACGCGCTGCCTCCCCCGCCTCCGCATCCGGTGAGGAAAAGCGCTGTCAGACCTGCCGCCGCTGCCAAAGCCCATTTCTTAAACCCTTTCATAATTTACCTCCTTCAATCGGTCTTCATATGTTACTGTATAGCTTTATTATACAAAGATAAAATTATAAAAAAACTATGAAATCCGATTTGAACTATGACAAATCCGACCTGTTTGAAACATATAATGGGCCGGAATCCTTCCCGGTCCCGGCCCGCTGTTTTTTCACATCAGCTTATATTATTCCACAACAATCCTTGCCCTGGCAAGATTCTTTACCTGGGTAAATATCTGATCCTGATCGCCGTTTCTCTGGCTTTTCACAAAGGCTGTGGCAAAATAGGTGCCCGGTCTGTCATAGCTTGTGCTCACCGTGGCAGTGCCGGCGTTGAGTCCTTCCTCCGTCACATAGGTTTTCAGCCGTCCCACTACTCTTTCAGAACGTCCCTGAGCCATAAAGTCATTATAATCGCCTCCTCTGTCCGGCTTTGCATGGGTACCGAACATGGGATCCGAGAAGGAAAACTGCAGCCCGGTCACCGCTCCCGCTCCCTCCGGCACCTCCGCCACGGCGGTAAGGGTCACGGTCTCTCCCACTCTCACATGCGCACAGGAGGAGCCGTTGGCGGAAAGGCTCACCACCGGCTGGAGCCCCTTTCTCTCTTTGGCGCTCTCTGCAATGTGAACGCACCCGCCCTCCATTTCATAGACAGAGGACTGCCGGGGCTCAATCCCCCGCTCCACCCAGTCGCTGATATCCAGCAGCGCCTGCTTTAAGCCTCCCACATAATTGACAATCATATCCGTGTCCAGAGTGGACACATCTCCGTGAAGGCATCTTTCATAATAATAAATCCGGAAGTCATCCTCGCTGCCCTTTGCCCTGCGCACAGCGCTTCGATACCAGTCGCCGCACCAGGGGCAGGTGGATTCGTCCATCAGAGACTGGGTCAAAATCACCTTCCCCTGAATGGTACCCTCCTGGACGGTGCCGGTGCCGCAGAACCCCGGCCCCATAATGTCATCCCTCTGAGGAATGGCAGGCGTCCCGTCCTCCTTCCGGAACTGATCCCAGGCATGGAAGGAAGGATCCGGCGGCACCTGGTGACGGTAATAGGACTGAACCGCTATGTAATCGGAGTTGTCCAGGGTCAGAACATCTCCCGGCGCAATGGATTTCAAAACGGCTTCCATATCATCCATGCCATAGCACATGCCGATGGTGATACCGTTGCCCTTAATATCCCCCAGAAGCATATTTTTCCCTGCTGCCGCCCCGGTCTCAAAGCCGATATTCACGCCCTTTAAGTACAGATCCTCTCCCTGGGGAACCTGCTCCACCTCGATCCAGGCGCCGCCCCCGTCCACCAGGGCCTTCTTCCAAGCGGTGTCCACGCCATTGGTGTATTCTTCCTCCTGTGACTGTTCTGCCGCCGCTTCCCCCGGCAGATGAACACCCACCACCTTGGTTTTAAACTGCAGTCTGTCCCGAAGGGCATTGCTGCCCGGCTCTGTGCCCAGATAACCGGGCTTCTCCCAGAAATCCTTAAAATACTGCGGATCGTGCTGGCGGATGCCGGGCATCAGCACCGGCAGAGAGCCGTCGTCCCAGCGGCCTGCGGCCTCCATAAACCAGGCCTGGGGCGGAAAGCCCATGAGAGTGATTTCCCGAAGCATTCCGGCCTCGTCCTCCGTCAGCCCCTCATACATATCGCCGCTGCCTCCCGCATCCAGGGCATCCACGATTTTTCCCATGGCATGGCGGAGAGTCCTCATACCCTGGACATGAAGGGTGATGGTGTTCGGCAGGGAATAGGGAGAGCCGATCACAAAGGGACAGGCTCCGTCCCAGGCATTGGTATTCTCGATGCAGGCAATGGTTTTATAGCCTCCGCCGCTGCCTCCGAACACATAACCGTAAGGCCTTTCGCAGCCGTAGTATTCCTGCGCCATCCGGCGGGAATACTCTGCCGCCGCCGCGCTGGACTGCCAGATTTTATGGGGATCGGGATGACCGCCGAAGGCGCTGGCGGATTCCATATTGGTCTCAACAAAATATGCGCCGTAAGTCAGACAGAATGCAATGGTATCGTCCTCTCCGCTTCTGGCCAGGGAAGCAACTTCCTCGTCAGGTCCAGGAAAGGGGCAAAGATACTGATAAAACCGCCCCTTAAAGTCCTCCTTCCGGGGAAAGCAGAACACGAATTTGGCGTTGGTTCCCTCAAATCCTCCGTGAACATAACGGAAGGGCTTTTTGCTTCCGTCCGGCATACTTCTCTCCCGCATCTCATCTGCATCGATATAGGGCTTCGAATACCGGGGATCCTTTTTGGCATCATAAATCATTTTTTCGCTCATGTGACTGTCTCCTTTTATGTTTTCGGCGTTCCGCCGCTTTTTT
Source organism: uncultured Lachnospiraceae bacterium (assembly GCA_947177445.1). Lineage (GTDB taxonomy): Bacteria > Bacillota > Clostridia > Lachnospirales > Lachnospiraceae > Acetatifactor. The sequence goes on along the minus strand of CAMWUL010000056.1, from coordinate 13,393 downwards.
AGGTTTCCTGTTTACACAGCTTCCGCCCTCAGCCTGACCACACAGTCCTCCAGGCCCTCGGCGGAAAAGGTCACCGTAATCTCCCCGCCTTCCTTTCCGCTGCGGATTACCGCCAATAGCCGGCCCAGGTAAGTGGTGTGGCAGGGCTGATTATATTTTTCCTCATTCAGGTGATAAGCGCTTCCGAAGCCCTGAAGGGAACCGGTTCCCTCCACCTTCACATGCACTGCCCGCTCCGGCAGAAGCTTCGGCGTCCCTTCGGCATCCGTGATGACCACATCAATGAAGCAGAAGTCCTCCTCCCCGGCCTCCAGCGTCGTCCGGTCTGGTCTGGCAGTGATCCGTGTATCCGCTCCTGCGGTTCTTACCACGGTCCGGTACAGCTCCTTTCCGTCCTGATCATAGCCTATTCCCATCAGTTCGCCGGGTTCATAAATACAGGACACCTTGGCAAAATAATCCTTTACGGCGCTTCTGCCTGCACTGACCCCGTTTACAAAAATCTCCACCTGGGACGCATCCGTATAGGCATCCACCCAGGCGGGTTCGCCTTCCCGTCCCTCATAGGTCCAGCCCTCCACGGTATCCGTCCACCGATAGCCTGACACATCCGGCGCAAGGCCATTGTGCACCGGCGGCTGGGACGCCAGATATAAACCATGCTTATCTTCATCCCAGGCAAATTCATATCTGTGGATGGAGGGCAGAATGGTGCCGATCAGGTCAATGGTGCCGCCATAATTGATCAGCCAGGGATAATCCTTTCCCGAAAGATTATTTTTAGGCTCTTCCTTTACCCCATAAGAAATGTTACAGCAATTGGCCTCTCCCAGATGCTCCTGCAGGGTCCAGATAAAGTCGCCGATGAGGAAGGGATGGCTCCTTGCATAGCGCATGGTTTCCGCGATCCTCTCTCCCCGGGTCTCCGTTCCCAGCAAAACCCGCTCCGGGTGCAGCTGATGCAGGGTATCATATTTGTCTTCATAATAATTATATCCCGCAATATCCAGATAAGGATACAGATTTTTAGTGGCATCCTCGTCCATCTGCACATAGGTGGGCGGATACGGCATATCCTTTTCGTTTTCCGGAATATTGGCCGCCGCACCCATGAAAATCTTCATGTAATGCTTCCAATCCTTCTCCCGGTTTTCCGGGCTCTCCGCCATCCACTGATCCTCGTCCACCGTCAGATAAGGAACCCCGTCCAGGTACTCCCGAAGCCAGTGCACGCTGGGACAGAGGGTAGTGGGTCTGGTGGTGTCGATACTGTGGATCACATCCACAATCTCCTTTCCCACCCGGACTCCTTTTACGCTTCCCGCCTCCGGAATCTCGTTTCCAATGGAATAGATCACCACGCAGGGATGATTATATGCATCCTGCACCATAGCCGCCGTATCCTCACGAAAGCAGTCCAGGAACCTGCCGCAATAGGGGTTTCCTCCCTTAGGACGGTACCAGTAGTCAAAGGCTTCATCCATCACATAAAGCCCCACCTGGTCACAGGCCTTCATCAGGCTCCGGGACATGGGATGATGGGCGGAGCGAAGAGCGTTGAAGCCGGACTTCTTCAGGATAAGGGCGCGGTGCAGCTCCGTGGCATCGTTGTTGATGACCCCAATTACCCCATTGTCATTATGGATACAGCCGCCTCTCAGGAAGGTCGCGACTCCATTAATCAATAAACCTTTCTCCGGATCTGTCGAAATGGTGCGGATGCCGAAGGTTTCCGTGACATGGTCATAAATCCTCCCGGCCAAATCAGAGCTTTCCCCTTCGCCTGTCCCGGCCCCGCCCAGTGTCACCCGGGCCTGATAAAGCTCCGGCGTCTCCGCGCTCCAAAGCCTTGCATCCGGCACAGTAAGCTCCAGAACGGCGGTTCCGGCTTCTGCTTCGGCACGGCTGTTTTCCACCCGGGCCCTGCCCCTGACCACGCATTCTCCTTTCTGCAATATCTCTACGGACACCTGTCCCGTTCCCCGGACACAGACCTCCACCCGGATTTTCGCAGGATGAATTCCCAGAGTGGTCACCTTCACACCGTATGGCTCAATATAGTTTTCTTCTCCTATGTACAGATGAACGGGCCGGTAAATACCGCCTCCTGTATACCAGCGTCCATGACCCTCTTTTGGCACATCCGCCTCCACCCGGATCTCATTTTCGACGCCAAATTTCAGGTGTGGATTCAGGAGAATCTGAAACGGAGTAAAGCCATAAGGCTTTTCACAGACAGCCTTGCCATTTACGTAGACTGTGGTCATGCAGTAAACAGCCTCAAACTCCAGAATCAGGGTCTTCCCTTTCCACTCCTCCGGCGCAGGAAAGGTTTTGGTATAAATATATTTTCCCCCTTCAAATCCCGCCAACAGAAAATAGTTCCTCATCTGAGGATTCCGGTCCGTGTTGATCATGGCGTCATGGGGAAGCGTCACCTCCTCCCGGCGCTTTGTTCCTTCCTGTGTAAACACCCAGCCATGGTTAAAATCCAATCTTTCCATAAATACTCGTTCTCCTGTTTTCTCAGCGTTTCTCCTGCTATAATTTATTATGGCACATATAAACCGCTTCTGAAAACAAAAAATCCGCCCAAAACTACCATAAATCCGACTTTATGATAAAAAAATTTTTTAATCCGGCAAATCAGCTATATGAAACGTATTTATAGCGAAGGAGGTAACGAGTTATGAGCTACTCGGACAGAGAATTTATATCAACGTATAATCGTTATATTGATATGATTTACAGATTATGTTTTTCAATTTTGAAGAACAGGGAGGATACAGAGGATGCAGTTCAGTCAGTTTTCATTAGATATTTAAAATACGGAAAAAAATTCGAAAATGAGCGTCATGAAAAAGCGTGGTTCATTGTAACATCATCCAATATATGTAAAGATATGCTGCGACAGTCCTGGAGACACAATATAAGGATAGAGACCTATGATTTTATTCCACACACAGAAAATCCGGCGGACTCCGATATCTATATGGCAATTTTAGATTCGCCGTATAAATATAAAGCAGTGGTATACCTCTACTATTATGAGGGGTACAAAACACATGAGATAGCAGAAATGCTGCATAAGCCGTCTTCAACGATCCGAAACCATTTAACAGAGGCCCGGAGGCATCTTAAAAAAATATTAGATGGAGGTAATTCATAATGAGTGATGATAAAATAATTTCAGCATGGAACAAAATGAATCCGGACAGCAGTACAAAAGAAAAAATATTGCTGCAGATACAAGATACTGTGAAAGCAGGCAAAAAAAACAATTTAACTTTAATATTCCGCCGTTTTGCCGTTGGATTTGCGGCAGCTGCTGTTTTATTATTGGGCAGTTTGGGAACAGCGTATGCCGCAAGTCCCGCATTTAGAGAATATGTGCACTTACTCCTGTTCCCTTTGTATACTTCTGAAGAGATTATAAGCATTGACAATGGGCACATGACAGGTTCTTTTGATAAAACAGATGTATTACTTTCTTTCTTAGATAAATTTAACAGGAAAGAATTTGGAAACGCAATCACTGTAACGAAGGAAAACGGCTATCATTACAGCTTATTTATACAAAATATGAACCAGCTTCTGGCCTTCGTAGATTGCAGTATTGAAGGCTATTGCATCGTGATACACATGGAGCATGAGGCATATGAAAGCACAGACGGAATATGGCAAGTAACAGGTTATCAGATTTTGGAAAAACCTATTGCGGAAAATATGAAAAAACAGCTGGAACCGTATTCTGATACCCTCACAGAAAAAATAACCTCTTTACCGCAGGAAAATACCGCTATAAAAGGTACGGAAGATTCTATTGTTATGTATAATGTCAATGAGAAAGAAAATGTTGTTTCTATTAATAAAGACGATTGCAAAGTTATAAGCAATATTCTATCTGCTTGTGAAAAATCCAACGACATCAGTGGTGGATTGTTTCAATATGTCATTAAGATAAATGATACATCTTATATGTTTGATTCAGTCGGAAATGGAATGATCGACAGTTCCGGAAAGCATTGGGGAATTACTATCTGCGAAAGTGACTTATCTGTAATAAAGTCATTGTTTAAGCTATATAATATCTCATGGTAGAAGAAAATCCGGCAATCGTAAAGACCAGGTTCATACCATACCTGGTCTTTACATCATACCTGTTACATCACCTTGCTCTTTCAAGCCATTTTCTGATCTCCACGCTCTTGGCCCAGGCTTCCAGCGCAAAATCGCATGTAGCGGAAACCCTTATTTCGACCTCGAAAAGCTTCCTATTCACCTCAGACACATCCGCGCCCAGCTGCGCTACATCCGCTTTCACCTCAGATACGCCCGCGCCCATCCGCTCTACATCTGTCTTCACATCCGTCACGCTGGACTCCAGCCCGTCAAGCTGTCCGTGGATCGGCTGCAGCAGCGTCGCTATCGCCTGTAGATCCTCCTTTGTCAATGCCACCATATCACCTCCTTCTTGTGCCAGAGCCCTCTCAAAGTCCTGCCGCAGCCTTCCTGCCGGGCAAAAGAACATTTCAAAAGCACTCTGCTGAATTTTTTCGGATTCACTCCGCATCGCTATGAAATTAATTTCCATAAATATATCATAAAAGTGATGTTTTGTCCACTCATATATTTATAAAATTTTCAAGCCGAATAATGATCCGAAAAACAATTCTCCAAAAAGAAGGCTTCAGGATTCTGTGGTCAGGATTCTGCCTCCACATCCGCATAAAATCCCCGGTCAGGAGACTTTACATAGCCGTCCTCCGCAACACGGTACATACCCATAAGGCGGATATCCTCGGATGAGCTTCCCACCTGTATCTCCATATCTCCTTTTTCTGTCTTCCACCGCATCCTTTCATCCAGAAAAGCCATCTGGCTGGCCTTCATGGTAAAGGTGATCCGTTTACTCTCTCCGGGCTCCAGATGAATACGTCCAAAGCCTGCCAGCTCCTTAACCGGCCTGGTCATGGATGCATGGCGGTCTTTCACGTACAGCTGAGCCACCTCGTCTCCGGCTGCGTCTCCGGTATTTTGGACCGTAAAGCTTACACAAACTCTGCCATAGGGGAATACGCAGACTCTGTCCTCTTCCCCCCGCCGAAGCTTAGAATCCGCACCCTCCGCTTTGATTTCCAGATCGGAATAGGTAAAGTCCGTGTAGGATAATCCGAAACCAAAGAAATATCTCGGCGTGTGAGGCATATCCACGTACTCCGGAAAGCCGATGCTTTCTCCCTGATGCCAGGCGGAGCCGTTGGGATGATTGTAATAGATCGGAGCCTGACCGGCACTTCGGGCCACAGACAGCGGCAGCCTTCCGCCGGGATTATACTCTCCCAGCAGCACATCCACGATAGCCTGCGCTCCCTTTTCGGAAGGGTTCCAGGCCTCCAGAACCGCATCCAGATACTGATCCGCTATATCGCTGGAAACAGGCCTTCCGTCCATATGTACTCCGATCATGGGCTTTCCCAGCTTTGCCGCCTCCAGGATAAACTGCTCCTGGCATCGCGGCAGATTGATATCCGTACCGTCCACGCCTTCCCCCATGGAAGCAATGGAACCCGATCCGTTTTTGCCTCCCAGAGTCAGGATCAGAATATCCGCCTTTGCGGCAGCCTCCAGGGCTTCCGCAAAATGAGAGGTATCCTCTCCCGCTTTGGGATAGCCGTAGGCATATGAAATTTCCGTCTCCGGCATCCTTGCGGTCAGCTCCTGAAGCAGGCTGGTGCAGTCAGGCTTTTGCTGCTTCAAAATCCCGTCGAATTCCGCCGTCTCATCGTCCTGGATCTGAGTTCCCGGCACTGTCACCATTTTTACAGAGCCGGGTGTGTTGGACGCGTCTACACCGGCCAGGGAATTGGCCGCCGCATGGACGGCTTCCACCATGGACAGATGGGTATATCCCCCAAAGAAAAAGCGGGCGTTCCTGCCGTGGCAGCCGATCAACGCGATTCTCTTTACCTTTCTGTCCAAAGGCAGCGTATGCTTTTGATTTTTCAATAAAACCATGGACTCTCTGGCGCTCTTTAACGTCACAGCCTCATCCGTTTCCTCATGGATCTCCCGCCGCAGTTCCTCTCCCGTCAGAGCAAAGGGATGCTCGAAAAGCCCCATGCGGAACTTGGCGCAGAGAACCCGGTATACGGCCCGGTCCAGAACCGTCCTGTCAGCCAGCCCCTCCTCAAACCGTCTGCCCAGCTCCTGGTTGAATCCATAGGTATTGGGAAGCTCTATGTCCATCCCCGCCTCCATGCAGGCCAGACCCGCATCCTCGGCGCTCTCGTACAGCCCCTGTACCCTGTGAACGTTGGCAATGGCGCTGTAGTCCGCCATCACCACGCCGTCAAAGCCCATCTCCTCCCGGAGCAGATCTGTCAAAAGTCCCCCGGAGGCGGAGGCAGGCCTTCCGTTGATGGAGCAGTAGCAGGGCATTATGCCCCGAAGATCATTTTCCGCAATGGCAGCCTGGAAGGGCTTTCCGTATACCTCCTGAAGCTGTCTTTCCCCCATTTCCACATTGGCGCCGTGAATGGCCCCCTGGGAATTGTGAAAACCAAGAAAATGCTTTGCGCAGGCATCCGTCTGCCTTCCCGCAGACCGCCCCTGCACCCCTTTCACAAAGGCGCTGCCCATGGCCGCCGCCAGAGCAGGATCCTCGCCGTAGGTTTCGCACTGTCTGCCCATCCTGGAGTCCCTGGAAATATCCAGCACAGGCGCCAGCGTCTGGGTGATCCCCACCGCCCTCTCCTGCCGCCCCACAATCTGGCCGATCTGCTCTTCCAGCTTTGGGTCCCAGGATGAGGCCCTTCCAATACCCGAGGGAAAGCTCACAGCCTCCTGCATCAGTGCGCCGCACAGCCCTTCCATATGAAAAATGGCAGGAATGTGGTGCTCGCTGCTTGCCATGACCTGCTTCTGGATCCGGATCAGGTTCTCCGACACCTCCTCCAGAGTCTTTACGTTCCTGATCTCCAACGTAGACACATGACCGATCCCATGCTTCAGAATCTCTTCCCCATCCCCATGTCCCCACAGCCAGCACTGCACCTGGGCCATTTTCTCTTCCGTACTTAATTTTGCCAATAGATCCTCTGCCCTCTCCTGTGAAGAAAGGGCCGCATTCTGGTATTTTTCCATATTGACTCCTGTCTGCCCGCTGCCGGCGGGCGCATGCATAAATATCTGCCCTTCATAAAGCTCTGCCGACAGTATAGCGGATTTTTGCCTGCGCCGCTTCCAAAAATCCGCCCGAAACTATCACGAATCCGATATCATTTCGGTTACAGCGCACATTACCGGACGAACTGCCTGACCGGTCATTCCACCCGGATCTCCACCTCGGCCTGGGGCAGTCCGGGGGATGTCACTCTCAGAAGGGCTGTTCCCGCAATACAGCCGGAACGCACCACTGCCAGCGCTCTGCCATGATAAGATTTGCATTTTCCTGCAGTATAATTATCCTCTGTTACAGGCGCGTCGGAGCCGAAGCCTGCCAGACGGGCACAATGCTCCTTCTCTTTTTCATCCATAAACGCGCTCTCCGCCTCTGTTCCTGTCAAAACCGCTTCCAATTCCAGCTCTCCATGCTTAACGGTCCGGCCCTCTGCGTCCACAATTTCCACCTCCACATAGGAAAGGCTCTCACCGTCGGCCCGAAGGCACAGCCTGTCTGCCTTCAGACGAAGAGCCGCCGGCGCTCCCGTGGTGACCAGCTGTGCCCTGGAAATCTCTCCGTCTTTTCCAAGGCTCACCGCAGTCAGACTGCCCGGCTCATAGTTCACCTGGAAAACAGCCGTAAACCGGTTCTCCTTTCCTGCCGCCTTTATGCCCATGCTCCTTCCGTTCAGCCAGAGCTCCACACTGGGTGCCGCGGAATACACATACACCTTTACCGGCTTTCCAACGTATTCTTCATAATTCCAGCAGTCTGACATCTGGTTCCAGCCCCATTTGCTGACCATTTCAGTCAATTCATAATTCTCCGGATGCTGCACAAAAATTCCTGTCTCGGCGCTTCCCCACACAATCCTGCGGTATACCCCCTGGGGCGTTATGGCGCCGCTGATAGTGATATCCGCATCGTTGGCCAGACGCCAGGGATAGGATGACACATGTGATGACAAAGCCATTTCCCCCATGGCAAGCCTGGGATCATCCTGTGCAAAAAATGCGCTCTTTCCGATTCCCGCTTCCCCGATATAGTCCACCGCCGTCCAGGTGAAATCACCGATCACATGGGGCAGACGCTCCACCAGCTCCCATACCCGGTCAATCTGGTTGGGAAAGCTCTCCGTTCCCAAAATCACCCGTTCCGGATACCGCTGTCCGTCATACTCATAATGGCTGTCCAGATAATTATATCCCACCACATCCAGACAGCTGCAAAAGGCCTCGGTCCTCTCCTCCCAGGAGGAATCTTCCTCCCCCAGATCTGCATTCTGCATTCCCTCTGCCCTTTTCTGCTGCATCTGTCTCGTCTGGTCAATGAAGCTTTTATCATCCAGACCGGACCACATGGAGCAAAGACCGTTGGACACCAGTCTGGTAGGATCCAGGCTGCGGACATATGCCGCCAGCCTTCCGGCAGTACTGTATCCGTCGCCCATACCGCCTCTCTCCTCCACCTCGTTTCCGGTAGACCAGAAGATAACCGCCGGATGATTGCGGTCCCGAAGGATAAAGGCCGCCATATCCTCCTTCCAGTCCCCGGCAAAAAACTGGCTGTAGTCCCCGGGCTGTTTGCTGTGCCCCCAGGCGTCAAAGGCCTCGTCAAACACATAGAGGCCTATGCGGTCACAGATCTCCAGCAGACTGCGGGAGCCGGGATTATGGGCCAGCCTCACCGCATTAAAGCCCCCGGCCTTCAGCAGACACAGCTTACGATATTCGCTGTCATAGAGCGATACCGCCCCCAGAATACCATTGTCATGATGGATACATCCCCCCTTCAGCTTCACCGGCCTGCCGTTGATTAAAAGTCCGCAGACCGCATCCGCCGTGACGGTGCGGATACCGAAAAGTGTCTCCCCTTCATCGCAGGTGCCCTCCAGAGCACGCTCCTTTTTCAGACAGACCGTAAAGACTCCCATATCCTCCAGTTGGACCTTCACCTGATAAAGCCCGGGATGCTCTGCATCCCACAGGACGGGCTGCTTTACCGAAACTGGAATCCTGGCCACAGCGGTGCTTCCCGCCTTTACCAAAAGCACCGTATCACGGACAATGGAGCCGGCTTCGGCATCTGACTGCTCCCGATCCGAAATCCGGTTCTCCGGAGAAATAAGCGCCCGCACTCTGACCTGATGATCCTCCGCAAAATGATTCCGCAGGGTCACCTCCACCATGACGCTGGCAAATTCGGCCCGGGCCTTTTCCGGATCCTCCTCACCTGAACCGCTGTTTTCCCCGGAGAATTGGATTCTCTTTGTGTATGCGAAAATTCCGTCCGGCTCAATGTGCACAGGCTTCACATGGGACAATTCCACAGCGCGGTAAATTCCTGCGCCGGTGTACCAGCGGGAATTGGGCTGCATGCTGGGATTCACCGTGACCGTAACCCGGTTACTCTCCCCAAAATACAAAGCGTCGGTAATATCCACGGAAAATGGTGTGTATCCATAGTGATGCCGCTTTACCAGACTGCCGTTGACGGACACAGAAGCGTTCATCATCACCCCATCAAAATGAAGATACACCCTTTCCCCCTCCCATTCCTCCGGTACTGTCAGAAATTTGGTGTAGGTACCCACCCCTGCCGTAAAATACCCCATGGCCGCCCCCGCAGGCGCGTCCTCTCTAACATCCCCGTCAATCATGTAATCGTGCGGAAGCTGCACCTTCCGACCATAATTCATTAAGTTGGCCAGTCCCTTTGTAAAAAACCAGTCCCTGTTCCAGTTCGTTCTCTTCATCTGCCCATACCTCCATTGCAAAATTATATGCTGCTCTATAAACACCATCCAAGCTCGGTAGTTTTATCATAAAAAAATATGACTGCAGTGACAAGGACGGGAATCTGCTGTATTATATTCTAAAAGGGACTATTTGCACGATTTTGAAGCTTGTTTGCCGCAGGCGGCGGGAGCGGTCTGCAGAAAAACCATGATCCGCAGGCACCCCGTCCCGCAGAAAGGAAAATCATATGGCTGACTGGAAACTGGAATTAGAGGAAGATATCCTGCGAAGGAAGCAACCTGCCTTCCCTTCTCTGGAAGAGAGGATTACGGCATATGAACATTTTTACTTCGTCTCCGGCTCCCGGGTAACGACTCCGCCTGCGGAGGCCGGTCCGGGACAATATGCACCTGACACCGCGTATCCGGATATCCGCGCGGCAGAATCCCCTTTCTCCACACTGCTGTATCTGTATGATAAGGACGGAAACGAATACACCTTCAGCCGCCGGGGCATGCGCCACATCAGACGAAGCCTTCCCTGGCAGGGCCACTACCATACCCATGACTATATTGAAATCCTTTATGTAATAAAAGGAAGCTTCCGGCAGATCCTGCTGGGAGAAAAACAGACCTTCTCTGCCGGCGATTTTGCCATCACGGATCAAAACCTGTCCCATGCGGACGTCGTAGAAGGCACGGAGAATACGGCAATTCTCTTCCTGTCCCTGCAAAGTGACTACCTGGATAGGCTGCTGGCCTCTTATGATCCCCGAAACGACCTGCAGCGCTTCCTTTTCCGCGCGCTGCTGCGGCAGAAAAAAGAGCAAAGCTACCTTCACCTGCAGCCGGCGGAAAACACCCTTCCCCCGTCTCCGGGAGCCCATTTTGACAGCGACTGTGAAGCTCCCGGCGCTTTTTCCGATACCGCTTTCAACCCTTTTCAAAAGCCTCTTTCCGGAATTCTGGAAACCCTGGTGGAGGAAGACTATTTTCCCAGAGAAGGGGGACGGGAGATCATACAGGGCAATCTGATCCGGCTGTTGTCACTGCTCTGCCGCCAATATTCCATAAGACTTCACAGCTCCGACCAGGAAAGCCGCGAAAAGGTCCTGCTCTACGAGCTGGAGCGTTATATCCGCCTGCACCCTGCCACTGTCACCGCCCGCAGGCTGGAGGAGGTCTTTCATTACCACCGAAACTATTTTAATTTATTACTGCAAAAATATCAGGGAATCAGTTTTCAGAATTATGTTCAGAAAATACGTATGAAATATGCTGCCGGCCTGCTGCTGGGAACAAGACTTCCCGTCAGGGAAGCCGCCCTTGCAGCAGGCTGGCACAACAGCAGTCATTTTTATCATCTGTTTGAAAGACATTTTGGAATGAGCCCCTCCGAGTACCGCCGCAGACATGCCGAAGAAGGCGGCGGCCCCGAAGGCTTCTAAGCTATCCTCTTCTCCACACTGCCACACGGTTTTGTCCGGCGTGAAGGCACTCCAGGGGGCCGGGCACAGGTTTTTCTCCCCGCTGATTACCGGCCAGATCCCGGTCCAACACAAAGGCCGTGCCCTCCGGCGTCTCAAAACGCGCCTCGGACAATCTGGTCATGCCCAAAAGGGCGGAGGTCACTGTCTGTGTATCCACCCGGAACATTTCCTCCGGCAGAGTGATCTCCAGGAAAACGGTATCTCCCTCTTCCTCCAGGGATGCCTCCGGGGAAGCTTCATGCACACAGTAATTCTGCTCCCGGTCAAAGGCCTTCGCCCCCTGCAGATACACATTTCCGTCGATATACGCGGGCTGCTTCACCTGCTCATACTGCTCCACATCTCCGTGTCCCAGCGCCAAAAAGCGCTCTATGTATTCCCCCAGGGACACCGGCGCCCCGTTATAGCCCCAGGTTCCGTAGGTGCGTCCTTCCTCCGTTCCGCCCACAAAAATATTCTGGAACCATCTGTCATCGCCTCCGTACACCGGAACCGTTCCCAGCACCTGCGTGGAATGAGGCAGATGATAGGGAGTGGAGCGGTTCAGCACCGGATAGTGATTGTGGAAGCCTAAGCAGAGATTGTGCACATAGGCTCCTCCCTGGGCCGCATTGTCAAAGCAATAGGGAGAGGTAAAGATATTGTTGTCCACCAAATACGGACCGTGGGATACCTCCACAAAGAAATCCCGGTTGTTTCTGTCATAAATGTTGCGGCTCACCCGCACTCCCTGTGCCTGCCAGTCCAGCCAGGTCCCCAGAGTACAGTGATGGATATAGTTATCATGAATCTGAACGTCAATGGCCGCATGCAGCTTGATTCCGGCGATCTCATGACCGTAAAACTCATGCTTTACCGCAATATTATATATCTCGTTTCCATAAATTTCGCTGAAAACACAGCCCATATGCCCCACAATTCCGTTCTGTCCGCAGTCGTAGATCCGGTTGTTCCGCACGATATGGGATCCGATCCTTTCCTTTGACCATCCCGTCTGCCGCCCCCGGAAAACCGCCTCCATCTGATATTGATAGCCGGGCTTTCTGTGCCATTTGCTGTGAGCCCCGTTTCCGGTGGAAGCCTCCTTCCCCAGGCTGATGGCACTGCACTTGGAATCATGGATGATATTATTCTCAATCAACCAGCCCTTACTCCAGTTGGGCCCTAAAAGCCCCGGCTGATCGTCGGTGGGCGGCGCCCAGACCGTGGCGGCGTGAGCCATCTCAAAGCCCCGGACCACAATATAATTCACCCCTGTGATCTCCGGATAAAAGCAGGACCGGCGCACATTGATCTCCACCAGCTCTTTATTGGGATCCGCCCCCTGAAAATTGGCGTAGATAGTGGTATTTTCACTGTCCGCCTGGCAGAACCACTGATAAAGGGTCCGCTCCGGCTCTAAAATCTTCTCCTCCCGGCCTCCCCAGGTCTCAAAGACACTGGCCCGGCGCATCACGGGATTTTTCAATTCCTCCAGAGAATGGGCCTCGTAAAGGGATTTTCCGTTCAGGTACACATCCCCTGCGTGAACAGGCTTGTCCCAGGGAGCCACCAGCCAGTCTCCGGAAATTTCCTGCCGGTAAGGGTTATAAGAACCGAATATGCTGTTTGACACACATGCCTTCCAGACATCCCCTTCTTCTTTTTCCCAGCCTGTGATCCGCTCAGAGCCCTTGATCACCACCCGTTCGCCCTCTGCGGCCTCATAAGTCACAGGGCAGTCCGGAGACAGGCCTCCGACGGGCGGTTTCACCCACTCCCGGTATTCTCCTTCATGAACAATAATCTTCTCTCCCGGTCCGGCCAGCTCTGCCGCCCGCTGAATGGTCAAAAAGGGCCTCTGCTCCGTTCCCGGATTTTTGTCGTCACCCTGCTTTGCCACATGATAAATTCTCGTTTCCATATTTACGCCCTCCTGCCTGTACTGCTCAAAATACCGCCCTGCATTGTGAACTACCCATTGTCTAAAGCCAATGGGCTTCCTGCTTCATCGACCTCGTA
>CAMWUL010000055.1 GCA_947177445.1 uncultured Lachnospiraceae bacterium | reverse complement strand
CTGTTTTTTGATTTCCATGTTCCCATGCCGCAAGTATAGCACAAATATCCACTTTGGGCTACATTAACCCACCGTCTAAAGCCAGTGGGATTGCGGTAGCCTTATTTCAACTGGGCGGTCTTCAAAATTATATAGAATATAATTGGAAAGGTTCCTATGCCCATTCCGTACAGCTGTGCGCACGGCATTCTCATATGCATCGCGTAGCTCCCAGTGGTCAAAAGCAATCCGCACAGGTCTAATGGGTATTTCCGCTAATTTTTTCATATTAGCATCAGTGATTAGCCGTGCATCAATGCCCTGATTGAACTGGGGCTCTTGAATACAGGGGGAGCTGGGCAATTTGAGAAGAGTTGTTGCGTCCATCCTTATCAATACAATAAGCGGGATTAAAAGATTTGCAAGCATTTACCACAACGGTGGTAAACCGTTTACTTAAGTCATTGATTTTTTCAAACTGCAAATTGGCTTACAATCCGTAAGCCAATTTATTCAGATAGTTCACTCTCTATTTCTTCCACTGTCGGCAGACTACTCTTAAATTCCTCACGAAGCACCTTTGTCAGTTCATATTCAGCAATTCCGATTGGCTGTGAAATATCATCGAGTGCATACTCAGCGACAACATCATCCTTATCTTTGCAAATAAGTATACCTATTGTCGGATTATCTTGTCCTGTTTTCATCTGTTTATTGACAGCCGTGACATAAAAATTTAATTTACCTGCAAATTCTGGCTTGAATTTTTCCGTTTTCAGCTCCACAACAACATAGCAATGGAGACGGACATGGTAAAAAAGCAAATCTATATAGAAATCACTCTTACCGACATGCAAATGCACTTGTCTGCCAAGATACGAAAAACCTGTACCTAATTCCAATAGAAATTGAGTAATTTGATTGATAAGGGCATCCTCTAATTCTTTCTCGTCATATTTTTCCCTCAAAGTCAGAAAGTCAAAATTGTATGGATTTTTTAATGTTTGTTCTGCCAAATCAGACTGCGGCTCTGGCAATTTTAATTGAAAATTGGTAATTGCTTTTCCCTGTCTATCATACAAGCCGTTATCTATCTGATGTTCTAAAACAGTTCTGCTCCAACCATTATCCATCGTTTTTTGCGCATAAAACAACGCTTCTGCGATATTTGTACATTTGTACATAATCCTTTGATTATGTCCCCACGGAATACTTTTAACTAATTTTTCAATTAGTTCCATTTGGCTTACAGGCTGTAAGCCATTTTCATTGGAGTTATAAAATTTGTACCAGTATCGTATGCTTTTTAAATTTTGTACCGAAAAACCCGACATATTAGGAAAAGTTTTTCGTAAATCCTTGCTCATTGTTGCAAGAAACGACTCTCCCCATTTCGCATTTTTCTGTTTGGCAACAATATCTCGGCCTATATCCCAATATAAATCAAGCAACTCATAATTCACTTTAACAGAAGCTTTTATCTGGCTATGCTTTATTCTGTCTTTTATATTTTCTATCCATGCTTTATATTCATCATCCACAACAAAGCCAACCTCTCTGTCTGTCATTTTTATATTCCTCCAATCAGTATATCCATCCCATGCCTGTATATGTACTTTCCATTGTACCATACACGAATGAAATTTTCCATTTTCTCAGTTGAAACACACGACAAACGCATGAATGTTTGATCCTCCCAAAATCCTGAATTGTGGCTTTTTAAATTTTCATCAGTTCTTCTATAAACTGTGCTGGTGCAAAACTTATATTGAATCGTTTCCTTTTCAGTGACATTTTCGTCCCACGTATTTCTATCAACTTCAGCATGCTCAGGCACCATTTACGGATGATATTCTGGTTCTGAGCCGCTGTCTTATCCAGTGTGGTATTCGCATCTTCCTTAAATGTCACATCCAGGTGCCAGTGCATGCTTTCCACCGACCAATGTCCCCTTACTGCACGGCTGAACAGTTCAATATCTTCTAAAAGACTGCTGATATAATACCAATATTCCTCTTTCTTTGTTTCTCCCTTTCGGATGGTCTTTTTCTCCATCCCTATGCTTTTCAGGCCTTTCCACTGCTTTTTCTGGGACATCCAGCCTGTATCCTCTGTTTGATAATACTCCCTTATCTCTACCTGTCCATGCGCCTTCTCTGTTGTTTTCTTATATCCGCTCCCTTTCTTTAGCTCTGCACATATCTGCGGGTCTTCAAAATACTCCCGTATATCGCTTTCCAGATTCCCCTGGTTCCCTTTTACCGCCAACACATAGTCTACCCGTCTCTTTCGTATCGTTTCCACTATTGCCGTCTGCGTCCCCATTGCATCAATCGTTACAACCTGGCCTTTTATCTCTATACTTTCCAATACTTTGGGAATTGCCGTTATCTCATTGCTCTTTTCCTCCACTGCCTTCTGCCCCAGACAATACCCATCTTCCCTGCTCCATGCTAAAACGATATGGCATGGTCTTGTGCATTCTCTTTTATTGGATCGCATAGTTTTCCCGTCCACACAGATGATCTTTTTGAGCTTTTCTCCTTCATTGCTGTCCAGCAACTCCTGCCATTTAAGCTGAAGCTGCTGTAAATTCTCAGGCCGTATCATCCCCATGACACGCTGTATAGTATCATGGGAGGGTACGCCGTTTCTCAATTCGATATACTGTCTGAGGTAATCCTCATTCCATAGGGCAAAATCTGCAATCTGCTCCCATGTATCTGCGTTGGCAAGTGTGGCAAAAAGTACAATGATAAGAATATCCTTTATATTGTGCCGTACTTTTCTATGCTGCCGGATATCCTCTATGATTTCCATCCATTCCAATAACTGTTCCATATCCACATCTCCGTTTTTATTTCCATTATAACGGATAATGAATACTTTTTGTTCACAATTTATTTGTTCATGCGTATGTCGTGGTTGAAACAGCGGCATTACCTTTGCGCCAATGCCACTTTCAAAATCAATTATAAATAAGTTCTCCCAAAATAATTTCATTCGCCTGTTGTCTGATGCAATTCATGAGTTGTGTCCATTTTAATAGGGTTAATTTCCTTTAATGTTCTGTATTCAAAGTTTGCTATATCTAGTATAATCCACCTAAATTAACCCTATGTTTCGCTGGTCTAAATTTCCACCTGAATACGTTGGCTTCACTCAACGATGCCGCCGCATCGCCTCATTCAGCCGCCTTGCAGGCTGAAATTTATCCTGCGCCAAACATACGGGCAATTAGGATGGATTATATTGGCATTTCAAGATTTGGAATAACAAAGTTGTTTTCCTTTCGGAGGTCTCTTTTTTAAAAAAAATTCAGTGTTTTTACCTGCCGCCATCGTATAATATATGACTGATCAGTTAGATGCATCTTTAAAGAAAGAGGGAAGTGTTTTGAACGACAGAAAAATAATTTCGGCCATCATGGACGGGGATGAGCAGGCCTTGGCATTTGCCGTACAGAAATATTCCAGACTTTTATGGAAAACTGCGGCATCTGTCCTGGCAAATGCCGCATCCGTTCAGGATGTAGAGGAATGTGTCGCCGATGTATTCATCTTCTTGTGGCAGCACCCTGAAAAATACGATCCGGAAAAAGCGAAGATATCTTCGTGGCTTTCCATGATTGCAAAAGCCAGAGCAATCGACAGATACCGCAGGATTATCAAAAAGCGTGAGCTTCCTATAGAAGAAATCGTGGTTGAAAGCCTGGAATATGCAAAAATCGGGCCATCAGACCAGGAGAAGGAAAAACTGAGAGCCTGCATTGACGAGCTGGATGAAAAGGAAAGGGACTTGATTATACGCAGGTATTATTATGAACAGAAGCCGGCGGAAATTGCAATTGCCCTGGATATGCCAAAAAAGCAGGTGGATAACAAACTATATTATGTCAAACAAAAAATAAAGAAAATGATGGAGAGGCTGTAAGGCCGGTTAAAGCGAAAAGGAGATCAATACAATGGAAAGCTACAGCAGGAAAAATCAAAAGAACATACAGACAATTATAGAAAGGAATTTGGGAGTGAATCTTACCGCAGACCGCAGGCCGGCCTTCGCCGGAGTCAGACTGGCGGTAATGTCATGCTGCATGCTATGCATTGTCATGCTGTCGGCCTTTGGCTACATGAAGTTTTCGAGCCTGAATGGGGACGATCTGGCATTGGCGTCTGTATACCGGGGAAACGGCAGGTTTGAGATTATTATCCAGAATCTTTCCGACAGAGAATTAAAGTTACAGGACAGCGTAAAGGTAATGCAGTGGTCAACCGGTGAAGAGGTGGAAGGAGACAATGAAAAAATCAGGACTGCACACCTGACAGTTCCGCCCCGCTCCCAGGGAGTCGTTACCGTTGATTTGTCGGAAGGGTACGATCTGGAAAAAATGGAGAAAGATCTCCCCGAGGGGGATTGGTATTATTTTGTTTTGACCAATAACTACTTTGCCTTTGGGCAGGACTGGATGTGTACGTTTGACTTTGAAATACAGCAAATGGAGGATGTGAAAAACCAGATGGAGGAGCATTTGAGGGCACGGGAGCAGGCAGCAGAGCAGAGGGAGAGCGCTTCAAAGCAGCAGGGGACTGACGCGGAACAGAGCAGTGCGGTGCAGGGTTTATTTCGTTCCGACTGGACCTGGCCCACCGCCAGCAGAGAGGTGTCAAGCCTGGAGCAGCAGGATGACAAAGCTTTATCTGGACGCATCAATATTGCGGGAGCAATAGGCGACGAGGTATATGCTGTGGCAGACGGAGTTGTCGTGGAGGTCGCCTTTGAGAGCGCCTGGGGGAATTTTATTGTGGTGGATTTGGGCGGCATCACGGTTAAGTACGGTCATTTAAAGGATACGAAGGTATCTCAGGGAGATGAAATCCGGCAGGGTCAGGTCATCGGAACGCTGGGAAAGACCGGAATGGCCACGGGTCCCTGCCTTCTTTTGGAGGTGACGGCGCAGCCGGAAAGCACAGGAAACAGCTGACCTTCAATTTATTCCGGTCCATGCATAAAGAGGATACACGGAAAACCAGCCTGCAAATTCCAGTCCAAGGAGCTTCAGCACCAAAGGCATTGCAAAGAGCAGAAGAGAAAAGAAAATCGTCTGCAGACAGTCCCTGCGCCAGATGGAAATGAAAAGCACGCCCAGGGTCACGATCACCAGGGAGGCTGCCTGCGAAAGGATAAACAGAAAAAGAAAAGCAGCCATAGGTATCTGAAGCGGGAAATCGCCCCAGGCGGGAATGCTGTCAACTGTAAATCCCAATCCATGCATGGGAAACAGGGAGGAAAGGCTGACAGCCCTGCACACCGGAGGGATCAGGCAGGAGAGCGCCGCCGCCAATATACAGATCCCCGCTTTCCGGGCAAACACTCTATTTTTTCCCTGCCTGGAGGAGTTCAGAAGCCTCCAGGCGCCGCTTTGGTACTCCATGGGCAGACAGTTTCCGAAGGAAAAAATGGAACAAAGGGATAACAGCAGGAGCTGTACCGGAAAGCTTTTGTTCTGCTTCCCCAATAAATACACATATCCTGTGTCATAGATAAAGCAGCCGCCGTGTTCCTGAATACGATAATATTGCTGCAATACACGTTCAAAGGAGGGGTAAAAAGCCGTTACGGTGTACCACCGGGATTTCAGATCCTCCCCTGCAGAGCCGGAGAGGGTTCCGTCAGAAACGGCGGCTTCTATCAGGCTGATCTGCTCAAAAGCCTCCTGAAACCGTGCTTTTTCCGCTAAAATGATTTCCTCCTTCTCCGGGGTCAGCGATCCCTCCAGGCAAAGCATCATATCCTGATAATATTGTTCCTTTGGGGAAATGGTATATTCCCGTGTCAGCTCCCCATACCCCAGGAACAGTCCGAACAAAACCATGATTACGAGGGCATGGCCGGTGATCATAATTTTATAGCATTCATGCCAAAAAACTCTCACATGGGGACGGAAGGGCATGGCCGCTTTCTTTTTCTCCCGCAGGGAAAGATTCCTTCCGCGCCGGAAGAAAAGCAGGCTTAAGGAAATCCCGGTTCCCATGAGGAGCGCCAGCAGAAGCCAGCTGAGAAGAGTGCGGGATATGGGATACCCGAACAAATCAAGGTTCAAATATGTTCCATACAGGTTCTCTGTCCGCAAAATACCTGCCGGATTTAAATATTTCAGGGGTGCCAGCTTTGTCCCTGCCGGAAGGAGAAGGTACAGAATCCAGCTGATCCCCAGTCCCATGCCGCAGATTGCGTAAGGAAGAAAAATATGGTCCCCCAGGATACACAGAGCCGTCAGAATGGAGGCTGCGGAAAACAGCGCCAGCGCTTTTGTAAAAAGGGACAGAAAAATATACTGCCCTATGGTGATGGGGAGACTGCTTTCCATATATCCGGACAGGGACTGCAGGGAAGCGCCCAGAAAGCCCTTCACAGAGCCCAGACCTGCGGTCATGCCGAAGAAAACCAGATTTTCTCCATATAGAAGAAGAGTTATGAAAATACAGTGAAGGAAAAGTGCCCCCAGCTTTCCCAGAATACAAGGGCAGATTCCCCGCCTGGTGCTGCGTGTGACATAAAAAAGCTTTTTCTCTTTTTCCTGAAAGATCAGGCTTCCTGCAAATAAAAAAGCGGAAAGAATTATGAGAAGATCGGTCCATTTATTTTCCATTGCCGAAACAAAAGGCTTTTCCGACATCCAACAGATATTGGCATCCGTGAGAAGCGAAAAATCCATGGCGCTTTTTTCTATATTCCTGGAGGAAAAGCTGTTCTTGCTCTGCCCGGCGAAAATGCCGATGCCGCTCAGGATATCCCTGTTTTCCCGGATGGAATTCAAGTATTCCCCATAGCCGGAAACCTTTTGCCACTCCCTGTACAATTGGCTGACGAATGTTTTTTCCTGATAAAATGAGTCGGTAAAACGAAGATAATCTCCTCTTTGGAAGCTTACATGGTATTCCACAAAGACACCGGGATTGTTTTCCATGGTCTGTTTGACAAAGTATTCTCCCATTTCGCCGGACAGCTGCCTGGCGGTCAGTACCTCATCTACAACAGTCATATGGTCAAGGGTTTTCTTAAGAGCTTCCATGTAGTTGCCTTTTTCCTGCTCTGTCATATGGTTTATTTCAGATTGAAATATTTTGTAGGCAGACAGAGGGGGAGTTATATCATCCGGCTGATTGGTATACCAGAGCAGAAAAAGATTACAGCACAGCAATGCCAGGACAGAAAAAAGGAAATTCCGTCTTCCCCATATTTTTTCCAGTTCATATTTGATCAACAGGTGCATGGATCGCCGCCTCCTTCTTCGTACACACGCATATAAATATCCTCAAGACCATTGCAGCCTTCATATTTGGCCATAAGCGCCGCAACTGTCCCCTGATCTATGATGCTTCCGGATCGAATCATGATTATTTCATCTGCGATGGGCTCGATGTCCGATACCACATGAGTGGAAACGAGGATCAGCTTATCTCCGGCCAGAGACCTTATATTTTCGCGGATCCGCACTCTTTCCTTAGGGTCCAGTCCTGCGGTGGGCTCGTCCAGCACAATCAGCTTCGGAGAGCCCATAATGGCCTGGGCGATCAAAAGGCGCTGCTTCATGCCGCCGGAGTAGGCGCCGATGGCCCAATCTGCGGCTTCCTCCATATTGACGCAGGCCAAAACCCTTGCCAGCTCACCGGGCATTTCCTTTTTGGAAATGCCCTTTAAAGCCGCCATGTATGAAAGAAACCGCCTGCCGGTAAAGGAATCATAAAGCCCCTGCTGCTGCGGGGCATAGCCCAGGACAGCGCGGTAATCCGGGCCCAGGGTCCGGATGTCCTGATCCTTCCAGGTGACATGCCCGTCATCGGGCCGGAGATTGCCGGTGATAATATTCATCATGGTGGATTTTCCTGCACCGTTGGGCCCCAGCAGACCATAGATACCTGTATGAAGAGTCAGGGAGACATGGTTCAGGGCGGTTTTTTCTTTATATTTTTTACTTACATTGCACAGCTTCAGCATATTAATATCCCTTTCCTGACATCTGGATTTCGCGGTAGTTATCCTTTCCGGCAAACAAATCTTCTCTGGAAATCAGTCCGTATATTTCACGGGTGATTTCATATCCTCCGTCGTTCAGGGCAGATGGAGCGGCCTCGTAATCATAGATCACCAGCACATCCCTGCCTGTCTCGGCTTTAAACTCCAGCCGCCAGCCCAGGCTTTTGTTTACGAGACCGGAATGAAAAGCTTCGCCGGTTTTCACATTTACAAAATAAAAGGTGTAATCCTGGCCGGCGTTCCAGCTGCTGCAGCACAGCACATCCTCCAGGGTGTCCCAGATGTAAGTCTGAGGCAGGGAAGCCACGGTCCATTGTTCGCCGGTAGTCGGATTTACACCGATAATATCATCGCCGCCTTCAATGGAAATATACAAGGTATCATTCATAACTGCAGTGCTGAGAAGCCGGGCGTTGCTTATACGGTAAAATTCCCGGAGACTGCCGGTGGAGGGATCCAAAAGGGCAAATACTTCATGGGAATTTTGGAAATAAACTTTAAATTGACCGTTATCATTATATTCCTCAGTTGTAAGCTTACGTCCGTAATCCGTGCCCCGCAGTAAAATGGCGCCGCCTGCGCAGCCTGTCACTTTCCAGGAGATGTTATCTCCGAAATCCAGGGAGCAGAGAGTCTGCGCCTCAAAGGAGGACAGGTTCAGGTACATCAGGCTTTCCTCCGATGCGGAGGTATAGCTGCCCGTTTCCGTCTTTTCTGAAGAAAGCTTTTTTGTAATGACATAAAGTCCGTTATGATCGATAGCCAATGTGCCCTCTATTGTAAGGCCGGATGCAAATTCATAAACCTTCTCACGTCCTGTGCCGTCCGGATTCATACGGTACAGGACACCTGCGCGATGATCTATTGTGTCATTGCCGGACATAAAAGAACTGTCTTCCCCGGAGGCACTCTGTGCGGATAAGGATACCACGGCGTCAGCCTGACAGCACAGTGCATACAGGTGATCTTGAAAGAGAAAGAGTTTTGTGGAAAAGGGAGGAAATTCCCTGCTGGGCAGTACGGCAGTACAATCCGGTGAATCGTGGTTACAGCCGGGAGTGGAGCATAGAAAGATTTCCCGGCAGGAGGCATAATCCATGTACATGAGATGGGAGCCATAGCTGCCGTCGCTGAGCTTTATGTCATCGTAATTTAAATAATAATAACCGTTGCTGTCGGAACAGCCGTTCTCTCCGTCGTCCGCACAGAGAAAACGCAGCCCAAGAGCATCCGTGCCGGTTTCCCCGGCGCTTTGTGTGACGGGCGCACCTTTCTGGGGAGAGGATCCTGATGCGCCGGCGTCCGTATTTGAAATAGAATCAGCTTTGGGGCGGGAGTCCTGAATAACGGAGCTGGAAGGGCTGTCGTCATCGCTTTTGCCGCAGGCACAGCAGATAAAGGCGGTGATCCAGATCAGGGTCAGAACAATGGCAGCAGTGTTTTTTCTTGATGTGTTTTTCATAAAAAAAGACCTCCTTGTTTTTCCGCAGCTTACATGGCTGTTCAAAAATGCTGCGGGAATATTGATTAACAAGAAGATCCTAAAGAATAAAAGTCAAAAATCTGTCAAACCTGAAAAGAAATTTTTACCTGTGCCCCGCCGGAGGACCCATTGGATAGGGAAAGGGTGCCGCCGTGCTTTTGGCAGAGAATCCGGCTGATGGCCATACCCATGCCCATATGACCGTCAGGCCCGGAGGCCTGGGAGGCATGGGGAAGGCAGGGACTGGAAGCATTTTCCAGCATTTGGGCTGGGAAGCCCTTTCCGTCATCCCGGACAGTGATGGTCAGCATCCGGGAGGATGGCGAAGGGGGGCCGGTCTCCAGCGAAATATCCATAAAGATATCCTTTTGGGAAAAACGCAGGGAATTGCCTATAATATTTTCCAGCACACGGTACAGGATGGCCGTATCGGCCAGTATAGATAAGTCTTTCTCTATGGAGAAGCCCTTCTCCGTGAAAGCATCTGCCCAATCGGAGGATACGTGCAGTGTTCTGCCGTTATTTTGGGCGATCAGGGAAAAATCCGCCGTAAGGTCTTCCGCCAGCCGGGACAGGCAGACCGTTTCTTTTTTTACGGCAATGTCCTCAAGCTGGTTAAGTGTGTGTATGGAGTCCGTATACCTTCCCAGTCTTTTGGCGGCCAGATTCATATTTTGGGCAATGCGGAGGGCCCTTTCCGGCGTCAGCTCCCCTGCCGCCGCCTTGTCCTCCAGATATTCCGTATATCCCTGAATAATGGCGATGGGATTGCGCAGGTCGTGGGCAACGGAGGCCTGCAGACGTTTTCTTTCTTCCAGTGCAGACCAAAGTCTTTTATTGTTTTCATATAAAGCGTTTTTCATCTGGGAAAAGGACCGGCACAAATCGCCCATTTCGTCCCGACAGTCGTACTCCAGATCAAAATCCAGGTTTTGGGCTGCGATCTGGCCGGTAGCCTCGGATAGCAGCTTCAGGGGAAGGCGAAGCTTTTTCCGGTAAAAATACAGACTGCAGAATAGAATGCCTGCCAGGGAAAGAAACATGGGGGCGGCAATCATCAGGATTCCGCAGGCGGTATAGGCGAGCTGCCGTTTCGGGGTAAGCATATCAAAGCTGTTTTCCAGCTTTTCAATGGAGTACTCTGATACGGAAGCTTCTTTTTGGGCCGAAATACCATCATGTATTTCTTCCATCTGAGGAATGGATTTTGGATCGCTGCCAAAGGAAAAAAGCCAGCTGCTCCTCTGGGTGGTACCGTCCGTAAAGGTGGTCTGGATGGTCAGATATGCAGAATTCGAATCCGGCAGCAGGTAGTGCCGAAAGGCGGCACAACCCCAGACAATCAAACCGGAGAACAGCACGACAATGGAAAAAACAAGCAGAATTAAAGCCATAAAAAATTTTTGTATGGGAAGATCCCGCCATTTTAATGAACCCATTTATATCCCACCCCCCAAACCGTGTCGATATAATCCCTGCCGCAGACAGCCGTAAGCTTGGCGCGTATTTTGCGGATATGCTCTTTGACCACGTCTGCACTGCCTTCCGCATCATAGCCCCAGACCAGCTCATAAATTCTTTCCTTATCGAAGACCTGCCCTGCATTGGTGAGCAGAAATTCGATCAGGTCAAATTCTGTTTTGGAAAAAGAAATTTCCCTGTCCCGGTAAAACACCTGCCGTTTGGACAGGCTTACCACCAGGTCGCCGGAGGTAAGGATGGGAGCGCCGTGGGTCTGTCTCTGCTCCCGGCGCAGGTGGGCTGCCACACGGGCAGTCAGCTCCTTCAGGCTGAAGGGCTTGGTGATATAGTCGTCGCCGCCGTAGCCCAGCCCCATAATTTTATCCTGCTCCGTGACTCTGGCGGTGAGGAACAGAATGGGGCAGGAAACGTGCTCCCGTATATTTTTGCAAAAGGTCAGGCCGTCCATGTCCGGCATATTAATGTCCAGAATAATCAAATCCGGGTTTCTGGGGAGCAGCTTCATGGCTTCCGCGGCGCTGTTTGCGGTCATGGTGACGTAACCGGAATCCGCAAGATGCTGATCCAACAGCTCGGTCATCATGGGTTCGTCGTCGATGATTAAAATTTTTGACATGATGCAAGGTCCTTTTTTGTTTTAATAATCAGATTCTATAATAACTTCAAAAGAAAAGCCAGAAAAAGTAATAAGGTTAATTGAAAAAAGGATAAAACTTATAAGAGAAAACGTTTGCTGTGATTTTTTAAAATATTGGATTTTATAAAAGATAAAACACACAAATATTCATAAAAAAATTATGCAAAATGACAAAAGACAGAATTGAATATTGACTTTTTTGTTATATATGATTAAAATAAAGTGCAAGTAAAACGTTTACCCATTAAAACGAAAGAAATGTATCTTTTATTGTACCGCTGATAGCGGGCGGAGAGGTGTGGCATGAAGAGACGGCAGACGACAGCATTATTGCACTACGAGAACGCTCAGAATATGAGTTTTTGCAGGCTGTATATGGATGAGACCTACTTTGGCATGTCCCAAAATGAGTTTCAAAGGGATGTCAGAGGTAATGAACTGCGCCCTGATTTAGTAGAACAGTTTGAATGGCAGACGAGACTGGCGCATGATCCCCAAAGGGAGCATGTGGGACCGGTCTGTTTTTATTTGTCGGAAGGCAGTCATACATTGACTCTGCGGCTGAAGCAGGAGGCGGCAGCTATTGATAAAATCACATTTCTGAGAGCGCCTGAGGCCGGGGATTATGAGCAGGGATGTAACCAATGTGCATGTGACGCCCTCCAGCGCGTCCAGGACCCGCTACAATACCATTGGTAAAAGCACATGGAAGGAAATGGGGCAGGAGATTACATGGGAACTTGAAGTGCCGCAGGACGGGTACTATTGTCTGGCTTTCAAGGCAAAGCAGTCGGATAAGGCAAATTCATACTCTGTGAGAAGTATGACCATAGATGGGGCGCCGCCCTTTAAGGAAGCGGAGGAGATCAAATTTCCCTACAGCTCAAAGTGGTATGTGCATAGTCTGGCAGGTGAGACGGGAGAGCCCATGAAGGTGTATCTTACTGCGGGACGGCATGTGCTTGGGCTAAGTGGGGGGGAGCGGTTGGGAACAGCTAATCACTACCACCGAGGCCACGTCGGGCAGAGATCAGGCGATCATTTTGAAACGGCTGATCGACGAAACATTTGTATCCCAGACGGGGGTCAACGTGGAGTAGTAGAGTTGATATTTTAGGAGGTGTTAATTTGAAGGTATTGAATTTTGGTTCACTGAATTTGGATCTGGTATATCAGATGGAGCATTTTATACGCGCAGGAGAAACCTTTGCGGCTTCCCGGCTGGATAAATTTCCTGGGGGGAAGGGTCTGAATCAATCCATTGCGCTGGCCAGGGCGGGGGCTGAGGTTTATCATGGGGGAAATGTGGGACCTGACGGAGAGGCGTTGGTGGAAACCCTGCGAAATGCGGGAGTAGATACCCGCCTGATCCGCAGGGTGGAGGAGGTTACCGGACATGCAGTAATCCAGGTGGATTCCAGAGGTGATAATTCTATTATACTGTATGCGGGGGCAAATGCCCGGGTTACCACCGGTCAGATCGACCAGGTACTGGAGGAATTTGCTCCGGGGGACTATCTGATACTGCAGAATGAGATCAACCGGGTGGGAGAGATTATCGAAAAGGCCTTTGACAAGGGTATGCTGATCGTTTTGAATCCTTCGCCCATGAATGAAGAAATCAGGAAGCTTCCTCTGGAAAAGGTGTCATTTTTTCTGCTGAACGAGATCGAGGGAGAGGAGCTTACCGGCAAAAGAGAGCCGGGGGAAATACTGGATGAGCTTCTTATAAGATATCCGCATGCCCGTATCGTATTGACTCTGGGCGGAAAGGGCTCCGTCTATGCGGACAGGGAAAAAAGGATTCATCAGGATATATATAAGGTGGAAGCGGTGGATACCACTGCAGCCGGAGATACCTTTACGGGATATTTTATCAGCACTCTTATCAGAACAGGTTCCTGCCGGGAAGCCCTGGATATGGCGGCCAGGGCCAGCGCCATAGCGGTGTCCCGGCAGGGAGCGGCCCCGTCCATTCCTGCTCTGGATGAAGTTTGCGGCGCCGGAGTCTGACCGCTGAAGGCGGAGCGTCAGGGGCAGATGGAGAAGGATATGGAAAAATTTCGGGAAAAGGAACAATATTTTACCACTGTCAGGGAAATATTGGAGCGTGGTTTTGCAGGCTGAGGCCCGGCGATCACTGGGGAAAGCGGCGTCATCAGTCAGGGCTATCAGCTCAATTATCCCTTGGAGGTATGGAAGAGGAAGAGCGGCGGGGCGAGTCCGGGGAGAGATACGTGCTTCGCTTTTATGAGACGAGAGGGGGCCGGGGAGAAGCCCGGATCCGATTCCATGCCTTCGAGGTACAGAGTGTATTGATAAAGCCGGT
Organism: uncultured Lachnospiraceae bacterium; assembly: GCA_947177445.1. Taxonomy (GTDB): domain Bacteria; phylum Bacillota; class Clostridia; order Lachnospirales; family Lachnospiraceae; genus Acetatifactor. Next base: position 10,270 of record CAMWUL010000055.1, on the reverse strand, counting down.
TCGGAAGGCGGATTTGGAAAAAGGAGGAATCAAATGAAACGTTCACGCATCAATCAGGTAATCCGGGAGACAGAGGAGCTTTTGGCAGCCCATCAGATTTTTCTGCCTCCGTTTTTCGGATGGACACCCGGGGAATGGGCAGAGAAGGGACCGGAATGCAGCTGTACGGGGCCACAGAGGAGGAACAGCTGGACAGGGAGCATGAAGTAGAGATCGTGTCCGATGGGGTACTGCTGCGTATTCCCGCAGGGGGGATTCTGGAGCTGTATCCGGGACAGAGCGTCACCTATACCCAAAGGCTGTATCACTCCTTCTGGGGCAAGGAGGGCTGCGGGGATGTGATCGTGGGCGAGGTGAGTATGTGTAACGATGACAGTACGGATAATCGTTTCCTGGACGCTTCCGGCAGGTTCCCTGCCATCGAGGAGGATGAAGAGCCCTATCGCCTGCTGTGCAATGAGTATCCGGAGCCGGGACACAGGGTGTCCTCGGGTCTGGGTGGTAATTCTTGATTTTACGGAAGTTTATGTATATAATAAACAGTAATCCATATCTGAGAGGACGGGGGATACATCGGGATGAACGGTAATATTTCCATCAAGGACATATCGAAGCAGGCAGGTGTTTCCATTGCAACGGTTTCCCGGGTGATCAACAAAAACGGCCGCTATTCCAAAGAGACGGAAAAGCGTGTCATGGACATTATCAGGAAAAATAATTATGTCCCCAATCTGGTGGCAAAGGGACTGCGGACTCAGAAGATGAAGAACGTGGGAATTATTGTGCCGGACATCACCAATGAGTTCTTTATGAAGCTGGTGTACGAGATCGAGAAAAATTTTTTTTCCAAGGGCTATGAAACATTCCTGTGCAATACGGACGAGGATGAGGAGACAGAGCGGAAGAGAGTGCGCATGATGGCCATGCAGAATGTGTGCAGTCTGGTGTACGTGTCCGGGGGGATGTCCAACATAGAGCATATGATCAAGGACCTTCCCACTGTATTTATTGACCGGATTCCCGATGAGACCAAGGGAAATTACTGCATGATATCCAGCGACAATATCCAGGGAGGTTTTCTTGCTACCCGGGAGCTGATGGAATGCGGATGTGAAAATATTCTGCTGTTAACCAGCAGAAAAAAGATTTCCGCATATTCCGAACGATTTGAGGGATATGTGAAGGCGCTGGTACAGGGCGGCAGAGAGGCTGATGCCATTCATGTGGTCTATCTGGATCAGGTAAATTACCGCACGGCATATGAAACCATGAGCAGACTGCTGGATGCGGAGGATTTCATTTACGACGGGATTTTTGCCACCTCCGACTGGCTGGCATTGGGATGCTATAACGCGCTGACTGAGCACGGGTACAGTATTCCGGAGGAGGTAAAGCTGGTGGGGTATGATGATATTTCTATTACGCAGTTCAATGCCGTGCCCATTACCACGGTGCATCAGCAGATTGATATTATGGGGAAAACGGTGGTGGAGCAGCTTCTTCGTATATTGGGCGGAGAAAGCGCGCTGCAGGAGGTTGTGAAGGTGCCGGTATATCTGAATGTGCGGGAATCCACCAGAGGACGGAAGATGCCGAAAAAATATGAATAAGGGCAGGGAAAGGGGTTAGAAAGCCTCTTTCTTTTATCCATGCTGAGAAAACGATTAACCACAGCGGCGATTCGGAGACTGCATGTAAATATACGGATGGAATCCGAAAAAACGTAAAGGGGACAGACTAATATGACGGAAGTGATTTTATGCCTGGATATTGGAGGGACAAATTGCCGGATTGGTTTGGTGGACAGGGAAAACCGGCTATACGGCCAGAGGATGACAGGTACGGGAACATTGGCGGAAAAGGGTTTTATGGAGGGACTGGCAGAGCTGATCCGGGGGTATGCGGCGCAGTACAGAGAGCAGTTTCAGATCCGCGGGGTGTCGCTGGGATTTCCTTCCACCATTGACCGCACCAGGCGGCATGTGCTTTCCACCCCAAATATTCCGGGACTTGACGATATTCCTGTGGCTGATTTTTTGGAGGAGAGGCTTCAGATCCCCATATTTTTGGAGCGGGATGTGAATTTGCTGCTTTTGCGCGCGCAGGTGGAAGCCATGGGAGCCACGGTGGCATGCGAAGTCAATATTCTGGACCCGGACTATGTAATTTTAGGCGGCGGGCTTCTGCAGATGGAGGATTTTCCTGTGGAGCTTCTGGAGCGGTATATCCGCAGGCATACCAGGAAGCCCTTTCCGGAACAAAATCTGAGGCTGCTTTATTCTGAGGCCGGCCAGGAAAACGGAGTGATCGGCGCAGGTATTTATGGATGGAGGATGCTTTCCCAGCAGCGCTTCTGTTCCGGGGCCGGGTCGGCGATTCCCGCCAGAGCGTAGGTCAGTCCCAGTTCTTCCCATTTGTCCGCGCCCAGAGAATGGTAGGGCATAATTTCGGTTTTGCAGATGCAGGAGTGGGTCTTTGCCAGGGCGGCAGCCTGTGAGATATAATCCAGCAGGAACAGGTCGGTGAGAGGAAGCAGGGCCTCCAGCACATGGGCAGGGATATAGCCGTTGGTTTCCAGACAGGTATGGATCTGCTCCTGTCGGGCCAGGGACAGAAGCTCCAGCAGAAAATCCGGCTGCAGGGTGGGTTCGCCGCCGGAAACGGTAAGGCCGCCCTCGGTTCCGTAATAACGGCGGTCCTTCAGCACCACGTCCATGATCTGCCGGGGATCGGCCTCATAGCCTGTTATTTTCAGTGCTCGGGAGGGGCAGGCATCCACACAGGCTCCGCAGGCGCTGCAGGCGGTAAAATCAACTTTGTGCATGCCGTCCAAAAAGCTGTGAACCTGCCGGGGACATTGGGAGGCGCACTGCCCGCATCCGGTGCACAGCCGGGAGTTATACCGCAGCTGGGGCTGCATACAAAAAGATTCCGGATTGTGGCACCAGGCGCAGCGAAGCTGACAGCCCTTGAAGAAAACGGTGGTCCGGATGCCCGGACCATCATGATAGCAGAAACGCTGTATGTCAAATATGATTCCCATTAGATACGGTGGCGGGAAGGCTGAGGATCCTTCCCGTGGGATTTTCCAACGAACCGCTTTTGGGCAGAAGTGTAGGATTTTTTTATGACGAGGTCAGAGCCATGGAAGCCCTGGAGGCGGAAGGAGCAGGAGCCGCTGAGAAGGAGGAGGTGCGAGGCCTTCTGGAGTATTGGAAGACCCAGGAGACCAGATATGTTCTGCGCAGCCGATATCCTGAGGATATAGCAAAAGCCATGCCGGAGGATATTTACTGGGAGCATTCTCAGGTGGCATTTCCTCTTTACCGAGTGGTAGGCGCTTATCTGGACTATGATAAGCTTCTCTGCCTGGGACTTGGGGGAATGAAGCAGGAAGTGGAGCAAATGCGGAGGAAAGCTTTGGAGGAGGGCCGGGATGCGTCGTTTTATGAGGCCTGCGGCATGGCCCAGGATACCCTCTCCCAGGTGTGCAGGCAATACGGGAGCCAGCTTCGCCGGCAGGGTCGGGAAGATATGGCAGTTGTACTGGAAAAAATATCCTGTAAGCCGCCGGCTGCATTTCGGGAGGCGCTACAGCTGGCGTGGCTGTACAGCCTGATCAGCGGGGTGCTCAATTACGGCAGAATGGACGATTATCTTGGGGATTACCTGGAGCGTGATCTGGCGGCGGGAAGTCTTACCCGGGAGGCGGCGCTGGAGTATCTGTGCTGTCTGTGGAGGCTTATCGATGCCAGGAAAACCGTGTTTCACGGCCGGGTGATTATCGGTGGAAGGGGGAGGCATAATGGGCCCGCGGCAGACCGCTTCGCCCTGCTGGCCATGGAGGCTTCGCGGATAGTGGCTCAGGCAGAGCCTCAGCTGTCTTTGCGCTTTTATAAGGGGCAGAATCCGGCGTTAATGGAAAAGGCGCTGGATGTGATCGGAGAGGGAAAGATTTATCCCATGCTGTACAATGACGATGTGAATATTCCGTCGGTGCAGAAGCCTTTGGGTCGGAAGCTGGGAAGCCTGAACGAATATGTGAAATACGACTAATCCCCCGGAAACAGAATTCCGGCAGCCCTGCGTGCGTCTTCTATAATCTCTGTGGCCTCCAGCGTAATATCCAGCCGGGAATAGATGGAATCGTAGTCGTCCGCCAGCAGCAGTCTTGTTAATTCTTGTACCTCATAGTACCAGCGGTCAGGATTATCCTGCTGGTTGTAGGTGGTGTCCTCCTCTTTTGTCACCACCCGTATCCGGGCCAGGCCGTTGGACCCGTCCTGAATGTAAATATATCCCTGTTCGCCTTCAATCTGAAAGAAGTTTACACCCCAGGTATCCTTTGCTCCGGCGTTGGTGGATACAAAGCCCTCATACTGCATCACCATCATGCCGGAGGTGTCGGCCAGCTCCCCATGACAATTTGGATAATATACCGCCTTTTGAGGCCTGCCGAATAATGCCGCATTGAGATAGACATTATAGAAATTAATATCCATCAGACAGCCTCCTGCATATGCGGGATTGAAAATATTGGGAACCTCTCCTCTCAGAACCGCGTCGTAGCGGCTGGAATACTGACTGTAATTTGCCAGCACCAGTTTTACCCTGCCTACTCTTGGAAGCTCCCGCTTTAAAATTTGGAAATTTGGAAGGAATGTGGTGGGAGCAGCCTCCACAAGAAACAGATGCCGTTCCTTTGCCAGACGGATCAGCTCCTCTGCCTGCAGGGCCCTGGTACAGAAGGGCTTTTCCAGGATCACATGCTTTCCGGCCAGAAGGGCCTTTTTTGCCTGCTCATAATGCAGCAGATTGGGGGTGGCTATATAGACGGTGTTGATTTCATCGGTTCCCAGAAATGCATCCATGTCCGTATAAACCCGGCTGCATCCATATTCCCCGGCAAGGGCCCGTCCTTTTTCTTCTGTTCTGGAATATACGGCCTCCAGATTTATGCCGTCGGTATTTTTCACATGATCCAATATGGAATGAACAATCACTCCGGAGCCCATGGTTCCAAGCCTGATTTCTTTCATTACAGTACCTCCTGGTTTTGTTACAGAAGCTTATACCTCTTGTTGCAAAAGCTTATACCTTTTCATGAGATTTGGCAATCTTTGTGGCTTCCTGGAGAATTTCCAGAACCCTGACCACCTCTTCATCCTTTACGCATTTTTCCGCTTTCCCAGAAATGGCATCGATAATACTGTCATAGATTCTTTCGTAATGAGCGCATCCTACAGGGACCTTTTCCGTAATCTTTTCGCCGGCCTCGTTTATATAGACTAAAGTTCCCCAGCGATCCTCCGGTGCAGGCTGTGTGCTGATTTGATGCCTGCCCACCACTTTCTTTTTGCCGGAGTTGTGGATTACGGGAGGCAGCGTAAAGCTTCCCCGGGTGCCGTGTACTGTAAAGCGGGGATAGTCGATGAGCACACACATGCTGGTGTTAACCGAGGCTTTTGCATTGCCATACCAAAATTCCAGATCATAATAATCATCACCTACACCGGGATGGTGTATGCTGCGCACGTCAAGATGAATCTGGTCCGGCATTCCCCAAAGGCTGATGACTTGATCCACCGTATGCACGCCCAGATTATACAAGGTTCCCAGGTGGCCATACCATCCGTTTGTCTTGAAGTAATCATAATGGCTTTCCAGGCGCACAGGCTGTCCCAGCTTTCCGGATTCCAGCACTTGTCTGACCGCCAGAAAATCCGCGTCAAACCGCCGGTTTTGATTGGGCATACACACCAGACCCTTTTCCTTTGCCAGGGCAAAGACCTGCCGGGCCTCTTCCGCCGTAGGCGCAAAGGGCTTCTCGATCAAGGCATGCTTTCCTGCGTTTAATATTTCCTTTGCATAGGATACGTGAAATTGGTCCGGGGCGGCAACCACTACCAGATCCACTGTTTGATCCTGCAAAACCTCTTGAAAATCCGTGGTAAAAGTAATTTCCGGGTAAAAGGGTTCATATTCGGCAAACTGCGGAATATCCTCCTGGCGGCGGTAGACATACTTTACCCGCACATCCTCCCTGTTTTCCACATAGGGAATGTGATATTCCCGAACACTGACCCCAAAACCCACATAAGCAACTGTAATCATCAAGATACCTCCTAGAGAAATCGTTTACCCTTATTACATTTTATTCTATTTATAAGGACATGTCAATCTATTTTTCTGTGGGGGAGGGGGTTATATGGCATGAATCTGTACCGGGCCTTCGTGGAGCTGCAGCCGCTGCTGTCCTCGGATCCGGCACAGTATGCGGAGCTGCTTACGGATTTTCTGGAAAGGGAGGCCTGGATTACGCCTCCGGATTATTATAAAATGCGCTTTCTGGGCAATCATGATACGGTTTCCTGGGTATGGCAGTCGGCCCGGGCGGTAGACTGCTACGGCGTGGGGGCGGCAAAGGCATTGTTTGCTCTGATCTGTCTTATAGACGGCATGCCCATGATTTATCAGGGCGATGAGGATCCTTCCATATACGGCGGAACCGGAGAAAACCTGACGGAGTATTTTACCATGCTGTTCCGTCACAGAAAAACCTTTATTCCGGCGGGAAACGGAATAAAATGGCTTCATACCGGGACACCGGTAATGGCGTTTGAACGTCAGGGAGAGGTACTGGTTTTGATCAATCTTTCCGACCGGATACAGGAATTCGATTTCTCCGGCAGACAGGCTGAAGCTTTGGCCGACAGTACACAGGAAGACGTTTCGAATACGGAAAGTTCTCTGGCATTGGGCCAGATCCCGGCTTACGGTTATAAAATAGTGAGGTGTCTATGAGACGGAAAATATGTTTGACCGCAATACTGTTTGTTCTGCTGTTTTTGCAGGCAGGTTGTGCCGATCAAGGAGATTTTATCCGCAAGGACGGGAATCTGATTTTGGAGGAGGAAGGAATCAGGGTGGTACTGGATGAACAGACCGGCATGCTGAAGGAATTTTCATCCGGCGATGATTCCATCGGTCTGAAGGGAGTAACAGCGGACGCGGGACTGAATGGGGCCTATGTATTCCAGCAGCTGGGATACACGGACCTTTCCTCCCTTTCCACCTGGGAGCTTCCTTTACTCTGGCCCAAAATGAAGGAGCTTCCGGAGTATTCTGTGGATAGTATAAAACGGACAAAAGAGGGATTCCAGGTATCTGTCTCCCGGGATATTTATACTTTTTTGTACGACTATCAAATCATGGATCATGCCCTGGCCCTTTCCGTTACCTTGTCCACCACATCCGGGGAGGATGTGTATGTGAACGGATTTGCCTTTTTGATTCAGGGTTTGTCGGGCTACGATCTGTCGGACACAACCTTTGAATTTCCGGGCAGCACGCCTGACGGAAGGATACCCTTTGTGGGGCAGACCCGGTACAGGGCTGTGTCGGCGGATTATGCGTCCCCGGTAATACAGCTTACAGACGGCGTCAGGACAACCAATCTTCTTTTTGTAAACGAGACGGAAAAATGGACTGCCGGCTGTTATTCCGATGCGGATGGACTTCCCTGTGCAGCGTTTCTGTCCGCTGTAGAGGGAATTATCAACAGTGAAAAGCCTATGGAGGTGGGTACCCTGTATCTGCCTCTGCTGCAGGAAGGGCAGGATCCTTATCTGGCGGTTTCGGATTTCTGGGAAGAGCTGGGGTATCATATACCCCGGGATTCTTCCGGGGGAGAGGATCTTTGGGCCGTTTATTCGGCCCATCCCTACGGTACCATGGACACAGGATATTGGAATCGGCTTACTTTGGAGGAATATGCGGACAGTCTTTCCGCGATTTCGGAGATGGGGTTTTCCGCCGTATGGCTGCTTCCCGTGTTTCAGCATACCGGCGATAATGTGTATGAACCCATTGACCAGGGGATTATTGACCAGCGCTATGGGGGTCTGGAGCAGGCCAGAAGCTTCATTCAGGAGGCCCATGCCCAAGGAGTAAAGGTGTTGTTTGACTTTGTTCCTCATGGTCCCCGGCCCGTGTATCCTTTTGCCAAAGAGCATGACGATTGGGTGAGCAAGGACCACAAAATATTATGCGGAGGAGCTTGGTCTGGACGGAGCCCGGATCGACTGTTCCATGGGCGGTCTTTCCAACTGGTCCTCCGCCGCAGGACTTCGGGCCAGCGCCTCCGGGCTGGCTGCGGGGCTGAATGTGGTGAAGGCGCTGCGGGAAGGCTTTATAGCCGGCGGGAAGGAGCCGCTTCTTTTGCCGGAAAATTTCCATCCCAGTCCGGTGTATGCGGAGTATACAGATGTGTTTTACGACATGCCGCTGTATCGCTGTCTGTACAATATGGGGCAAAGCGATTTAACAGAGGCGCAGTATGTGAGGCGCCTTGCCCATTTTCTGGAGGCGGAGCAGAAGACCTCCGCAGCCGGTCAGAGAAAGCTTCGGTTTCTGGGTAACCATGATACTGTGACCTGGACCTTTGACGCCCAACGGGCGCAGACCCTCTACGGTGCGGAAAAGGCCAAGGCTCTGTGGATGATCATGGGGTGGATCGACGGCGTGCTCTACATTTATCAGGGTGATGAGGACCCGGCGGCCTACGGACTGGAAGGGATGAATCTCACCGATTTCTTCACAGAGCTGTTGGATGCGAAAAAGACGTACCTGCCCATGGATTATCTGGCCCGGTACATTTCCACAGAATCTCCGGTGTTTGCCTTTTATCGCTATGATAGGGAGAGCGCCGATGCACGACTGGTGCTCGTGAATCTGTCAGGACAGTCCAATTCCTATACGCCGGAAAACGGGGAGAACCAGGTGCTGGCTGCCATAGGGGATTATACCTTTGAGGATGGTAGGATCACGCTGGCCCCTTACAGCGGAGTGATCCTGCAGTCCGGACAATAACCACATGGACTGACAGAAATCTTTTTAACGGTGACAGGTACACCAAATCATTTAAAAAGGGTGAATGCCATGCAATTTCCCTGACATTCACCCTTAAAGGCGGCCATTATTTGGTTGCGCCGCAATCGCAATAGTAATAATCTACGTAGGTAGTATCTTCGTAATGCCCTCCCCGCTCTTCTTCATGAGAACCAATGTATACGATCTCCCCTTCATAAATAGGAGTCATCATAAAGTTATCCATCTCATCATTAAGAACATGAGCTTTCCCATGCTCCCGCTGCACTGCACTGTCAGTTGTTTCAAAACCGCAGTTACACTGATATAAAGTACCCACGCAAACGCGCTGATCATCATAATCAGCTACCACTACGATCTCCCGAATCCATACCTGAGTTGTTACAGTATGTTCTTTCCACACATGTTCATGAGCAGGCGAAGGTGCAGGTGTGGGTACAGGAGTAGGTTGGGTCGGTGCAGGCTGGGTCGGTGCAGGCACAGGTATTGAGTCAACAATATGATTTACAGTATGCTGTGCCATAGTGTCGTAATCAGCTGTTTGAAAGCCGCATTCACACTGATATAAAGCGCCTGTATTATCTGAATTTGCAGGTGTGTTTTGTGCAGGTGAGTTCCCGGCAGGCGCGGATTCGGTATTTGAATTACCGGTGTCTCCTGTACTGCCTTCACTGTTACTGCCTGAGCCTGAGCTGCTGACTGATACTGTCTGGGGCGCCGGTTTCGTTTTGCTTAACATATCTGCACTTACCATTTGAATGGAACCATCATCTGTTTTGATTACGTACCATAAGTTGTCTTCATCTGTTACTGCTTTTCCATTGACTATTACTTCCTGAGCATAGGATAACCTTCCTACCTTGTCGTATTGAGTACCTGCACCGGACCTTATATTACAATTTCTGGCTGCATACATAACGGTATCATCAATAGAAATTATTTCATATTCTGAATCCTGTCTACTTTCTTCCTTCGTTGCGTCAGCTTCTTTTTCAGAATTGTCCACAACTTCTGAACTCTCCACACTTTCCTCCTGGCTTTCCGCTTCACTTTCGCCTGCGCTTTCCTCTATGCTTTCTTCCTGGTCTTTCTCTGCACTTTCGCCTGTGCTTCCTTCTGTGCTTTCTTCCTGGCTTTCCTCTGTACTTTCTTCTATGCCTTCTTCCGGATTTTCCTCTGTGTCAGTCTCTTTTACTGTCTCCGTTGGCTCTGTACTTACCGGCCCGGCCTGATTACCGCAGGCACATGCAAATAACATTACCGTTATAATCAATATTGCTGATATATATTTTCCTATTTTCATACTAATACCTCCTGCGCGCTAAAGGTAGTGTCAAATCTACCTCTATGTTTTTTATTACAAACCTTATATTTTTAAGGA
>CAMWUL010000054.1 GCA_947177445.1 uncultured Lachnospiraceae bacterium | reverse complement strand
GGCTACCTTAACCCACCGTCTAAAGCCAGTGGGATTGCGGTAGCCTTATTTCAAGTCATTTCCAAGACTGTCAATGCTCATTCTCATGCTGCATTCTGGCCAAAGCTTCGAATTTCTCCCTGCATCTTCGGAAACTGGTCATCAGCTTCGGGGAAAATACCCCGCACTCCCCGTTCTGGATCATGTGGTACGCCTGGTCCAGCGTAAAGGGAGGCTTGTATACCCTGACACTTACCAGGGCATCATACACATCCGCCACGCCTACCAGCTGAGCCGACAGGGGAATATCCTCCCCGGCCAGCCCATCGGGATACCCTCTGCCGTCATACCTCTCATGATGATGACGACAGATCTCATAGCAGATATCACCGTAGCCCTCTTCCCAGATTCCTTCGGCATTGTTCAGTATCTCACAGCCCTTGACGGTGTGAGTCTTCATAAACTCAAATTCTTCTATGGTAAGCTTTCCCGGCTTCAGCAAAACGCTGTCCGGAATGGCAATTTTACCTACGTCATGAAGCGCGCTGGCCATTACGATCCCATCGATCCTCTCCGGCGTCAGACCATATTCCGGATAATCCTCCATCAGCTGCTCTGCCAGGATCCTGGTAAATCCCTTTACCCTCTGAATGTGTTCCCCACTTTCCAGATTGCGGCTTTCCACCACCGTACCCAAAAGATCGATGATCCTTACATTGCTTTCCTTCAGCCTGTCCCGCTGGTGCTTCAGAAGCTCATACTGCTTTCTCAGCTCCTCAGTCTGTTCCGCTACCTTGTCCTCCAGCTCGTTCTTATAGCGAAACAGATTGACAGTATTTGTGATCCGATTTTTAACTATCTTGTGGTCATATGGCTTGTGAATGAAATCCGATACCCCCAGCTCCAGGCATCTGTACTCGGCATTATTCGCTGACTCTGCGCTGATCACCAACACAGGAATCTTGTCCAGCCATCCCTGTGCTTTCATAATTTCAAGCACCCCAAACCCGTCTATTTTAGGCATCAAAAGATCCAGGAGCACTACAAGAATCTCCTCCTGTTGGCGGCGGAGTGTGTCAACTGCCGCCTCTCCGTCTACCGCAATTTCAATGGGATATTCATCCTCCAGCATAACTGTCAGCATCTCGCGGTTTATCTCGTCGTCGTCCACGATCAGCACTTTGCTCCGTACACTAGGTATGCCATTCACCTTCTTCCACAATCAAGTTCATCCCGGATACCGATATATCCACGCCGCGTCGTTCCGGGCTGTATCCGGCGGCCATATCCTTCCCCGACTCCTGCGGGTCAGGCCCCTGCAAATTCGCTGATCACAGCCCTGGTATGCTCGTATTCTGCCTCCAGCTGAGTAATCAGGCTCTCGTTCTCGGGCTTTTTGCCACCCCGCATCTCCTCTGTCAGCTCACCGCTGATCTGATACAGCTTTGTGATGCCCAGATTCATGCCGACACCCTTCAAGGTATGTGCCGCCCGGAAGGCTTCCTCATAATTTTCCTCTTCCAGCGCTTTTTTCAATGTGGCAAAGCTTTCATCTGCCAAAAACTTGCGGATAAAGCGATCCACCAGCTTCTCGCTGCTCAACCGTGCCAGAGTTCCCTCAAAGTCTCCCCCAAATGCCGCATAACACTCTTTTACCGTCATCCTTCTGCCTCCCCGTTATCATTCGATACGTATTTTCGAAATACATTCTTGATGTCTATTATAATACATACCTCCTGTATATGGCAAGATATTTTGCTTTATGGTAAATTAATGCCGCGGACCCTTTACCGAATCCGCGGCTATTACTCCTTCCTCTCACAATCCCATTATTTTGCCGATACATTCACATCAAGAGATGCATGATAATGTTCAATCGGCCCCGGCATTACCGCAACACCCCGTCTGTCTCCGCAATAGTCCGTATCAAACAGAATGGGACTTCCGTCGGGATTCTCGAAGCCTTGTTCAGGCTCAAAAGCTTCTCCGAGCATTTCCGTAGAAATGAACGGCGCGTCAATGGCAGGCATACAGTCATACAGATTTGTCTCCAGACAGTATTTTCCATCCGACTCTTTAAGCCTTACAAATACCTCCTGATCCTTTACCAATGCGTAATTTTCTTCCTTATCGCATGGCTTCGCATCGTTGAAATACACATTTCCTCCCGTATAAACCGGAAGCTTATCATAATATTTGGATCTATTTTCCGTAAATCCTCTGTCGTTTTCGTCGAAGAACGCACTCATATATTCCTGGTGCGTCGGGTATCCGTCGAAAGGCGACGTACCGGTTACATAATTTATATGATGCAGCTTATTAGCCGCGGCAAACTCCCGGTACGGAAGGGGAACCTCCCGCTGTATAAAAATATTATTGTAAAAACGATTATCCCCGTGTAAAAAGGTCATAAACCCGGCGATCTCTGTCCGATGCGGCACATGATACGGCGTATACCTGGGCCCGGTATTCGGACCATTGTTCGTGCCGGTACCCACGCTGGTAAAAGGACCTGCGATAAGATTATGAACAAAGGCCGTGCCCTGCGTCGCCAGCCGGACGGAAAAAGCGGAAAGCAGAATATTGTTATCCACCAATGTGGGACCATGGCTCACTTCAATAAACAGATCCTCTCCCATGGACACCCCATATAGGATCTTTGAGTCCAGAGGCGGCATATTGTCATGCAGCAGGTTCTGCGTGACACGGGTTCCCTGTGCCTGCCAGTCAAGCCAGATCCCTCTGACACAATGATGAATATGGTTCCTTCGTATTACAACGTCGATAGGTGCGTGAAGCTTTATGCCCCCTGTCTCCGCTCCGATAATCTGCTGCTTGGTACTGATATCATGAATGTGATTATCCTCGATGAGAGAAAACACACATCCCAGGTGTCCCACAATTCCCGCCTGCTCACAATCATGAATATCACATCTGCGTACAATGTGCGAACCAATGGTTTCTTTGCTCCACCCGTCTATCTGCGCCTGACAAACGGCGTCTCTCTGTGTCTGTGTCCCGTTCTTCAGTCGTGTTTTTGTCCATTTGTTCTCATTTTGCGGCTGCAGATACTTTCCCAGGGATATACCCACACACTTGGAATCGGAAATTTCACAGTCCTCGATCACCCATCCCTTACTCCAGTGCGGGCCGATCATTCCTTCCTGGCAGGCGGTGGGCGGTGCCCATGTGGTCGCCGCCTGCCGGATGACAAATCCGGTCACCGTGATATAATTGATCCCTGTTCTGTCAGGATAAAAGCAATTTCTCCGGACATTGATCTCCACAAGATTTTCGTTGGGATCTTCTCCCTGAAAATTTGCATAAATCAGGGTATTATTGTTTTCCTGTTCCGTATACCACTGATATAATGTCCCCTCATGATCCCAGGACGGCTCATAGACTGTCGGAGAAAGAACCTTCTCCAGACTCTCCGCCTCATACATGGACTTTCCGTTAAAGTAAACCTCTCCCGTGTGAACCGGCATTTTACTGTAGTGCCAGTCCCCGTAAAGCAGCGTGGTATAGGGATTATATCCGCCAAATATTCCGTTCGATATTTTAACCATCCAGGTATTTCCATTGTATCTTGTCCAATTTTTTACCTGCTCGGATCCGCAGATCACTGCCGTTCCCTTTTTCTCCGCCCGATAGCAGATCGGCTTCTCCGCCGTCCCGCCATTCCGGGGATTCACGTATTCCCTGTATATTCCGGGAGCGACGATCACTTCGTCTCCCGCCGTTGCTGCTTCGGCGGCGCTGCTGATTCTTCTGAACGGATTTTCTCTGGTGCCCATCTCATAGCCTTCAAAATCCGCACACACATAATAATTCATAGCTGTCTCCTTTCGTTCCTCTGCTCATTATCCGAAAATCAGTGAGGCAAGAGGATATCCCAAGCAGATATAGACAAGGATTCCTGCCACTGTTGCGGGCAAAAACACCTTCATAATATCACGGGTGTCAACAAGATCCTTTCTTGCATGCAGCATGCTGCAGTAGGGAGATGCCGCCGGGGTCAGCAGGGCCATAAATACTGCCATGCCGGCGGTGACGGCCAGCGCTATCAGGTTGACAGTAGGATAATCCGCCGTAAATCCGGACAGCAGGGAGGCAAAAATGATACCCATTGCCATATTGTTTGCAACCTGTGTGATCAAAACGGCGCAGATCACGATCAGCGCTATGAAGATGATAACAGGCTTTCCTATCAGAAGAGAGGTAATGGTCTCTACCACAAAGGTTTTGATGCCCGTCACGTCAGAGGTAATCGCCGTGGCAATATAGAGGGCCGCCGCCACCTGGAAGAAAATATCCCAGGAAAATGATTTCTTCGCATACTCTTTCAGATTGATCAGCGGTTTGTTTTCCTTCGTCCGGATCATCATGGCTATGGCTATCAAAAAGCAGTCAACCCCGAGAAGTCCGATGGTGTCCAGGAATCCGATACCGGGAATCGTTGTGGGCAGAATCATGGGCGCCATTACACCGATAATCGTAGCCACCATGGCAAAAAGCACAATTTTCTGAGACAGATTCATTTTCTCAATTTCTTCATTTACAATATCTTTGATCTTAATAGCTTTGAGCGCTTCCACATCCGGCCTGATGATAAATCTGACGATCAGAAGATATACTGCAAACATGATCAGAGCCATAATCACATTAAACAGCAAATACAGCGCTCCGTTTATCTGTATTTCAAACGCATTGTTGAGAGAGGACAGCACTGCCAGGATTGCGCCCTTAAAAGGAACCATAGGCTGCCCGATGGTAGCGGCAAAATAAACGCCGCAGATAATGGAATAAAAGAATTTATTACCTTTACCATAGTTGCATTTTTTGCAGATCTCTATTGCGATGGGCCACAGCATAAACAGACTCACCAGCGCGCCGCACGTACCGCTGATAAAATATGATCCGATCAGAAATACAGCCAGCAGCACATAGGGCCTGCCTTCCATAATTTTTCTTGTAATAAAAAATCTGGCAATATATTTTGTCAGTCCCACGCCCTCGATTGCGCTGAACAGGAACATACACAAAACCACAACGATAACGGTCTCCGAACCGAACGCACCGACAAAAACCGCTTTGACGGCATTATACCCTGTGAGATCCTGCACATATCCGGACAATCCGATCAAAACCATGCCCACCAGCTCGGGCCAGATCCCGTCAACCGTGGCCCACATATAGACCATTCCGATAAAGATACCGAACACCCGCATTCCCACCTCCGTCACACTTCCAAAAGGGGGAATAAACTGAAAGAAGAACATAAATGCCAGACCGATCGCAACATTTATCCAATATCTTACTGATTTTATATTATGTGTTTTCATAAACTGCCCTCACTTTTCTTCAGTACTAACACATCGTATTTATTTAAAGTATAGTTCCCATTATAAATCTCATGATTAACCATATTCTGATATGGCCTATGGAACGTAATGGTACGCTCCTCGCCCGCATAGTTCAGCAGAAAAACATACTCCTCTTCTCCGCTCCTGATCGCGATTTCGCAGTCCTCCGGCGCAGAAATTTTTCCCTGAATGGGACTCTTTATTCCAATTCTGTCCAAAAAAGCCCTCACTGCTTTCCGCTCAAATGCTGCGCCATAATAGTATGCGTATCCTTTGCCAAATCCATTTTCTGTGACCGCCGCCTGCCCCTTATAATAATCATATTCGTATACGGCCATAACCCGGCAGGTATCCGCAATGGGCGTAAGCATATCACAGAACTTGGGCATATCAAGGTGCTCCTCTCCCATTAGAGCCGACTGCTTCTCCCAGGGCATAACCGCCGTGAATTCCCGGATCTCAATGCCAAACAAATCATTCATGTCAACTGGCATTATTTTCATGGGACAGCGTCCGTTAAGATCCTTGTATCCCGTCCGTGCTCCTGACACGAACCTGCCGCCATTCCTCACATATACCTTGATTTTTTCCAGAATCACAGGATCTACTATGGACATGTGCGGTGCAAATATGATTTCAAAGCCGGCCAAATCCTCCTGTCGTGTCTCCTCCGAAATTGTCACATAAGTGAATGGAATATGCGCTGCCAGCAGGGCCTTTCCGATTTCCATCTGCGAGTAGTCGCGCACCGGTCCGTGCCATACATCGGTTTCTCCGTCCCATTCGTTGTCATAGTCCCGAAGCAGCGCAACCTTCGCCGTATATGTGCTGCCGCCCAGCTTCGGAATGCTCTGTACCTCCTTGATTGTATCCCCTATTTCCTTCAGGCGCCGATTGTCACGGTTATCATATCCAAGAATCCCGTGCCAGTAAATCTCGGTTCCGAAGGTACAGGTCCTCCACCGAAAATAGCATACAAAATCCGATCCGTTTGCAATGGACTGATAGGTCCACAGCCTCAGCTGTCCTGGTTTTGCAGTGGGCGCCACCCTGAAATTATACCAGCCGCCCGGCCCGGATTGCTGTTCCATGACCCCGATCTGCTTGCTGC
This sequence comes from uncultured Lachnospiraceae bacterium, assembly GCA_947177445.1. Classification (GTDB taxonomy): domain Bacteria; phylum Bacillota; class Clostridia; order Lachnospirales; family Lachnospiraceae; genus Acetatifactor. Next base: position 18,030 of record CAMWUL010000054.1, on the reverse strand, counting down.
AGCCCCTCACCATAGCAAAAGAAAGCGAGAATTTTCTGTCATGAATTTCATCCGATCCCTCCATATAGCCAAAGCCCGGATAACAGTCATAGGAAATAAAATCTGCTGCTTCGCGCTGAAGCCGGGCATAGTCCACATGCTTAAAAATGCCGTTTGTGGTAATAAATGCGTCTTCCGGTAAATACTGCGCCAGAATATCATGCTGAAGTTTCGCATAGGCAATACAGCTCTCGGAATAAAATCTCAATGAGTCCAGCTTCAAATGGGGATTACATGCCTTGCGCTGCGCATGTCTGGGCAAAAATATTTCTTCCCACTCCGTATAGGTCTGGTTCCAGAATACAGTTCCCCATGCCTCATTCAATGTATCCAGAGAGATATATTTTTGCTTTAAAAAATCTCGAAATGCCTTATTGTCGGCCTCTGAATAAAATTCATTTGTCACACAGTTCAATTCATTATCAATCTGCCAGCCGATAATGCACTTCCGGTTACAATAATGCTTCGCAAGAGCCTCTACGATGATCCTTGTTTTCTCCCGATAAATCGGGGAATTGTAATTATAGTGTCTTCTGACACCGTGCTTTTGCTGCCTGCCGTCCGCGTCCACCGTGAGAACCTCCGGATATTTTTCGGTAAGCCAGGCAGGCGGAGTCGCTGTCGGAGTGCAGAAGATCACCTTCATCTCTGTCTGTTCCACCACATCCAGAAAATGATCAAAGAAAGAATAGTCAAAAACTCCTTCCCGAAGTTCAAACTTACTCCATGCGAACTCTGCGATTCGTATCATGGTAATTCCGTTTTGCAGCATTCGGTCAATGTCCTGCGCCCAAAGCTTTTCCTCCCAATGCTCCGGATAATAGCAGACTCCAAAAGTTAATTCACTAAAAAAATGCATTCTTCACCTCATTTTTCTGCAATTTGTACATTCATTTCTCTGCTGATGTTGTCATAATGTGCACTTTTATGACGATTTCCTTCCCAAGCTTGTAACTTATTATACCCACGGGAACATTTTTTCGTCCAATTTAAATATATTATCTTAACGATTAAAAAATTTTATAGATAATAAAAGAACCGCTGAAGCCAAAGAAAAAGGCAAACAGCAGTTCCTTTACTTTTTATTCATTTCCTACCTTCAATTTGATCTTATCCAGAAAAATCTGATCCTCTCTGGTGATACAGCGGTCCTGACGGCAAAAGATCTGATTCCACATTGTTATGGAAATTCCTTTCACCCGGATCCTCACCAGGCTGCCGTTCTCCAGCTCCTTTCGCACATAGGAGCCGGGCAGGATGGAAATTCCCTTTCCCTTAATCACTGTTTCCTTGCATGCAACCACGCTTCCCAGCTTCAATACAGAAGAAATTTGTATGTTTTCTTTTCTGAAGCACTCCTGGACCTTGTGTACATAGCTTGTAACCTCATCCCGAAGCGGAAGGATAAAGGGATAATCCTCCAGATCCCGAAGTGAGCATTCCCTGTGCGCAAGCGGGTGTGTGGGTACGCAGATAAAAACAACCTCTTCCTCCCGCTCCCATAGCTTATCCAGGCCTTCAATCGATGTTCTTTCATTAAAAATACAAATATAATCCAACTCCCGCTTCAGCAGCTTTTGAATCAGACTGCTGAAATTTCCGGTACACGCTTCCACAGAAAAGCGTTCCGACTGTGTATATAATTCTCCCACCACATCTGAAATCGCTGATATGGTAATAAATTCCGGACACCCGATCTTAATGATGCGCTCTCCACCCTTAAAATCCTCCATGGTCATTAGGGCCCGCTCCCACTCTCCGACTATTCTGCGCGCCATGGGGACAAACCTTTCCCCGGCCTCCGACAGGCAAACCGCCTTCCCTTTCCGCACAAAAAGAGAAACCCCCAGCATATTTTCCAGTTCTTTTATCTGCCAGGAAACCGTAGGCTGAGAAAGATGCAGCTTTTCGGATGCTTTTGTGAAATTCCTGACCTCCGCCACCAGTAAAAAAGTGTCCAAAAATTGAATATTCATGGGTCTCGTCCTCCGTTTTTCCATCTTTGGAGATGATCGCCCACTTCGCTTTACAGTTCACGTATCACAGCAACAACGGGAAACCGTTCTGGCGCAAAGCCTCATAAAGCACAATGGCCACAGAGTTGGACAGGTTCAGGGAACGGGTGGCCGGAAGCATGGGTATGCGGATACAGGTTTCCCTGTACTCGCTCAGAATCTCTCCCGGAATCCCTGCGCTTTCCTTTCCAAACATGATAAAGTCCTCCGGCCCAAAGGCGGCTTCCGTGTAGGGACGCTCTGCCTTCGTGGTAGCCATCCAGATTTTTGCCCCGGGATGCTTTTCCCGGAATTCCTCAAAATTCATATACCGGTATACCTCCAGCTTTGGCCAGTAGTCCATGCCCGCGCGCCGGATGGACTTTTCATCCAGATGGAATCCCAGCGGCTCAATCAAATGCAGAGGTATGCCCGCAGCCACGCAGGTTCGTCCGATATTCCCCGTATTTCCCGGTATCTCCGGTTGGTGTAATACAATATGCATGTCCTGGCCGCTCCTTTAGCGCGAACTTCTCAGCCGTGTCACAAAAGCTTCCAGCCTGCCGATGGCAACCTTCAGATTTTCCAGGGAATAAGCATAGGAAATCCTCAGATATCCCTCGCCGCAGTCGCCGAAGGCTGTTCCCGGCACCACTGCCACCTTTTCCTCCTCCAGAAATCTGGTGGCAAACTCGTCGCTGGTCATGCCGAACTCCTTGATGCAGGGAAATACATAAAAGGCTCCGAAGGGCTCGAAGCATTCCAGCCCCATTTCCCGGAAGGCATTCATCAGGTATCTTCTTCTCTGATTGTAGGCAGTGCGCATCTGCGCCACATCCTCATCCCCGTTTTTCAGCGCATCCACCGCGGCATACTGGCTGGTGGTGGGAGCACACATGATGGCAAACTGGTGGATCTTTGTCATCTGCTGCAGGATATTCTCCGGACCGCAGGCATAGCCCAGGCGCCAGCCGGTCATGGCATAGGCCTTGGAAAATCCGTTGATCAGTATCGTCCTCTCCCGCATGCCCGGAAGGCTTGCTATGGACACATGCTTGTCCTTATAGGTAAGCTCTGCATATATTTCGTCAGACATGACAAATATGTCATGTTTCAGAATCACTTCCGCAATGGCCTCCAGATCCTTCCTCTCCATAATGGCTCCCGTGGGATTGTTGGGAAAAGGGAGGATCAATATTTTCGTCCTGTCGGTGATGGCTTCCTCAAGCTCCCGGGCCGTCAGGCGAAACTGATTTTCCGCCTTCAGATTTATGATCACCGGCTTCGCCCCGGCCAGAATGGCACAGGGCTCATAGGACACATAGCTGGGCTGGGGAATCAGCACCTCGTCCCCGGGATTAATCATGGCTCGAAGACCAATATCAATCGCTTCGGATCCTCCTACGGTGATCAGTACCTCCTTCAGGGGATCATAATCAATCCCCTGACTCCTGCGCATGTAATTGCACACCTCCTGGCGAAGCTCCTTCAGCCCTGAGTTGGAGGTGTAAAAGGTTCTGCCTCTCTCCAGAGAATAAATTCCCTCTTCCCGTATATGCCAGGGGGTGTCAAAATCCGGTTCCCCCACGCCCAGGGAAATCGCATCCTTCATTTCACTGACAATATCAAAAAACTTTCGGATCCCCGAGGGTTTGATTTCCACTACTTTTTCTGCCAACGGATTCCTCATGGTGTGATCATCTCTCTTTCGTCTTCTTTTTTCCGGGAAAATACCGTACCGTGGTCCTTATACTTTTTCAGGATAAAATGGGTTGCCGTGCTTAGAACCGTCTCCATGGTGGACAGCTTATCCGACACAAAGCTGGACACCTCCCGCAATGTCTTACCCTCCAGAATTACCATCAGGTCATAGCCGCCGGAGATCAGGTAGACGCTGCGCACCTCGGGATATTTGTAGATCCGCTCCGCAATACTGTCAAAGCCCTGCCCCCTCTGAGGTGTGACGCGGACCTCGATCAGCGCCGTCACCTTATCGATGTTGGTCTTCTCCCAGTTGATCATGGTGTGGTAGCCGCATACAATCCCCTCCGCCTCCAGGGCGGCCAGCTCGTTCACCACATCGATCTCCTCCACGCCCAGGATCACCGCCAGGTCCTTCAGATCCATCCTGCTGTTTTTTTCGATAATAGCCAGTAATTCGTCTCTCATTTTTCGTCCCCTTTCTGTTTTCCGGTTTCTTTCCGGCATACTATATTTTATTCTGCAATCCGTTTTTGTTGTTTTAAAGCTTCTGTCCGGACCGCCCGAAATCCGCTGCATCCGAAAGATACCTGTGGATCTCGTCCCTGCCGGCTCTGTCCAGATAGCGGACCTCGCCGTCCTTCCACAAAATCCTGTCGCTGCCCTCCGTCACCCGGCCCACTACCGCCGCCGGAATCTGCCTTGCCTTCAGGGCTGCCGCCAGCCCCGGGCCGTCTTTGGCTGTCATCACCAGGCATCCCCCCGACATCAGCCTGTAGGGATCCACATTGCAAAACTCACATACCTCCACGGTCTCCTGACGAATGGGAAGGCTTCTCATATCCACAGACAGCCCTACGCCTCCTCCCTCCGCCAGCTCCCACAGAGCCCCAAATATACCTCCCTCCGAAGCATCATGCATGGCACATGCCCCGGCCTCCAGAGCAGCCTCCGCCTCCGGCAGCACAGATAAGTACCGTCCAAAGCCTGACGCTTCATCCACCAGCCAGGCAGGATACCTGGAAAGCAGTCCCTTCCGGTTATATCCGGCAAGCAGCGCCGTGCCCTCCAGCCCGATCCATTTGCTGACTACAATGTCCTGCCCCGGCTCCGCCCTGCCCTCATATCCTGTATCTGTTCGAGGGGTTTTCCTTAAGCGGACGCCATAGCCGGCAGCCACCGCCACAGGCGCCGATACCGCCGCGCACACCCGGGTCTGCCCTCCGGCGATCTCCAGAGACAATTCCCTGCACTTGCTTTCCGCCTCCGCCATTAAAGCCTTCAATGTCTTTTCCTCCGCGGTCTCCGGAAGCAAAAGGGTAATCAATACCGCCGAGGGTCTGGCTGCCGACGCAGCAAGGTTATTGGCACACTTCTGAATCAGATGTCCCATGGTCAGCCGTAAAGCCTCGCCGGAATCACATTTTTCCCCCTCCAAAGCCACCGCCGACTCCTGCATGCAGACAGCGATTCTTTCGCTTTCGGTTCCCGGCGGAAGGAAAATGGCGCAGTCCGCCCCCGGACCTGCGCCACTGACCACATCTTTTCCTTTTATCTTTATCTGTCCCAGCACAGAACGCTTTAAAATATTTTCCGGCACTTTTCCTGTTTTCATAATCTCACCATAGCCTGACTGATGCCTGGGCGGCACCCTGTGTAAAAGTCCCGGCAGATAGCTTTCTACTGTGTGCCCTCCGGCGGAGTCTCGGGTGCAGCAGGCGGCGCCGTCAGCATGGCAATAACATTTCTCACATGATTCACGTCTCCGCTGCCGATGGCCGCCATGATCTGTTCATATGCCGCCGGATCATCCGTAGCCGTACCCACTGTGGCACTTCTGGGCACCATCTTATAGCTGCTGTAATTCACCTCGGTCCGGCTTACTTCCTTTCCGCCCTCAGTCACTACCTTCCAAAGTCTGGCTTTATACCCGATGTGAGCGCCTTCCACCGTAATGTAGCCCAGAGGCTTGCCTCCGTCCGCATAAATCAAATCCGCAGGCGGTCTGCTTACCTCCAATACCTCGCTCACATAGCGGACCTCCCGATCCTCGTCCCGGGTTTCTTTTCCGTAAATAGTAAAGGTAATCTCCTTGTTCTGGGTATAGCCCTCAATATAAATGGGATAATCCAGATTGTTTACAAAGCGGAAATCCTTGCCGGCGCTCTCCGAGATGGCGGCATCCGCCGACGGATCCACATAGGTCACGATCATGGAGTGATTGTGACGTTCTGTCACCTCCAGTTCCGCCTGCAGCACCACATTATAAAGCGTAGTGGATACCTGGCAAATGCCTCCCCCCAGACTGTCCACCACCCGTCCGTTCATGTAGGAGCCCGCCATGTAATAGCCGTTTTCTCTGGAAAAAGGAGTCACCTTATCGTGGGTGGAAAATTCCTCTCCAGGATAAACCACACTTCCGTTGATCAGATTGCAGCCGTTTTCCACATTGGCACACCTGGAAGAATTGGACGTGGAGTAAGAGGTTGTAAAGGTTCCCAGCACGTCCTTCACCTGGGACAGCTCCTCCGGACTGCCTTTGGGCTCATCCACCCGGACCTCGAGAGAAATGGAGCAGGGCCCGCGGTCCCACTCCTCTTCCAGATAGTCGGCTGCCTTTTTCACCGAAGCTTCCACATTCAGAGTAAAGCCTGTCTGCCCTTCCACAATACGGAATTCTCCGTTCACTCTCTCCAGAGAATAATCCTCTGCCTCCGTATCATATTGCGTGCATTCGCTCTCGATAAACCCGCGAATCGCATCTTCGTCAAAAGAAAGCTCAATGGGAAAGATCTTGTTCTCGTACTCAAGATCCTTCATGACCTTATACCGCTCAATGACATTGCCTGAGCACCCGATCTCCAGAGCCTCCGCCACCAGCTCAGGGTTCTCCCAGCTTATCCCCAGCTCTCCCGCCGTCACGGTTACCGGCTCGTCGGCCGACGCCAAAAACGTAAGCTCCGTCTCTTCCAGTTCCTTCACATATTCCCGTATGGCGGCCTCCGCCTGCGCGGCGGTCATGCCGGACAGCTCAATCTCCCCGGCATAAATACCTTTTTTGACCGTGGCATCCCCTTCTGCCCGGACAGGCATTCCCCACAAAAATATTCCCGCAAAAAGCACTGCGGACAGGCATCCCAGCCCAATAGCTCTCCTCATACAAATTACCCCTGTTATAAATCACTTACCTCTGATGATTGATTTAATTAAAAAAATATGCTAAAGTAGGAATAATCATAGCAAGCACAAGTATCACGATAATGACCGCCGAAATGCGCTGCTTGTTCTTTTTGTTACTAAAATTGAACAAATCGCCGCCCTGCCTTTCCATAATCACTCAAATTAAACTCTGAAAGGATATTATATATGAATTTTCCGGTTTTGGCAAGTTTAATCATACTGACACTGGTTATATCCATCAGCATCAAACGGCAAAATAAAAAGCGGGATCGCGCGGAACAGGAATTCTGGGCCCGGGAGCACCGCTCCAACAATGTGCGCCGCAAATCTCTGGACGGACTGGACTATATCACCATCCCTCTGGAAACCTTTCCCACCCACCTTATGCAGGAGGATCCCGTGGTATTAGAATGCATCGGCATCATGGAATCCCTGACTTCCCGTAAAATCGTTAACTTTACCGGTTGGTCCAACACGGACCTGAAGCTGGAATACGGCACGGCAAATATCACCCTTCTGTCGGAATACGATCAGAATTTTACGGTTCTGGTGCGCACCCTGCAGAAATGGGCCGACATTCTCATTGCCGCAGGCCACATGGACGAAGCCGCCGTTCTAATGGAATATGCGGTAAGCATCCATACGGACATCAGCTCCACCTACTATCGGCTGGCCGAATACCGGGTTTCCCAGGGTGATGCTTCCCGGATCCCCCAGCTGATCCAAACGGCAGAGTCGCTGCGCTCCTCCAACCGGAACGTCATTGTGCGCCATCTGAAGGATTCCTATCCGGATTTATGAGCACATGCTCTTCCGGTAAAAAGCCGGCTATCCTAATGATATGCTCCGACGCCCTCAAACATTCCTGCCCCGGCACAAAATCTTCCGGGGATCAGCCTTTGCTGAACAAGTTTGTTGGGAGGAGCCTTACAGCCGCATGACCCTTGACAGGATCCCTTTGGCTGTAGTCAAACAACACATATCTCACTTCTTCCGCCGGTTTTTCCTGAAATGCATTTTCGTAAAGCGCCAGGCATTCTGCCAGGCGCTTCCACACATCCACGGAAAAAGGCTCCAAATGGGTCAGCCTGCCAAGCTGCCTCCGATCACAGTCTTTATATTGCGGAAGATAGCGCCTCTCCTTCTCCTCCTGCCCGTAAAACCACCGTATGCTGTTCTGAAAGGGCGCCAGCTCCCGGGAAAATTTCGGACGGCTTTTCAGATTTTCCCGCAGATACAAATCACAGGTTAAAAGCTCTCTGCAGACCGGCAGACGGCCGGCGTCATACTTTTCTGCAAATTCCAACAATATCTCATAGCGTCTCACCCGGGCTGGATGGTTTACATCATAACCCTTTTCCTTATAAAAGTCCGCCAGCGCTTCGTACATGGCAAAGGCGCCGGAAAATATCTCTTCCAGAAACGGCAGCGTGCAGGTAAACTGGCCGCTGTTGTAATAGGCCTCCACCATTTCCTCCACACCCTTCAGCCTGATCACATCCTGAAACCCAAGCCAGTTTGTATAAAGCACCTCATAGGGCGGCTCCTCCAGAAAGCAAATCCCAAACTCTCCGGCCCTGTCATACATCTCCGATCCCTTCAGCACCTTTAAAAAACCCAGCTGCAGCTGCTCCGGCTTCATCCGATATACCCGGTCAAAGGAATTTCGAAAGCTTTCATAGTCTTCATAGGGCAGTCCGGCAATCAGATCCAGATGCCGGTGCACATTTCCTCCGCGCCCCAGGGCCGCCACGTTTTCCTCCAGCCTGTCCAAATCCGTAAACCGTCGAACCGCCTTCAGCGTTTCCGGGTTTGTGGACTGAACTCCGATCTCCAGCTGGATCAGTCCGGGACGGGCCAGGCTAAGCAGCCGGATCTCTTCCTCCCTGAGAAGATCTGCGGAGATCTCAAAGTGAAAATTTGTGACACCATTGTCATGTTCCAGAATATACTTCCAAATTTCCATGGCATGGTCATGACTGCAGTTGAAGGTTCTGTCCGTAAATTTTACCTGTCTGACTCCCTGATCCAGGAAAGCCTGCAGTTCCCGCTTCACTACGGCAATATCCCGCAGTCTCACCGATTTATCCAGGGAAGACAGACAGTAGCTGCATCGGTAAGGACAGCCCCTGCCGGATTCGTAATAAATGATCTTATTCTCAAAGGGAGCCATATCCTCATAAAGAAAAGGGAGGTCAGTCAGCTCCAGCAAAGGCCGGGGAGACGTATTCCCCGATCTGAGACAGAGCCCCGAAATAGCCTGAAGCCCTTCGTCCTCTCTGCAGGCTTTCGTTTTTTCGCGGATCTTCTGTATTTCGTCGTTTTCCGGATCCGGCCTTCCCCGCTTCTGCTTTTTTTCCCACTTTTCAATATAATATTTCAGCAGCTCCCGGAAGGTGGCCTCGCCTTCTCCGGTCATGATACCCGTAAGATACGGATATCGATCCAGCAGCTCTATTCCGCTGCAGGCCGCCTCGGGACCGCCCAGCCAGATATCCGTTTCAGGCAAAAGCTTGGGGAGCTCCGTCACCAGCTCCCCGATCAGTCTGCGGTTCCAGATATAGCAGGAAAATCCTACCACATCCGGCTTCCTCACATATATGTCCCTCAGAATATCCTGCATGGGCTGATTGATGGTATACTCCGCCAATTCCACATAGTCTTCCAGCTCCTGCCCCGCATAGGCCTTCAGGCTGTATATGGCAGGATTGGAATGAATAAACTTTGCGTTGACTGCCGCCAGCAGAAACCGGCGGCCTGCGGTCTCTCCGCCATGCTCAGGGCCGGAAATTTCACTCTTCTCCTCATTCCTCATATTCTCTCAGCTCCATAAAGGCCTTCTCAAAGGCTTTCGATAAACCGGTCAAAGGCCCTCTGGCCCTCCGGCGTCCTCTTGTACACACCGGCATCCTCCAAAACCTCCATAAATACCAGGCCGATCTCCTTCTGAATAATGTCGTCTATATTGGAGCTGTCGATCCGGTCATATCTGGCAGAAAACTCTTCCACCCAATCCGCATGCTTCTCCAGCTCTTCGTCGGCGCGAAGATCCCTGCCTGCCAGAACCGCCTCCTTCAGCCGGGCCATTTCGCCCTTCAGCCGGGCGGGAAGCACAGCCAGACCCATGACCTCGATCAAACCGATATTTTCTTTTTTGATATGGTGAAGCTTTGCATGGGGATGATACACTCCCAGAGGATGCTCCGCGGTGGTAATATTATTGCGAAGCACCAGGTCCAGCTCATAGTTTTCTTCCCTTTTTCTGGCAATGGGCGTGATGGTATTATGCGGCTCACCCTCCGTATATGCGTAGACAAAAGCCTCCGGATCCGTATATTCCCGCCATTTGGCAAGGATCACATCTGCCAGGGCTATGATTCGGTCCGCATCCTTTCCCGAGAGACGGATCACCGACATGGGCCAGTTCACCACCCCTGCGTCCACATCCTCAAAGCCTTTCACATGAAAGCTCCTCTCTACCTGTGCTCTGGCCATGGCAAACTCATAGTGCCCGCCCTGAAAATGGTCATGGCTTAAAATGGAGCCTCCCACAATGGGCAGATCGGCGTTGGAGCCCACAAAATAATGGGGAAACTGCTTCACAAAATCAAAAAGCTTGGCAAAGCAGGCGTGGTCGATCTTCATGGGTACATGCTGATAATTAAATACAATGCAGTGCTCATTATAATACACATAGGGCGAATACTGAAATCCCCACTGGCTTCCCGCTATGGTCACGGGAATGATCCTGTGGTTCTGTCTGGCCGGATGGTTCACACGGCCTGCATATCCTTCGTTTTCCCGGCACAGCAGACATTTGGGATAGCCGGACTGCTTTGCATTCTTCGCCGCGGCAATCGCCTTGGGATCCTTCTCCGGCTTGGAAAGGTTGATGGTGATATCCAGGTCCCCGTATTTCGTGGGTGCGATCCATTTCATGTCCCTGCGGATCCGGTATCTTCTGATATAATCCGAATCCTGGCTCAGCCTGTAATAATAATCCGTGGCCGCCTCCGGGGATTCGGTTTCATATAATTCATGAAATCTGCGGATCACCTCGCTGGGCCTGGGCATCAGCATTCCCATGATCCTGGTGTCAAACAAATCCCGGTATGTCACACTGTCTTCCTTCAGGATGCCCTTTTCATATGCATAGCTGCACATGCGTCCCAAAACCGCCTCCAGCTCCTCCGCTTCCATGGCTGTCGTTCCTTGTTCATCCTGTTGTCCGCCCTGTTCTTCGTCCTGAAGCTCCTCCAGGCCAAAAAGCTCCAGGAGTCTGTTGGTGGTATAGACCACATCCTCCCGGGGCACAAGGCCGGTGCCCACCCCATAGGAAATTAATTTTCTGATATCTGACTGAATCCTTTCCATAGCCACGCCCTCTCCTTTATGACACTCTGCACTCTAATACCGGTAAAGTCCGCACTCTCATCGGCCCTGCTCATTGCCGGTGGGAGTCAATGGGCTCTAAAGCGCCCGGGGACCGTCGCCGATCTCTACCACATAGAAATCCGCGTCATATCCGATCCTCTCCCGGTACGCGCTTCCCACCTTTTCAATAAATCCATCGATGGCTTCATCCTTCACAATACTGACGGTACACCCGCCGAACCCTGCGCCGGTCATACGGGAACCGATAACCCCCGGAACCTTCCAGGCTTCCTCTACCAGAGTATCCAGCTCCAGGCCCGTCACCTCATAATCGTCCCGCAGAGATACATGGGAGGCGTTCATCAGCTGCCCAAACAGCTCCACGTCATTGGCCTTCAGCGCATCCACCGCCCGAACCGTCCTCTGGTTCTCATAAACCGCATGCCGGGCACGTTTTCTTCGAATATCATCCTCAATGGCAGACTGGTACTTTTCAAAGGCTTCCTCATCCAGATCCCCCAGAGTACTGATCTGCGTCACCTTCTGAAGCTCCGCCAGGGCAGTCTCGCACTCACTGCGGCGCTCATTATACTTGGAATCCCCCAGCCCGCGCTTTTTGTTGCTGCTGGCAATGACAATTTTTGCCCCCTCCAAAACCATGGGCGCATATTCAAAGGACAAATCCGCCGTGTCCAGGAAAATAGCATGATCCTTTTTCCCCATGGCAATGGCAAACTGATCCATGATGCCGCAGTTTACCTTGTTGAAGTTATTCTCCGAAAACTGGCCGATCAGCGCCAGCTCCTGATTGCTTACCTCAAAGCCGAAGAAATCCCGCAGAATAAATCCGGTCAGCACTTCCACAGAAGCGGAAGAGGAAAGCCCGGAACCATTGGGAATATTTCCGTTCAGCAAAAGATCCATTCCAAAGGGCACCTTCATTCCCTTCTCCCCAAAAGCCCACATAACCCCCTTGGGATAGTTGGTCCAACGCGCCTCCTCAGAGGGCACCAGATCCTCCAGAGTAGACTCGATCACCCCCAGCTTCTCAAAATTCATGGAATAAAAACGAAGCCTGTTATCATTTCTCCTTCGGGCTGCACCATAGGTGCCGATAGTCAGCGCACAGGGAAAAACATGCCCGCCGTTATAGTCAGTATGTTCACCGATCAGATTCACCCTCCCCGGTGCAAAATAGACCTTCGCCCCATCCGCATCCCCAAAAACCTCTGTAAATTTTTTTAAAATAATATCCTTCATACCCTCTCCATTCCGCGCAATGCAATCCGCCCGCGCAACTATCCATTCACATTTCCGAGATAGCCACATTATACAAAAAAAACAAATGAATTACCACACCCATTTGTTTTTAGAACCTGTCAAAATGTTACCTCCAGTTCACACGTTGCCGGCGGTGGACACAAAATGCATGCTCGCATGCGATTTTGTGCCTGCTGCCGGCAACGAAGGGAGCGCCATTTTATGAGCAAAGATAGCCGCGCAGCGGCGGAGAGTGCCGCAGGCACGCCTTTGCGAATGGCGCGGTGTGAACTGGCAGAGAACGCCATCTTATGAGCAACGAAGAACGCCGCAGGCACAAAAAGTACATGGGAAGTTATGTTGTAGAAGATAGTTCCTTCTTTTTTGCATTCAATATCTTGCGTAACTCCTTTTTTCTGACATCTAAACTCTCATCTTTGATGTGCCTTAACGCGCTGAGATACAGGCGGACAGACTCCCCGTCATCCACTTGGGCATAGATCTCTTTGAGAATGCCGAACAACTCGTCATCGGCGATGACGCAGGCGAGCATGTTGTATTGGTTCATTATGGATACCCTATAGATGGCTGCGTAAAAGACCTCTCCCACATAACCCGGATCGTCCGCAAACAGCTCCCTCTGCTTCCCCAGCCAATAGAGCAGCATAGTAGTGTCGTTGTGCTCCGCCGCCACGATTGCGGGGTTCTTGAAGGGTTTGGAAATCAGGGGCGACAGGTTCCGCTCGATCTCAACTCCCCACTCAAGAAGCTGATCTGCCTGCTGGGGAGATCTGGCCACACCCAGTGCGTTCCCATGGATCATGCTCGCCTCACAGGTCCAATGAATATCGGCCCCCATCTCGCTGAGGGCTTTCGCAATGGAAAAGCGATCCCAGAGCACCGCATCAAGGAACAGGTTTGCACCTGACAGGCATTTCACATGGACAAGTTCCGGCTCCTCCTTGATTTGGCGGATAATTTCTTCATCCGATATTGTTTTATCCCGAAACTGAGCCACGATTTCGGAAGCTTTTTTTCTTAATTCCAAGTCTGTCATTTTGATTAACACACCCTATTCTCCACAAGTGATACCCCGATTGTTGCTGTAACGTCCTGTTTAACCCGCGTCAGGGCAGCATTCCAACATCTCCATTACGATCAAACGTATATTTGCACATTTTTTCGGAGTCATTATACTCCCAATGATGAATAGAGTCAATATCCGCAATCTTGACGGTTACGTCTCACCGATCCACCTGATGTCTGCACCAGCCCCGGGCGCCCCATCCTGCTGCCAGCAGCGCCGCAGCCAGGGCCATTCCCGTCAGAAACCGTCTTCCCGACAAAGGAGACTGCAGCACCATTCCCGCATATGTCAACGGCATACTATAAACAATATAATGAACCAGTCGATTTACAAACACCATGGGAAGCTGATCCAAAATAATTCTTACTGCGGCAAAGGGCCCCAGGTACAAAAGCAGCGACCACATCAGCGTTGAAAAGGTCTGCCTGGCTCTGGCAGAAAGTCCCAGAACCATCCACGTCAAAAAAATTACAGAAAGCCAGCCGCAAAAATGCATCAGCGTCAGTGTCTTCCATAGGGGAATCGCCTCTTCTCCCCAGACAACAAGACTTCCTGTAAGGCCGCTGCTTACCGCCAGACCCCCGGCGCCGTAGAAAATCAACCGCTGAATCAGAAGGATTCCCATAATCAGCCAATAGTATAAAGAAGAATATATTGTTCCGGCCAAAATCCGGGTCAGCCACAGCCCCATTCTTCCCTTTGCCGCAGGAAGCAGCACATCCGCCGTATGGCAGACATAATCCTCTGAAAACGTAGGAGAAAGCGACACGATAATCACAATACAGACAAGTACAAATGCCACAGAAAACTTGTCCCAATACCAGTTCCATCCCTCACCCGTGTAACCAAAAATATATTCTCCCTGCAGCATCCTATTTTCCGACAGATCCTCCTGCAAAACATACGTAATTTCTCCCTGTTCCCCTCTTTCCTCCCGACAGAACAGCCGAGTCACAAAACGATTGCAGAAATTGTCATTTTTACCGATCTTTGCCAGCGCCTCCAGATTTTCCCGGGATGTATCCCTGTTCTGATAAATCATAGAGGGGCCATATCTATTCCAGATTTCCCTTACGGTTTCCTCCGTCAGGGTTCCTGCAAACTCCTCTGCAATCTCCTGATCCCGGGTAATAGCCTCTCCTCCCTGATATACCCGGCCCTCGTCTACAACTCCCTCCTCCCACACAGAAATTCCTCCATATAAGAAAATCACAAACAATATGGGAATAAGCATGCCGGCCAACGCCGTTTTCCTGGAAAAAATCCGATATAATTCCGCCTTAAGCATATATTTATACCTCCCTGAAATAGTAGAGATAAACATCCTCCAGATCCGGGTCCACAGGCTTTGCCCCCGGTCCGGGGCATTCCTCCGCCACAATGCGCAGCCTGACGCCATGATCTGTATTCCTGAGATTACTCACGGAATAATGGGCCTGATAGTTTTCCGTTTCCTCCGGCCTGACACAGCAGTCCCATACCCTTCCTCTCACCTGGGCCGCCAGCCATTCCATACTTCCGGTTTTGATCAGTTCCCCTCCCTTCATCAGCAGGATTTCATCGGCAATATATTCCACATCCGACACAATATGGGTGGAAAGCAGAATAATACGATCTCTGGACAGTTCACTGATAATGTTCCGAAACCGTATACGTTCCTTTGGATCCAATCCGGAGGTGGGCTCATCCAGCACCAATATCTCTGGATCATTCAGCAAAGCCTGGGCAATTCCAAGCCGCCGGATCATGCCTCCCGAAAAGGTCTTAAGGCGGCTGTTCTGCTCCTGTTCAAGGCCCACCAGCTTCAGCAGCTCCTCCGCCTTTTCCACCGCCAGCTCTTTCGGAATAGCCTTCAGCGCCGCCATGTACAATAAAAATTTTCTGGCCGTAAATTCGGGATAGTAGCCGAATTCCTGGGGCAGATAGCCTAACAGTCTGCGGTATTGGGCCCCCATCCGGTCCACACTGTCACCGCTGCATCGGATCTCACCATCGGAAGGCTCCAGCAAGCCGCAGATCATTCTGAGTAAAGTAGTTTTTCCCGCGCCGTTTTCTCCCAAAAGTCCGTATACACCCTTTCTGAACTCATAGGAAACATGGTCCACCGCAATTTTTCTACCATACTTTTTTGTTATTTTATTTAAGGTCAGTTCCAGCATAGCATTTCTCCTCTAGCAATTTTTCTGCGGCAGCAACGGAGCCGCTCCACCCACAGATACACTCCTCCTGTCAGAAGTATCAGCCAGACCCACAGACAGTCCGGTGAGTATATCCCGGTAAAAAGCCTGGGCGTCATCGCCATGACACCGCTGACCGCTCCTATAATAATCTGGGGATACTGTGTTCTCCTTCCCCTGGCCGATGTGAGAAAAATCAGATAACAGGCATTGGACAGCACAAAAGGAACCAGCAGATAAAGAAGAATCCTCACCAGCCGCACCCGGGTATTCCAGGCAGCGACACCGCTGCAGACACACAATATGGCCATATCCATACATCCCGACAAAATCATCCGCATGGTCCAAAGCTGCAGCATGTTAATGTAACAGCTTTGTTCCAGCTCCACCATCCCCCGGGCCAGGTGACGGTTCAGCCCGCCGCAGGCCATAAGTCCCATCCAGGCTGCCGCCACCGAACCCCACCAAAGATAATCCATAACCCCCCCCTGTTGAAGTGTGGTTCTGCAGAGCAGAAATACCACCGACACCAGGACCGCCCCCTGAGACAGCCAGAAGGCAAAGGGAATATACTGCAGCTGTATCAGGAAAAGCCGGACAGGCGAAGGGCTGTACATAATCCTTTTTTCGCGGATTTTCCGGTCTATCCCCTCCATGGCCTTTTGCCTCTTTTCAGCTTCCGGAAGTATTCTCCAGGCCTCTAAGCCGGACAATACGTCCTCACTCTTTGAAATTCTCCCATTTTTTCTGTCATGCATCAAAGAAATCCTCCCTTCGAAGCCGCTTCCTCAATTTGTCCGTTCCCTGTTTCACACGGGACTTTACCGTGGCCGTATTGGTTCCCGTAATACGGGCGATCTCCCGGTATTTTAAATCATAAAAATAATGCAGTAAAATAGCCTCTTTCTGCTGGGTTGGCAGTGCTTCCAATGCCTCCGTCAAAAGCGCAGAGGCTTCCTTCCTCCACAGCTGCTCCTCCGGTGAATTCCCATCCTGCCCTGCATCCACCAGGTTTTCAAGCCCTTTCGTCCAGCCCCCTTCCCAGCTTCCGCTGCTGCTCATCCTTCCACAATTGCTCTCCCCTTCACAATTATTCTCCCCTTCACAATTGTTCTCCCCTTCACAATTGCTTTCCCCTCCACAATTGCTCTCTTTTCCACGGCTGTCTTCTCCCTCTTCCGTTCCATCCGCTTTCCCAGGCAGCCTGACCGCTCCCCGGAAGCCCCGGGACACCAAAGCCATTTCCCTGCTCTGCTCTCTGTACCAGTTTTTACACAGATTCCTGGCAATGGTCAGCAGATAGCCTTTGAGATTTTTATAGCGATAGCCTTCCACATACCGTATAAAACGAAGAAAGGTCTCCTGTGCCAGATCATAAGCCGCCTCCCTGCTTCCGGTCTGATAGGCGCAAAAACAATAGACATCGTCATAATACTTCTCTGCAATGTCCTGAAGATATTTCTTATTTCCTCTCTGTATGGCATGAATCCACTTTCGTTCGTCCAAGGCCGGCTCCTTTGTATCTGTCCGTTTCCATTTCCTGAGAAACAGTTCCCGAGGCTGATCAGAACCACCCCGAAAATTTCTTTTCACTTAATATAACCTGTTATCTGGAAAAAAGGTTTTAAAAAAAGAAAAAATAGTAGAATTTCAAAAAAGTCGCTTGAAAAAGTTGATTGTTTGCACCAAAACTCCCTTGAAAAAATATATACTTAATGCATCTCAAGATATTTCCAGTAAAACATACTACTAAGTAGTTTTTTGCCTCTATATGTGATAAAATTATTCTATACCTAATTTGGAGGGAGATTAAAAATGTTTTTATACCACTATTACGATGCTTCCATGAAACCATTCCTTAATTTATCAGATGTTTCTATAGAAGAAGCCGGAAAAATATTAAAGGATATTGCTTCAAAAAAACCCGATACCCAATGCGCCAAAAGAACAACCCAGTATATGGAATTAAGACATCATTATGAAGATATCCTAAGATGCGAGTTTATGAAAAAAGGTGGTAATATACAAAGACAGGCTCCGCATTACATGGTGGTTGAACATAGTCCTTGGCTGGCTTCTTGGTTTGAAAACAGTGCATTTATTAAAATTGATATAAATAAATTTGATAAAAGTACTATCTCTTTCACATATGGAGATTCCCACCCGACTTTCAGCCCAATAGTAAATGATGGTAAGGAATATCGTAAAAAACTTTATA
>CAMWUL010000053.1 GCA_947177445.1 uncultured Lachnospiraceae bacterium | reverse complement strand
CCTGGCTAAAGTATAGCAGGCTTTTGGAGTTATTCCCAAAAGCCTAATTGAAGTTGTTACTTTTCACGGCTTCGCCGCTCAAAGCAACTTGATGCCCAGCGCGTGCTGTCTCGGGTTTTTGTGCAAACAGCGCAGTATTAATATTTGCGGCGGAGCAGTGAATTCAAACGTGTGGCGGCTCCGGTCTTTACCGGCCTTACACCGTTTTCCTTCAAAGCTTACATCCGCCGCTGCCCTCTGTCGTATTCCATCACTTCCTGCTCTCCTGCCTTTTTCCGCTGTATCTCGGACTTTATCTGCTCTTTTCTGCAAACAGTGCAATCACCTCGTGGGCCAGCAGAGGTGCAGCGGCCAGCAGACTCAGACGCAGCCACTCCTGCCCTGATAAATGAGAAGTACCAAATGCATTGATCAGAAAAGGAACCTCTGTCACTGCAAATTGCAGTAAAAATCCCAATATGCAGGCAAGTATCATCAGCTTATTTTCAAGATGATTCATCCGGAAAAAGGATTTTCCCGCATCTCGCATGCCTACGGCGTGAAACAGCTGACTCATACCCAGAACGGTGAAGGCGTAGGTCTGAGCCTTTGCCAGCACCTCTTGATTTCGAAGGATAGCGGATATCCGGGCAAGGCTGATCTCCAGGCCATCCAGCTTAAGCAGCGCACAGGGCAGCATGAGAAAGGCCGTGAGACTTACTGCGGCGATCAATGCCCCGTAAAAGCAGGTGCAGGCCAAGCCTCCTCTGGCAAAAAGGCTTTCGCCGGCCTTCCTGGGCTTTTGCCGCATCAGACTCTTTCCATCATTTTTGTCCACTCCCAAAGCCAGCGCCGGCAGGGAATCCGTGATCAGATTAATCCATAAAATATGACTGGATTTCAAGGGCGCAGCTAATCCGCATACCACCGCCAGGAACATGGTGATGATCTCTCCCAGATTGGAGGAAAGAAGAAATATCACCGATTTTCTGATATTCTCATAAACTCCCCGTCCTTCCTCTATGGCCCTTCTGATAGTTGCAAAATTATCATCGGTCAGGATCATGTCGGAAGCTTGTCTGGCCACATCCGTACCCGACAGCCCCATGGCGATCCCAATATCTGCCTTCTTCAGGGAAGGCGCATCGTTGACCCCATCCCCGGTCATGGCCACAATCTCTCCTCTGCTCCGGAACCCGTCCACGATCCTCACCTTCTGGGCCGGTGAAACTCTGGCAAAGACCCGGGTGTCCGCCAGCCTGTCAGCCAGCTCTGCGTCCGTCATCCCTTCCATGGCTTCCCCTGTCATACATTGCGCCGCAGTCTGAACAATACCCAGCTGTTTACCGATGGCAAACGCCGTATCCACATGGTCGCCGGTAATCATCACTGTAGTGACTCCTGCCCCCCGAAAGTCAGCCACCGCCGCAGCCGCCTCCGGCCGGGCAGGATCCTTCATCCCCACAATTCCCAGAAAGGTCAGCTGTTCTTCCCTTGGAGCCGCAGCGCCGGGTCTCATGGCCACAGCCAGGGTCCTAAGCGCCTCCCCTGACAGCTCCTCCACAACCTTTTTCATCTGTCTCCTGTGAGACTCTGTCAATCTGACTACTCCCTGTTGTGTAAGGATATGGCTGCATCGCTTCAAAACCTCATCCGGAGCTCCCTTGGTGTAGGCAACCGTTCTGCCTCCGGCATCTGCTCCTCCGGCTCCGACTTTCGATACTGCCGCTCCGGCTTCCATTACCGCCAAAGATGATTGTCTGGTAAAACTGCGCACCTCCGCAGCCCTCAGCTCCCCTCGTGCCCCATATCCCATTCTGTCATTGGAAACCTGCCTGTGCAGAGTAGTCATCATCTTTCTGTCCGAATCAAAGGACAGCTCATCCACTCTCGGCATCCTCTGTTCCAGCTCACTCTTCTCCACCCCCGCCTTCCCGGCCAGATCCAAAAGCGCCAGCTCCGTAGGGTCTCCGATTCTGCTGCCCTGCTGTATCTCGGCATCATTGCACAGCACACAGCCGTAAAAAAAATCAGGACAGTCCTGCACACGCAGTTCCTCCGCGGTTCGAAGCCTGCCATTCAAAAAACATTTTTCCACTGTCATACGGTTCTGAGTCAGCGTGCCGGTCTTATCAGAGCAAACTACGCTGACAGCCCCCAATGTCTCCACGGAAGGAAGCCTGCGCACAATGGTATTCACCCGCACCATTCTGGTGACACTCAACGCCAGGCAGATCGTCACTACTGCCGGCAGTCCCTCGGGCACGGCAGCCACCGCCAGCGAAATGGCCGTAATCAGCATTTCCGGCACATTGCGCCGTTGAAGTACCGCAATGGCGAAAAGCCCGGCACAAAGAAGCAGCGATAACAGGCTTAAAACTTTTCCCAGCTCTCCCAGACGTTTCTGCAAAGGTGTCAGTTCTTCCCGGGCCTCCGTAATCATGGAGGCAATCTTTCCAAGCTCCGTGTCCATTCCCGTGGAGACCACGAGCCCCTCCCCTCTTCCGTAGGTGACAATGGTTGACATATAAGCCATATTCCGTCTGTCTCCCAAAGGAACCGTTCTGTCTCCCGGAGCTATGAAGGAGCTGTCCTTCTCCATGGGCAGGGATTCCCCGGTCAGGGCCGATTCTTCTATTTTCAGATTGGAGGCGCCTGTGAGCCGCAGATCAGCAGGTACCTGGCATCCGGCTTCCAGATAGACCAGATCCCCCTTTACCAGCTCCGCCGCCGGTATTTCCAACCGCCTGCCCTCACGAATGACCATGGCTTTCGGGCTGGTCAGCTTTTTCAGAGAGTCCAGCGCCCTTCTGGCTTTTCCCTCCTGCATCATTCCCACTACGGCATTGAGAACTACTACTACTCCGATGATAATGGCATCACTGACCTCTTTCAGCAGAACCGACACTGCCGCCGCCACAATCAGCACATAAATCAGCGGATCATTCAGCTGCTCCAGAAAAGACTCCACTACCGTCTTTTTCCTGGCCTCCTTCATCTCATTTCTGCCGTCCTGTTTCAGCCGCCTGCCCGCCTCCGCAAAAGTTAATCCTCCCTGACCGTCCGTTTTTAATTGACTGATTGTTTCCGATACACTGCGCTGTTCAAACACAAAAAACCTCCCCAAGCTCTTGGCATTCTCTCATTTTCATTGAAAGTGTATGCCCCCGGGAGGTAAAGTATGTCCATATTTACCTTTCTTCTTTGTGTCTGTATATATTATACTACAAATTCTGTTAAATTACAAGTCTTGTATGTCTTTCATGTGTGGATTATACTGAATAGCAGTTACTTTTCACGGGTAGGGGACGCGAGGTGTTTTCGTGCGTATTTTGCACGCAAAACCCGAGAATGCCTGCGCCAAAATGAGCGAATTTGGCTCATTTTGTGTGCATCATGTTGCTTTGAACGGCGAAGCCGTGAAAAGTAACGAATAGCACAATCCGCTTACGGTAACTGGCTTTTTGCTATAGTACACATGCCAATCTACAGATCAGGAGGTGCCCATATGGAGCAAAGGAATTGGCTGGAGCTTATGTCAAAGCAGACTCAGCTTCAGCAGATACTTGATACAAATCAATACACTGAGAGGTTCGGACTTGCCCTGAGCAGAGAAGATGCGGAGCTTCTGACTGAGGAAAGGAAAAAAACACTGAAAAAAGAAGGACGGGTGGAATTCGGCCAGGGAGTACTGCCTAAGATCATACAGGCTTTCTGTGACTCCTGTTACATCACCCAGGACAATTATACAGATACCCTGGTCCGGCTTCAGGAAATTTTTTTCCTATACAAAAATGAAATGCTGGATGAAATCACGGACGATGAGCTTCTGGAGTTTATGAAGGAACAATTTGAAAATGTATGCTTTGGCGATCTGGATTATCTGGAAGGCACCTGTCTGAATATTTTTGCTCAGGCTATCCGGGCCGGGTATTCCGGCTTCACCGAAACTCAGGGGCGAAATGAATGGGCGCAATTTGACATTGCGGAACGATGGAGCAGAGAACTATATCTGCAGGCTCTGGGCGGCCTGATATAATAATGATGCCCTAACGCCGCAAAATCTAAAGTGATTAAAGGAAGACCATATGGAATATGATATATCTTACAGACCGGAAGAACTGATTCCTCTCGTGACAAAGCTGGCAGAAAAATACACCGGCTTTGAACACTCTTCCATTTCCTATGAAAGGGCACAGTCACTGATGGAAGCAGTAATGTATTGCATTCAGGCATATGAAAGATCTGCCGGTGACCGAATGCTGTCGGCCATTAATCCCTCCGCCGATGAAGCCTGCGAGGCGGGCAGACGCATAATTCTTGATAAGGCCGCGGAACTGCGCCGGCTGTACAATCAAATGATCCCGGATTTTCAGGACTATGGCTCTCCATATCTGCGGGATATCGTCACCACAGGAATTCCACAATTTCTGCAAAACTATGATCCACTGTACGCACCTCAGGAGACGCTGCTGACCCTGGATTACCCGCTCCTAAAGGATATCCTTTCTCTGACCGGTATCGATGCCATTCTTACCTATCTCCGATGCATCTGCCTGGAACAGGAGTTTCTACATGGGCTGGATCACTTTTATGTTTCGGAAGTCCTGCAGGCCGCCTGCGCAGGCGCCAGCCTGCCGCCGGAAAATCTGCTAAGCATTGTGCTGCCCAACGTGATCGGCCACATTCTTTTGAACAAGCCCTTTGACCACATCGGTTTTGTCCAGAGGGAATATGATGCTTTGGAAGACATTCTGCAAAAAACAGCCGGAGATGAACTGGAAAATTACATGGCAAGACTGACAAATCGTTTCGCCGGTCACCTCTGTCACGGAAATCTGCCCCTGCAGGAATATTTGAGCTTAGGTATTCGGGATATGACCGTCAGACTCCGAAACTGCCTGCAGCATCACACTCTGGAAACATTGATTTTTGCCTGAAAACCATCCGGAAAATATCTTCCGGCATTTACGAACTGCTCAGCAGCTCCCGGGTGTACTCCTCTCTTGGCGCACGGAACAGCTTTTCTGTCTCTCCAACTTCAATGATCCGCCCTTCCTTCATGACCATGATCCGGTCACACATCTGATAGACCACATTGATATCATGGGAAATAAACAGATACGCCAGTTTCATTTCCTGCTGAAGCCTCCGCATCAGCTCCATGATCTGAGCCTGTATGGTCACATCCAGAGCAGATACCGGTTCGTCGGCCACCACCAGACCCGGATGTGTGATCAGCGCCTGCCCGATACTGACCCGCTGGCGCTGGCCTCCAGAAAGCTGAGAAGGCTTTCTGTGAAAATATTTGTCTTCCATTCCCACCCGGTGAAGCATATCATAGGCCGCTGCCTCCATGTCCGCCCTTGTCATGGCTTTGGACTGATCCAAAGCCCCCGCCGCCCGAAGAGGCTCCTGAAGCAGCCAGCCAATGGTTTTTGTGGGATTCAGGCTGCTGTAGGGATCTTGAAATACCATCTGAGGCCGAATCGTATTACTGACAATCTCTCCGCGGATATCCCGGTTCATACCCAATATGGCTTTAGACAGAGAAGTTTTTCCGCAGCCGCTCTCCCCCACCAGTCCCAGGCTCTCTCCCGGATATATCTCAAAGCTGGCATCCGCCACCACACACTGCTTTTTCTTTTGAGCAAACAAACTGTTGGACCCGTCCTGGTAAAAAACCGACAAATCATGAACCCTGACCACAGGGACAGAGCTGTCCGGAGTCATGCCCGCTGCCCATGTCCTTTTCTTCATCCGGGAAGGCACTGCCTCCATCAAGCGCTTTGTATATTCCTGCCGGGGATGCCGGAAAATCTCCTCCGTCTCTCCCAGCTCCACCACCTGCCCATCCTTCATTACGGCAATTCTTCCGCACAGCCTTCTGGCCAGATTCAGATCATGGGTAATAAACAGCATGGCATTATTCTGCTTGGAATTGATCTTGCGGAGCAACGCAATGATCTGATTCTGCACCGTTACATCCAGAGCCGTGGTAGGCTCATCCGCCACCAGCAGTCTGGGATGAAGGATCAAAGCCATGGCAATCATCACCCGCTGACGCATTCCTCCCGACAGCTGGTGCGGATAGCTTGCATATACCCGCTCCTCGTCCCGAAGTCCTACCGCATGGAACGCCTCCAGCACCCGTGTCCGAAATTCCTCCTTCTGTCCGGTTCTGCGCCCGGACATCAGCAAAGCATCCGAAGCATGTTTCCAGGGCCCCTGCGGCCTGTGCTCCGCGTGGAGCCAAAGCATCTCCTCCACCTGACGCCCCACTCTCTGAGTGGGATTCAAGCTGGTCATAGGCTCCTGAAATATCATGGACATCTGCGCTCCCTGATACCTTCGATATAAAGCCTGGTCCCGGGGCTTTCCCGCCTCCTGCAGCACCACATCGTCAAACAAAACCCTTCCGGAAGTAATCTGCGCCGACTCACTCACCAATCCCATCAGGGTCAACGCCGTCACTGATTTTCCGGAACCGGACTCACCTACCACACCCAGAACCTCTCCGTCCACCAGATCAAGGCTTACATTCTTCACCACTTCCGCACCGTCAAAGGCCACGGAAAGATTTTCAATTCTGATCATTCGCCGCACCTCCTGACTCCCTCACTGAACAGAGAAAAGCCCAGCACGATCCAGACGATAGCCAGCCC
Organism: uncultured Lachnospiraceae bacterium; assembly: GCA_947177445.1. Taxonomy (GTDB): domain Bacteria; phylum Bacillota; class Clostridia; order Lachnospirales; family Lachnospiraceae; genus Acetatifactor. The sequence continues at coordinate 18,726 of CAMWUL010000053.1, read as the reverse complement.
CGGCGCAAGCGCATACCAGGGGGCCGACTGCAGATAGCCCTGTGCGTCCGAAAGCATCTTACCCAGACTGGCATCCGGCGGCTGCACCCCAATCCCCAGATAGCTCATACCGGATTCTGCCAATATGGCATTATTAAAGCCGATCATCACCGATACCCAGAATACAGAAAAAATATTCGGCAGAATGTGCACAAACAGGATGCGCAGTCTCCCCACCCCCATTAATCTCGCTCTTCGAATGTAATCCGCATCCCGCAGACGGATAAATTCACTGCGGACGATCCTCACAAAGCTGGGTATAAATACAATACCCAGAGAAATAATCACATTGTGCTTTCCGTTACCTAAAATACTGATAATCACCAACGCCATCAAAATACTGGGAAACCCGTTGACTGCATCCGTAAGGCGCATAACCGCTTCATCCAACAGTCCGCCGAAATATCCTGTTATCGCTCCCAAAAGGATCCCCGCCGTGCCGGAAAAGAAAACCACCAACGCACTGATCCCAATGGTAGTTCCCATGCCCTTCATAACCCGCGAAAAAATATCTCTGCCGAAATTATCCGTGCCGAAAAGATGGCGGATAGAGGGCGGCGCAAACTTTTCAGCCGCCGACATGGCCGTTGTGCTGTAGGGTGTCCAAAAAAGGCCCAGAATTCCGATCACCAGGGCAAGCCCCGTCATGATCAGCCCCGCCGCCAGATATTTATTCCCTGAAATGCTCTCATTGAAGCTGCGAATTCTTTTCATCTTTCATGCCTCACTGATCCTGGGATCAATCACCCGATACAGAATATCCACCAAAAAATAAACAAAAATCACTACAAAGGTAATATACAGGATCAATATCTCCACCACCGGAAAATCCCTGGTGGAAATAGAGCTGATCAGCAGCCTCCCAATGCCGGGCAGGCTGAAGACCTGTTCGATAACAATACTGCCGGCCACGATCTCAGCAATAATCATTCCCAGAAAGGTAACTACGGGCATCATGGCATTACGAAGTACATGCCTGTACATGACCCGCCGCTTTGTGGCTCCCTTACTATAGGCAGTCCTCACATAATCCGCTCTCAGCTCCGTCAGCATGGAATTCCGCAAAAATCGGGCCGTCATAGCAATTTTCGGAACAGCGATTGACATTGCCGGGAAAAACAGATATCCCAGGAATCCCGAAAAGTTTTCCTGATAACTGATATATCCTCCCGGGGCAAACAGCTTCAGCAGGATTCCGAACAAATAAGTCACCAGAATCCCCAGGAAAAAGGAAGGAACCGCCATAGATGCCTGGGTAATCACTCCAAGCAGGCCATCCAGAAAGTGATTGCTGCTCCTGGCCCACAGCACGCCAAGAGGAATAGATACCCCTATGATCAACAGCATTGATACAGCCGCCAGCCATAGCGTCACCGGCAGCTTGTCCCCGATCAGCTCCGCAACAGGCATCATCTCGTTCATGTTTTTGGAATACCGATAGCTGACCCCCAGATCTCCCCGCAATACATCAGCTGCCCAGGCAAAATAACGCACCACCGGCGGTTTGTCCAGTCCCAGCTCCTGGCGCAGCTGTTCTTCTCTCTCGGGAGTGGCCTCCGTTCCCAGAATGGATGTGACCACATCTCCCGGAATGATCTGAAAGGCAAGGAAGGCGGCAACAGAAACAAGAAACAATGTCATAATGAGAGTGATTAATTTTTTACCGATATATTTCATTGCCGTCCTCCTTTCACACCTTCGAGGGGCGTATTAACTATTAATCCGCAAGCCCTTGTATTCCTGATGTATTATTCCTCCACAAACCGCACTGTGCTCATATCCTGCACGTAAACAGGATAAAATCGATAGCCCTCCAGCTTTTTGCTGATGGCAGTGGTATTTGCAGGCACCTGCAGAAAAGCCGTCCCTGCCTGATCCACCAGAATTTTCTGCAGTTCGGCATAATATTCTGCCTTCTCTTTCAAATCCAGGGTTGCCTGAGCCTTTTGATAGATTTCATCATACTCTTCACTCTGAAAATTAATAAAGTTCTTTTTGGAGTCAGTCTGGAAACGGTTCAGCAGGTAGCCCGGCGTCATATCACAGGTAATGCCGCTGATGGTCGCCTGATACTGTCTGCCGTTATAGATCTCATCCAGCCAGGTATTCCACTCCACAGCCTGAATCGTTGCATTGATTCCCACCGCCTTAAGCGACTCCACCACCACTTCGCCGGTCTGCATGTGGAACTCATAGTTAGACGGAATGGCGATTTCCAGATCAAAGCCATCCGGGAAACCTGCTTCCGTCAACAGCTCCTTTGCCTTTTCCACATTGGCGCCGGTACCGTATACATCATTCAAATCCACATAAAAATCCTGCAGAGTAGGAAGCATGGCTGAGCTGATCAGCGCTCCGCTGCCGCCGCCCACAAAATCATTGACGGCGTCCTTGTCCAGAGCATACAGGATCGCCTGCCTCACCCTCACGTCATTCAGGGGTTCCACCGCATTATTTAAAAACAGCGCCTGAACCACGTTGGACGGGGATGCAATCACCTGAAAGGTATCCTGCAGAGCCTGTGCCTGAGAATCCGTCAAATAGGCATAGATGTCTATAGATCCTCCCTGCAGCTCCAGCAGAGCCGTATCCGGACTATTGACGATCTTAAAGGTAACCTGATCCAGGTATGGAAGCCCATCCTGCCAGTATTCCGGATTCTTTTCTACCACGATCCCTTCCTGAGGCGTATAGGACACATAAGAAAACGGTCCTGTACCCACTGGCTCTGCCGCCGCCTCCTCCCCGCTGCCTGAGGGAATGATAGCCGCCACAAAACTGTAAATCAGCTCTGTGTTCGCACTGCCCACCGTTACCTGAACCGTTTTTTCATCAATTATATCTACGGCCTGAATCGTGCTCATAGTGGACATCAGAGGTGTACCGTCCAACAGTCCTGACACTCTCTCCAGAGAGTATTTTACATCCTCAGCCGTCACAACATTGCCATTATGGAACTTCACATTATCTCTCAGAATAAATGTGTAAACCAAGCCATCCTCGGAGATCGTGTAGTCGCTGGCTACCGCACAAATCAAGTTGCCGTTTTCATCAGGCTTTACCAAGCCTTCAAAAATGTTGAATAAAATTTCCTTAGTTCCTGCCGCCGTTGCTTTATGAGGGTCAAGACTGTCAATATCCTGTTGTATGCCTACAACAACGGAGTTTCCCTGATCTGATCCGTTCTGCACTTCCTCTGGAACAGAAGCCCCGGATTCCGTCATGGACTCCATAGAGGAATCATCCCCCGAAGACTCTCCTGTGCCGTCTGCGCATCCGCCCAGTACAGCCGTTGCCAGAAGTGCCGTAAAAAGGAAACCGCAAAGTTTCTTTTTCCAATGAAAACCTGTTTTCATTATGCTCTTCTCCTCTTCGATTCATGATAATCCTCTCATTATTCAATTGTCCCACTCATTGTACCATAGAATTGCAGGATTGCAAGTATTTTATATTTGATTTCAATGTATTTCCGCATGACCGGATAGTTATGATCTGACAATAACCTTCACAAGCTCTTCCATGCTCTCTGCCCGCCTGGCGGCCCTGAGCCAGGAATTCAGCACATCCGGATCCTTTTCCGAAAACACACGGCTCCTCATATCCTCCGGCACTTCTCCCAAATCGCTCAACAGCAGAAGCAGACTTTCCGCTTTTCCTTCCGTCCTCCCCTGTTCTCTTCCTTTCTCTATTCCTTCTTTCTTTCCCTCTTCCCGTATGCGCCGCTCAATCTCACAGCTTTTCATATATGCCAGCCCCACTTCCCTGTCTCTTTTCACCTCTGTCACCATCTCATGCAGTCTTGCAAGCCCTGCTGATCCGGCATTATCCTGCGTGGAATGCTCCATGTAACGCAGAAGCTGCTTCAGCTCCTTGGGCGGATTCCCTTCTGTTCCTCTGGTATACAGAAATATGGTCTTCGCTCCGTCCTCATAGGAAAGCTCCGGGAGCTCCGTACAGCTGTTTCTGACTGTATAGATCATCCGGCCATATCCAAAAGGATCATATGTAGTGATAAATACCACCATCACATTCCGAAGAACACTGTAATCTTCCCCAGACGCCAGATTTCCTGCATCAATCTTCGAATGATAAAACCGTACTCTCCTGGGCAGAGCCTTCACTTCACTGTCTCCGCTGTTGTTGTCCGGCTCCACATCGAAAATCTCTCCATCCTCTTCCTCCAGATATACGTCCATCCTTACTCCATGCTTTCCCGGTTCCTCTCCCGGCCAGCTCCGCTGGGGCACCACAGTCAGACGTCCGATTCTGCGCTGCAGGACGCATCCCAGGATATACCGGGACGCTTCTTCTCCATAGATTTTATGGCTTGTCAGACTGTACGTCAGAAAGTCATCCACCAAATTCATTTCTTCCAGTTTTTTCATAATTTCCTCCCGTCCGGACAGAAGGCATCCCATATCCCGGAAACCCTCCTGCCTCTTTATTGTTTGTTGGATTTTAAAGCATAGAGTTTCCGAAAAGATATGTGATCAATAGAAAATCCAGTCAATGAATTTCAAGAAATTAATATGCTTTATGAATATATAATAACACATTTCGTCCATTTGTCAATAGAAAAAACACGCTTTGCGTATCTTTATTTTGCCAATGCTATATTTCCTGTACCCCCATCACACAATTGCTCATCAGCATGGCGATGGTCATGGGGCCTACGCCGCCGGGCACAGGCGTAATAGCGCTTGTGCAGGGTGCCACACTGTCAAAATCCACATCACCGCAAAGCCTGTTATCCTCATTTCTGTGAATCCCCACATCAATAACCACGGCCCCCTCCTTCACAAAATCATGATTTACAAACCGGGGCCTGCCCACGGCGGCTACCAGGATATCCGCTCTCTTCGCAATCTCCTTCAGATTTTTGGTGCGGGAATGACAGACCGTGACAGTACCGTTCTCCTGCAAAAGCAGCATGGCCATGGGTTTTCCCACAATGTTGCTTCTGCCAAGCACCACACATTCTTTCCCCGCAATTTCAATACCCGAACGCTTTAAAAGCTGGATGACTCCCGCCGGGGTACAGGACACAAAGCCCGGTCTGCCGATGCTCAGGTTTCCCACGTTGACCGGATGAAACCCGTCCACATCCTTCCGGGGATCAATGGCCAGCAAAATCTTTTCCTCATCGATATGGGACGGCAGGGGAAGCTGCACCAGGATACCGCTCACACGGCTGTTGCCGTTCAGATCCCTAATCAGCGATAGCAGCTCCTCCTGGGCAGTATTCTCCGGCAATTCATAGGACAGAGAATCCACTCCCACATAAGCGCAGGCCTTTTTCTTGTTTCCCACATATACGCTGGAAGCCGGGTCGCTGCCCACCTGGATCACCGCCAGGCACCGGCTTTCTCCCCGGGCCTTCAGAGCCTCCATTCTCTCCTTCAGCTCATCCTTGATTTCCTGTGAAATTCTTTTTCCGTCAATGATCTGATACATCGTCTTCTCCTTTTCCCGCCAGATCCTTTATCACCTCTCCGGCTATAATCAGTCCTGCCACGGAAGGGACAAAAGCAACGCTTCCCGGACTGCCCTCTTCCTGATCCTGCCCGTTTCCTGCAAAGGCAATGGGCGGCTCCGTGGAATATACCACCTTCAGACCGGGAATTCCTCTCTTTTTCAATTCCCTGCGCATGACTCTGGCCAGAGGGCAGACACTGGTTTCATAGATATCCGCCACCCTGAAAGCGGCAGGATCCAGCTTATTGCCTGCTCCCATGGAGCTGATAATGGGCGTTCCCGCCTGCCGGGCCTGCGAAACCAGCATCAGCTTTCCCGTCACCGTGTCGATAGCGTCCACCACATAATCATATTCTCTGAAATCAAATTCCTCTGCTGTCTGCGGCAGATAAAAAATTCTGTGCACATTTACCCGGCATTCCGGGTTGATATCCAGGATCCTTTCTCTGGCCACATCAACCTTGTACCGCCCCAGACTGCTGTGCAGGGCAATGATCTGACGGTTTAAATTGGAGAGGCAGACCTTGTCGTTGTCGATCAGGTCCAGCGTCCCAACGCCGCTTCGGGCCAGAGCCTCCACCACATACCCACCTACGCCGCCCACACCAAACACCGCCACCCGGGCCTTCCCGAGCCGCTCCATTCCGTTACTCCCCAGCAGCCGCTCCGCCCTTGAAAAAGCTTCTTTATTTGATAATATCCCTTCCATTCTTTCCCCCGGCTATCGCACTTCTCTCATTATCGTATAAACCGCTCCATCTTTTTCCCCACCCATGTAATCACAGGCCCCAGAAAAAAGGCCGCCGCAACGGTTACCGCTCCCACATCGCCTCCCAAAACTGCCCCCGCCGCCATAATGCAGACATCCCAGATCATCCTGACTCCCCGAAAGGACAGCCTGGATCCATGCCTGGAGAAAAAAACAGCGGTTCTGCGAAAACGAAAGGCGTGCTCCCGGGGTTCCTTCATCCGTCCGGCTATGATAAAGGGAACCGCATCATAGGGAGATGTACCCAGACCTGCGGCCATATACGCCGCCGCGCCAAAAATGAACACTATAAGGGCGGGAACCAAAAGTCCCAGCCGCACAAACCGGCTCTCAAAAAATCCCGGAGGAAGAAGACAGGTCCATACCCAGCCGAAAAAGTCCGCAATGTACCCCATAAACACCATATTTCCCACTGTACCGAAGCCGATCATACCCAGGTCAAACCGGATCACAAACAGAAACAGCACCAGCTGACACAAAAGCTGTGCTGTCCCGAAGCTTATGGGTATATGGTTGATCACTCCCTGGGTCAGGCTGGTACAGGGATCCGTTCCCAGGTTCAGCCTGATCAGCACCGACAGCCCGAAGCCCTGTACCAAAACTCCCAGAAGCATCATGATTAAACGATTTCTGAATTTCGGCGGACGCGCAAAACATTTTAATTCCATCTCATCACCTCAAAGCCTTTTCGGGCATTGTATACCCTCCTGCTGCCTTCACACCACTCCCTTGCACCGCCGCACTCCAACGTCTCTACCGCCTCTTTCGAAATTCCAAGCCGCGGTATTTTCTCCTCATAAACCTGCACAAAAAAGGGGTGTACCTGTAAATGGCCTCCCCTATTTTAGCATAATATATTTTTTTCCACAAGCTGATGTATGCGGCAAGCCTTAAATCTTTACCGCATATCCTCCAGCTCCTCCAGAATATGAAGCATATCCCGGATATTTCCCCTTTCCCGCAGTACCTCCTGCAGCTTCCGCATTACCTGCAGATAGCCGATCCGCTCCGGGATCAGCCCTTCCGCCGCTCCGGGATATTGTTCCTTCACATTATCAATCATAATCTTAACCAAATGCTTGTTCAAAATGGTATGGTAATGCTCCCTGCACAGCTGTACCGTTTTGTTTATCACATTATAAAACGTATTCTCGTCCGTCTTTTCCAGCGTCTCCTGCCAAAGTACCCTGTCATAGGAAAGGATCTGAACCTCCATCTCCGCCATCGCCGCGTGGTCCCGCACATGCAGGAGGGGCATCAGGATCCCGGTCTCATACACCAGCTCCTTCCTCTTTTGGTACACATAATCTGTCTTCATCCCCTCCATAAAACAGGGGACCAGCCCTATACCGAACTGAATCATCAGAGGCTCCGAGAGCATACTGTTTTTGATCTCCCGGGTCATAACCGGATTACCGCTCTCCACCACCCGGCTCTCCTCAAGTCCCAAAAGCTCGTCGGCACTGATACCCAGCACCCGGCAGATTCCTCCCACTAAAGCCACATCCGGCAGTCCGCCTCCCCTCTCCCATTTGCTGACGGCCTGGGGCGTTACCCCCAGTCTGTCAGCCAATTCCTCCTGTGACAGCTTTCTGTCCTGCCTGCACCTGCTGATGATTTCTCCTATGCTCCGCTCCATCGAAGTCATACCTCCCTTTTTTGCATTTTCCCACGGCGGCTCCTCTTTGGCAAAGTACTCCTGACACCCAGACATCTCCCGTACCTGGCTTGGAAAAATCCCCTGGGAAGACGCCTCCGAGAAGCTGTCTATATTTTACCTGGAGACAAGACCTCTGTAAATCAACAAACCGTTGAGACAAAGCACAACCGGCAGTGCCTGATCCGAGTGAAGCCAAAAGGGCTTTGGCCCTTTTTAACTAACAGCAGACCTTATAGCCCTGCCCCCAGACTACCTGCAGATATCTGGGTTCCTGGGGATTTTCCTCTATCTTCTCCCGAATATGCCGGATATGCACCGCTACGGTATTGTCTGATCCGATGGGCGCTTCCTTCCAGATCCGTTCATAGATCTGGCTGTTGGACAGTACTCTTCCCGGCCTCTCCAAAAGCAGACGCAGAATATTATATTCCGTGGGCGTCAAATCCACCCTGTTTCCTTTGACACTCACCTGCCGGGCCATATCGTCCAGCTCCAGCCCGTCCAGCTTCATATACCGCTTTTCCTCCTGCCGCCTGGTCAGACGCCTGTAGCCGCGAAGCTGCGCCTGCACCCTGGCCACGCTCTCCAGCAGAGAGCACCTTTGATCCAGCACATCGTCCGCCCCTGCGTTCAGGGCCAGAATTCCCAGCGTTTGATTTCCCCCGCTCAGCTGCGCGATCACAGGCTTTCGGGACTCTCTGCGAAGCTGCGTAAGACACTCCAGCGCCGCCGTTCCCTCCCGGGGCTTTTCTCCGAAATACACCAGAAACAGCAGAATGTCCTCCCTTTGGGAGGCGGCAAACAGTTCCCTCCTGTCCTCGGTCTTCACAACGCCATAGCCGCTTCCCTTCAGCATGCACTCCATAGCCTCGGATGTGCCGCCTGCACCATATGTCAATATATTTCCCTCAAAAAATTCTTCCCTCATATCAAACAGCCTCCTTTCGCCTGCATTTTCATTGGTCCACAGCCTTCCCGGAATCGGATCCCCCGTCCGCTCCGGTCCCCAGCCCGGCAAACCGCAGAATATATTTTTCCGGCAAAGCCCCCTCCTCTATAAACAGAATGGTTTCATTGCCCTCTTTGTCCACAGCCGTTACCGCATCCAGCATCCAGGGTTTAAAAATTCCGTTTTCCATGGGCCGGGCATAGGATAACAATCCCAACAGCTCCTCTATCTGTGCAGGATCCGTCACCACCACCTCCACCGGCTGATTTTCTCTTTCCGCCACGCGGACGCTTTCCCCGGACTGAGCAGACATGGCATCGGTGCCGGCCCTATCGATACCGGAAGCGCCGCCCTCTTCCAAATCCGCTTCCGGCTCCGGATATACCTCATACAGCTCTCTGGCCAAATCCTCCAGGTCGGTCCCTTCTCCCAGCTGTCCATAGGTGCGATTTAATCCTAAATGAATCTGCTGTATTTCCTCTGCTTCCATGATTCTGACCGCCTCCCATGCACTGCTTTCCTGCAGAACGGCCGTCACATTTTCCATTTCCTCATAAACATCCAGCTTAAAGCTGATTCTGGCCTGAGGATCCCGGGGATACATTGCCATCATCACCACCTGACAGAGCAGCCTGCCCCCCTGGTCGATAAAGGCTGCGGGATTTTCTCTGATGTCCTTCTCGTATGCCTCACAGATCCTGTCAAGCAGTTCCCTGTCCTCGCCGTCCCCTGCAAAGAACCAGGTTTGGCCGTTTCTTACCACGGAAAATCCTTCCTCCGGCAGAATTTCCTGTTCTGAAATGCCATACACCGCCTGCACATATTCCCGGTCAGTCACAAGCGCATACGCGGCGGCGCAGTTCTTATCGGTGACAATGTAACGACGGTAATAGGTTCTGCCGTCCTTCAATGTGACCTTCGTCAGAAAGGTATCCTGAAGGGATCCCCAGCCCGAAACATCCTCTCCGTCGGAGGATTCCCTGGCTTTTTCAAAAGCCACGGCTTCCTTCAGAAATGCATATGCCGTCTCCCTGTCCGTCAGCTGCATCCGATTCATAGGATTCTCTTCCTCCAGAATCCCCAGAGAAGAGTAAGAGTAATACGATCCCTTACAATTCCTGTCAAGCACGGCGATCTGGGCGATCTGATCCGCCTCCGGAAGATAGGTGTCATAGCCCAGCCAGTCCCCGTGGAGGGCAAAGCACAGCAGCAGCGTTGCCGCCACGGTGCCTCCCATAAACGCTTTGTGAGAAACAAACGCCTTAAAATCCATCCGAAAAATCACATCCATAGCGCCGAACACTACCACGCAGGCCAGCACCGCCCCAAAGGTTCCCCAGCCCTGCGCCGCTCCGCCCAGGTCGCCTACTACGAAGTAAAACAGCATCCAGCCGCTGATACCGGCCATTATACCGGCCAAAAGCTGGAGCAAAAATCTCACAGGCCTGTTTCTCACTCCCTGCTCCGCCAGTTCGGAGGGACGCCTGTCATACAAAAACACCGCGGCGGCTCCCAACGCCAGCGCTATTGCCAGATTCAACGCCACAGCCCAGACAAAATCCGGCTCCACCTTTACTGCATCGATAAAGCAGGAAGCATCCTCCACCCTGGCAAGCTGCCGTATCAGCAGCCAGACTGCCGAAACCAAAGGCGATCCGTAAATCAACTGCCTGTGGATTGTGACCGCGTCCGTAATAAAGGTATCCATGCTGCTTTCAAACAGCAATAAAACCAGTCCATACAGCATAATGACTCCGCACCCCAGCAGTCCGGTGACTGCAAGCGTATTCAGCATATTTCCACAAAGCATCACCGCCGCCAGTACCAGGTGATAAACCAGCAAAAAACAGATACACAATACTCCCACAGTCAGCAGCGTCTCGGCAATCAACCTGCTTCCCGACAAAGCTTCCACGATCTGGTTGGATACCTCCGCCTGCGGCGGCAGGGTCAGACAGAGCTTTTTCAGTCTGGCCAGGTCAAATACTCCTAGACTCAGCGTAATCAGAAAACAGATCATAAAGGGCACGAACCAGATCAAAAGCCCGTTCAGATACCCCGCCAGAAACAGGGCTCTCCGCTTCATGGGAATGCTGTGATAGATGTCCGCCATATTTTTATGGAATAAATAACGGAAGCCAAACAGCCCTACAATAACGGCTCCGATCAGCGCCACCAGTCCTCCTCCGATACAGAGCCCCGGCCCAAAGAACACAAAGATTCTCTCTGCTGCACTCCGGAAGGCGAACCAGGAACCTTCCTGTCTCAGCACTCTTTCGTCCATAAAATTTCCACGAAGGATCAGATAAAGCACAGGGCCGGTCAGCAGACTTCCCAAAAAGGACAGCACAATCATCCATACCTTATGACGCAGATCCTCTTTCATGAATTTAAAGAAGCATCTTCTTGATGTCATACCCCTTCACCTCCGTTTCACTGATAAAGATCTCCTCCAGGGATAAGGGAAGCAGCTCATAAAACACCGGAGCCAGCCGGTCCATAAAGCCCTGAATATCTTCTCTGGCCCCCCGGACTGTGACGGTGTACAGAGAACCCCGATTCTCAAGGGTCACTACGTCCAGCCCTGCCTTCAGCCTCTCCAGCATATCCGTTTCCTTGATAACACACTGTATTTTATGGATATTCAGCTTCATATCGTCGATATCCTTCTCCAGAAGAATCCCTCCCTGATGCAGCAGCCCCACATATTCACAGATATCCTCCAGCTCCCGGAGATTGTGAGAGGCGATCACCGGCGTCAGCTCCCGCTCATCCATCTCCTTTACAAAGATTGCCTTCACGGCCTGGCGCATCACCGGATCCAGTCCGTCAAAGGTTTCGTCGCACAGCAGATATTTTGTGTTGGCGCAGATTCCGCAGATCACGGAGAGCTGCTTCTTCATTCCCTTGGAAAAGGTATTTACCTTCCGTTTTTCATCCAGGCCGAATTTTTTTAACATCTCATGCCATTTTTCCGCCTGAAACCCCGGGTAACAGGCCTGATACAGCCGCAGCATGTCTTTCGGCGTGCCGCTTTTAAAAAAGAACTGATCATCCGAAATATAAAAGAGCTGCCTCTTTGCCAAAGGGTTGTCGTAGACCGGTTCTCCGTCTATCAGAACGCTTCCCCTGTCGGCCTTCAGCACCCCGCTCAGCATGCGCATTAAGGTGGACTTTCCCGCACCATTGGTTCCGATCAGTCCAAATACATGCCTATCCTCAATGCAGATGCTGATATTGTCTATGGCCTTGATCTTCTCAAAGCTTTTACTGATATCCTTTGCCTCGATCATTCTCTCCCTCCTCATAAATACGATGAAGCTCCTCTGTCAGCCGTTCGGCGCTCACCCCCGCCTCTCTGGCGCTTTGGGTGATCCTGATCCATTGCGTCAGAACCTGAGCCTTCTTTCCCTCCCGCCATTCGCCCTCCGGGGCCACAAAGCTTCCCCTTCCGGACACGGTATAAAGATAGCCGTCCTGCTCCAGCTGATTGTATGCCCGCTGTATGGTATTGGGATTCACCGCAAGCTCCATGCCCAGGCTCCTGACGCTGGGCATTTTGGAATCCGCCTCCAGAGCGCCGCCCACGATCAGCCGCTCCAGCTTCTCCACGATCTGTTCATAAATAGGCCTCTTATCCCTGTAATCCAGCAGAATCACGGATTCTCCCTCCTCCCTGTTCTCATCCATAGTGTATTAAGTCTCTTAATACACTTGCACTATATCACAGGCCGCCCCGAATTGTCAAGAACAATTCAAGGCGGCCTGGTTTATTATAATTCTTCCGCATAATACTTGGCCTGGGCATTCCACATTTCCGCATACAGCCCCTGCCGGCTCAGAAGCTCCTCATGGCTGCCTCTCTCTGCAATCCCGCCCTGGTCAAATACCACGATATCATCGCAGAACCGGCAGCTGCTCATCCGGTGAGAAATATAAATGCTGGTCTTATCCATCACCATCTGGTGAAAGCCCTGGTAGATCTGGGCCTCACTCACAGGATCCAGGGCGGCGGTGGGCTCATCCAGCACCATAAAGGGCGCATCCTTGTACAGAGCCCGGGTCAGAGCCAGCTTCTGGGCTTCGCCTCCGCTGATGTCCACACCGCCCTCTTTATCTTTGTATAAAACGGTGTCCAGCCCCTCCGGCATGTCCTTTACCAGGCTGTCCGCCCCCACCCGTTCCAGGCAGTCCCAGATCCGTTCATCCTGCCGCTCACAGCCTGTTGTCAGGTTGCACCACACCGGAAATGCAAACAGCTTGAAGTCCTGAAATACTACGCTGAACAGCTCCCTGTATTCCTCCTCCCGGTATTTGCGGATATCTATGCCGTTCAGGGTGATAACTCCCTCCACAGGCTCGTACAGCCGGCACAAAAGCTTGATAAAGGTGGTCTTGCCCGCCCCGTTTTTTCCCACCAGCGCCAGCTTATCCTTCATATTGAGCCTGCAGCTTACGTGCTTCAAAACCATTTCCTCACTGCCCGGATAATGAAAACTCACGTCCTCAAAGGCTATCTCATACTCCCCATCCAACCGCTTTTCCACAGGAATACTGCCCGTGGCATGACGGCTTTCCATATCCATAAGCTTTAGAAAATCTTCCATGTATGTGCCGCACAGCTTCAGCCTGGAATTCATCCAGGAAAAGTTCTGAACACCCTTTACCAGCTTTGCCAGCGCACCTGCATATTGTGTAAAAGCCCCTACAGTAATGGCTCCTGCCAGCGCCTTCACCGCCACAAGCAGATAAATACATACCATGTATATGCTGTTCACACTGCCCCGGAACAGCTCTCTGTGGTCATCTGCCGCATTAATTCTTCTGAAAAAAGCCAACGATTCATCATTGCTTTTCTTGAAATTATCCAGCAGCATCTCTTTCATGTCATACAGACGGATCACCTTTCCCGCCTGATAATCCTCCAGCATCTGTCTGGTCAGATAGCCGAGCTTTCCCTCAACGTCAGTATGTTCCCTCATAAATCCCTGTTTTTTATCTTCCAGCCTTTTATTTCCCCTTGCGTCCACCCAGATCGCCGCAATAGAAATCAGTGCCATAAACAGTGCCGAAACCGCCGGCTGCGCCGCAAAGGCCAGCATACCCTCTTGTGCCCTCCCCCGGGAAAAGCACAGCGCCGCCGTCATTCCCACCGCCGCTGCGCTGATTAAAAAGTTTTCCAGCATACCTTGATATACTCTTATAATACTCTCCAGTCCGCCGTACATCATGGCCGTCCGTTCGGAACGAAGAATCATATCCGCCGTGCCGGGCTGTTCCATGGTCTCATAGTCCAAAGACAACGCTTTTTTTCGAAGCATGATATAGAAACCGGTAAGAAATCTGTCCGCAGACCGCTTTTGAAGTCCGGAAAACACTGTCCCCGCCATACCAAACAGCCAGGCCGTAAAAGCCGTCATTCCTCCGAAGAAAAACGCCCGGGAAAAATCCCCTGCAAGCAGACTGTCAATGAGACGAGCCGTAAGAAACAGCCCCAGATAAGTATTCACAGCCTGAAAAACCGCCCGGATCATACCGAGAGGCATTGCCGAAGAATCGATTTTGGCCGCAATTTTCAACAGCCGCACCCCTGTTCTGTGAATTCCCATTAGCTCTCTTGCCTTGTCAATTACTTTCTTTGTTATCCTGTTTTCCATCTTTATACCCCTTTATCAATACTTCCATATGCCTATCCGGTCCAAATTCTCAGTTATAATACTGGGCCTGGGTATGATACATGGCAGCATAGGCTCCCTGCCGGGCCAAAAGCTCTTCATGGCTTCCCTCCTCCAGGATCCGTCCGCCCTCCAGATACAGAATGCGGCTGCAGAACCGGGTGGAGCTGAGACGGTGGGAGATAAAAATACTGGTTTTCCCGCCAGTCATCTCATGATATTTTTCATACAGACTGCTCTCCGCAAGAGGATCCAGCGCAGCGGTAGGTTCGTCCAGGATCACCACCGGGCCGTCCTTGTACAGTGCCCTGGCCAGCATCAGCTTTTGTAATTCTCCGCCGGACAGTCTCACACCTGCGGCATCAATGTCCTTGTTTAAATAGGTTCCTTCTTTCTTTTGCATGGACTGTACTCTTTCCCACAGCTGAGCCTTTTTCAGACTTTGGGTAAGCCGTTCTTTATCTGTGAACTGTGCTTTCCGGCAGGACACATTGTCCGACAGGGAGAAGGAGAAGGCAAATACATCCTGGAATACTACGGAAAACTCTCTGCGGTATTCCTCCAAAGACAATTCGGCAATGTCTCTGCCATCCAGAAGAATTCTGCCTTCACAAGGACGGTACAGCCCGCAGATCAGCTTCACCAGCGTAGATTTTCCCGCTCCGTTCATGCCCACCAGCGCAATTTTCTCCCCGGCTGCAATGGTCAGTGACAAATCGTGGATGACGTCCTCCTCACTGCCTTCATAGCGGAAGGAAACATGCTCCAGCCGGATCTCGTGGCTGACTCCCGGATTTTCCACCGGCTTCCTTCCTCCATGGCTCTTTCCGGCAAATTCCAGAAAGTCCCGGTAGCCGTCCATATATCTGCTGTTTTCCAGAATCTCCGTCACCGCGTCCAGCATGGGAAGCATCCATTCCCCAAATCCGGCTGTGATTCCGATATCCACCAAAAACAGGCTAAGCTCCATGCTTCCCTGAAGCATCTGCCAGATCAGATAGCCGTATATCAGCAGATCCCGCACCAGAGCAATGCTTTTTTCCACAATCTCCACTCTGCCGTTACAGCACCACCACCATCTGCCGCCCCAGCCGATCAGCCGGGTCCGAAGCTTTTCAAATTCTTCGGAAAACCATTTCCACATATGATATAGACGAATATCCTTACCATTTGCTCCTGACAGCACCTCCCGGCCCAGATATTTGCATTCGTCCCACGTCTTCTCGTACTCCTCGTCCCAGGGTACCGCCTTCCTTCTGGAAACGATACGCACAGCCGCCGATACACCGGTAAGCCCCACCAGCAGAAGCAAAATCCCTGCATTTTGTCTGCCGATGATTACAGAATACAAAAGCAGCCCCAGAAAATGAACCCAAAAATTCTGGAACGCTTTTAAAAATGCTTCGATCCCTCTGGCATTTCCGGAATATATATTCCTTTTGGCCGCCAAAAGCTTTTTCTGCCCCTCCCTGCTCTCAAAATCCTGATAATCCGCATCCATACCGGCTTCAAAAAGCTGGGGGCCCATTTTGATCCGAAAAAGAAATCTTCTGTCCCAGCATCTGTTCTCCAGATAACTCCTTGCTGTCTGCAGCCCCTGCAGCAAAATCACATAGCCTGCCAGCGCAAGAAAAATTTGTTCCGCCCGCCATCCGCTTTCCAGCAGATACACCACCGCTCCGGGCAAGGCCATCCCAAGAAAAGGACAGAGCACTCCCAGCGCCAGCCCACCTGCCAGAAGGGCGAAATATACCGCCCCGTCCATCTGTCGAACCCAGGAAAAAGCAGTGCGGTAATTATCCCAGAGGGAATAATGCCTTTGTGTTGCTTCTTTTTTTGTCTTCATTTTACTCATTGCCATATCTTTTTCCTTCCTTGATCACATAGCCTCCGGCTCTGCCGGACTGTTTTGACTGTAACGGAAAAATCTCCCGCCGGGGAGATTTTTGAATGAAATGCTTAAATTTTTACGTGAAATGCAAGGGCAGCGTCAATTCCGCTGCAAAAATTCCCGGCTCATTGGCCAGAGTCAAATATCCCTCATACCGATCTGTCAGCGCTTTGACCCGCTTCATACCCAGCCCATGATTCCCGCGCTTTTTCGAAATATAATTTCTCTCGTTAAAGTCCAGATCCTCCTTGGCGGAATTCTGAATGGAAATATACAGCTGAGCCCCCTTCACCGCCATGTATATGCGCAGAAATCTGCACTGCTCCTCCAGCTCATCACAGGCCTCCAGGGCATTGTCCAGCAGATTTCCCAAAAGCACGCACAAATCAACATCCTCTACGGGTATCCGGGCCGGCAGCACCGCCTTACAGTTCACCCGGATGTTCTTTTCCTTCGCCATCGACAGCTTGCTGTTCAAAATAGCATCGGTCATCAGATTCCCGGACTTCACATAGGTATCCACACTGTCCAGATTTTTTTCCAGATCATCCAGATACCTCCCCATTTCCGCCACCTGTCCCATGGCCAGCTGCGCCTTCATCACCTGCAGATGATTATGATAATCATGACGCCAGCTTCGCATATTCAGGTAGATCTCCCGGATCTCTTCATACTGATGACTGAGGATATCCCTCTGAAACCGTTCCGTCTGGGCTTCAAATCCCCGGTGGTAAACAAACAGCGTACCCTCTAGGGAAAAAAACAGCAAAAGCTGCAGCCCGAGGATGCCGGCCAAAAGTCCCGGCCCTGCCCCGCCCCCAAGCTGCCATAAATAGAAAGTCAAAAGCCCATAGACCGCCAGCTGCAGACTCCCGCTCTGCCATCGCAGATATCCCCGTGCAGCCTCCAGCAGCAGCAAAAATCCCGCCATAATCCCGCCGCTGCACAACACCAGCGTCCGGACATCGCTTCCCATGACGCAGACCGACAATATAAGCCCCGGAGCCAGCACCCTCCACCATTGCTGTGCCAATGGCTTTGCATCATAAAACAACACATAAAAAAAGAGAATCAGCGTTATTACCAGCCATCCTCCCAACCTGTGCCAGGGTCCGCCCCAGCCAAGAAAAAAAGGCTGCGCGGAAAGCAATACCCCCAATGTCAGAATTCCTGCCACTGCGCGCTTGGCATATCCTTTTTCCAGCTCACTGATCTGTTCAATATAATAATGATATAAGCCCAGCCATATCAGCTGAATTCCTGCTTCCGGCACCCCTGCTCCCATACCCTTTCACCACCCTCAACTGAATATTTTTATGGTACTTCCTGTTCCGATACAGCTCTTCACCCGGTTAAAGGGCAGCGCACTGATTCCTGAAATACAGTACATAAGCTCTGTTCAGGCTTTCCCACTTTCCCCGGGCTATGGGAATCAATATTCCGCCCTCCATCTGAATCTCCTTTTTGGTAATTCTCTCCACATGATCCAGGCTGATCAGATACGAGCGATGAGGCTTGAAAAATGCCTCCGATTTTTCCTGAAGCTCCTGCTCCAGCTCCTGAAGCCTGGCTTTGCAGACAATATTCGCTCCGTCTCTTTTTCGGAGAATTGTCTCATGTCCCGCTCCCTCCAGAAAACAGATATCCGACACATATATCCGCTCCAGCTCTCCGGCACAGACCGGCGCCAAAATCGCATTCCCCCTGCCTGCCTTTTCCCTGGCCCGATCAAGAGCTGTACAAAGCCGTTCCCGCTTCACCGGTTTCACCAGGTAAGAAACCGCCTCCAGATCATACCCTTCCGGCGCATAATCCGGGTTCCCCGTCACAAAAATGATTCCCGTGCGGTCCCCCTTCCCACGCAGCAGTCTGGCCAGCTCCATCCCGTCCATGCCCGGCATCTCAATATCCAGAAGCAGTACATCCATATCCTTCTTTTCCTCCCAGGCAAACAGAAAGGCCTCCGCCGTAATAAACAGTTCCACACTGCATATCTCCTGCCGTTCCTTTGCCCAGGACCTGACCTCCCTCTCCAGGACCTCCAGCAATCTTTTGTCATCATCACATATGGCAATACGCAGCATCCTCTTCAATCGCCCCTCTCTGACATAACAATCATTTCCTTTCAGGAATCATGGATATAATTGTACACGATTATACAAAGCTTGTCAGTTACTAAATACAATATAACAGACTTTATCGACTCAGGAAAGGTTACTTTTCACGGCTCAATGTCATTAAGTTAATAACGAACTGACCGAAATGGTT
>CAMWUL010000052.1 GCA_947177445.1 uncultured Lachnospiraceae bacterium | reverse complement strand
CTGCTTATTTTGTTGTTGTGTGATTTAAAAGCATAGATTTTCTGACATCAAGAATGATTGATAGAAGTATCAAAGATAAAAGAAACTTTATGCTTTGTTATGAGGATAGCATATTCTGCTCCAATATGCAATACAATCATTTATTTTTTTGTACGCTGTTTACATCCAAAAGCTGGCTCCTCCCACAAGGCGCACAAAGAAGTAGATCCCGCAGTACAAATGCCAGGCATAGGCCAGCCCCAACGCGGCTTTCACTGCCAGCTGCCATTTTCCGCCCCGGATCTCCAGCCACTTTACGGCGCAGACCGCAAAAAGCACGGACAGGCAGAAGCTATAGCCCCACAGGAAATTGCCGTCCACAGAGCGGGTCCCGCTTTCCGCCAGGCACAAGGCCTCCAGGAATCCCAGCGCCGTCATTCCGATTACAAACCGATATGTCTTTTCTCTGACCGCCCTTTTCCAGGTAACCAGAATCGTCAGACCGCAAAACAGCACAGAGCAGGCCACCGCCGCCTTGGGAACTCCTGCGTGGAGGGAAAAGGTATACCAGGGCCGGAAGCTGATGCCGTTGCCGGTGGATTCTCCAAACAAAACCGCATTCTGCCAAAGAATCACAAGCCCGCTGGGAAGCAGGGCGGAGCCAAACACCAATATCCTCCTGAGAGGGACTCTGCGAATTAAATCCACCAAAAGAGCAATTCCCATTACAGGGGAAAAGGCCAGCAGAAAGCTGGGCTTGATGCCGGTGCATATAATATTCAGCAGCGCAAAGACCGCCCACTCCTTCCAGGTCAGCCCTTCCCTGTACTTTTTCTCCAGCCTGAAATAACAGAGCAAGGTCACCAATGCCGCCAGACGCATGCAGATATATGTGGAATTATGCCAGATGTTGGCAGACTGATAGCTTACATACCGAAACTCACCTATAAAGCTCACATATACAGGCATCACCAGATTCAGGCTCAGGGCAAGCAAAAGCGTGGTCCAGCTTCTTTCCTTCCCGCCTCCCAGAAAGCATATCAGCCTCTCCGTGGCATACACGGTGGCCGCAGAAACCGCCGCCAGCAGCAATGCGATCCCCAGGGTTCCCCCTCCAAAAAGCACATACAGCGCCTTATAAGCATACGCCGTAAAGCTGTAATACCAGCCGTCCTGGATCACCATGCTGATATGCAGAGGAAGGTCTGATTGGTAGGGCAGGGGACCGGAGCCGGACAGATCCGCTATAGACTGCCTGTAATACAGCCACAGACAGGCGATCCCGTATATCGCAGTTAATATATGCGCAAAAACACGCCCTCTTTTTTCCGCTCTCTGTCTTTTCTCCATCTCCCTGATCCTTTCCGGCGTTCCCGCCGTTACTTTTCACGGCTTCGCCGTTCAAAGTAAGCTGATGCCCGTGAAAAGTAACTTCCCGCCTGCTGCCTGCCGTACATCTCCGCTTATCTCTTTACGCCTTTTTACGCAGCAGATCAAACACCTGTGCCTGGCAGGAAAGCTCCAGCCATACTGTCTGCCCGGCATGAGGACAGCTTTCTATGGCTTCGCCGGCCTCATTATACATGGCTTTCACACAAGCCGCGCCGTTTTCCCCGTTCGGCCTCATGACCTCGATCTCTTCTCCCGCATAGAACTTATTGCGCTGTCTGATCCGAACGCGTCCTGCCTGTACTTCCTCCACCGTCCCTAAATATACATATTCATTCACATAGGTGCTATTGTCATATATCTGATTTTTTTCATCCGGCTTTCCAAAAAAGAAGCCCGTGCTGTACTGCCGATAGGTACACTTGGCGATCTCCTCCCGGTACCAATTCATATGTCCGCGGTAGAGATCCTCCGATGTAAAATAATCGTCGATGGCTCTCCGATAGGTACGGGTCACCGCCGCTGCGTAGAGCGCCGTCTTCATGCGCCCCTCCACCTTCAAGCTGTCTATACCCGCCTCCGCCAGCTCAGGAATGTGCTCTACCATGCACAAATCCCTGGAATTAAAGAGAAAGGTTCCCCTCTCGTTTTCATAGACCGGCATGTATTCTCCAGGCCGCGTCTCCTCCACCACCGCGTATTTCCAGCGGCAGGGATGGGTGCAGGAGCCCTGGTTGGCATCTCTTCCCGTAAAATAATTGCTCAGCAGGCAGCGCCCAGAATAAGAAATGCACATAGAGCCATGGACGAAGCATTCGATCTCCATATCTTCGGGAATCGCCTTACGAATCTGCCGGATCTCTTCCAGCGAAAGCTCCCGGGCCGCCACCACCCGCTTTGCCCCCAGTCTTTGCCAAAAAAGATATGTCCGATAATTTGTATTATTGGCCTGGGTGGAAATGTGAATCTCCGCCTCCGGCCATACCTCCCTGGCCAGGGCGAACATACCCGGATCGGAAATGATCAGGGCGTCACACCGCTCCGGCTTCATATCCCGCAGCTCCTGAAAATAAGCCCCGGCCTCCTCCAGGTCACTGTTGTGGGCCAGAATGTTCGCTGTCACATACACCTTTACACCCCGGGCATGAGCAAAGGCAATGCCCTCTGCCATTTCCTCCGGGGAAAAGTTCTTTGCCTTGGCGCGAAGCCCGAAAGCCTCCCCGCCGATATACACCGCATCCGCTCCAAAAATCACCGCCGTTTTCAGCACCTCAAGGCTGCCTGCAGGAATCAAAAGCTCCGGTTTTTGTCTTTGTGCCATATTTTTACCCCTCTGTGAAAATCTCCTTTTTAATGCTCAATGCAGCGCCGTCTCCCACGGGAAGGATCACAGTCTCAAGGCCGGGACGGTGCGTCAATTCAAACAAATACTCCCTCATCCGGGCATGTATGGTGCGGTCTCTCCTGGCCAGGGCGAAGCGGGATTCTATGATATCCCCGTCCTGCAGCACATTGTCGCTGACCAGCATCCCTCCCGGCGCCAGAAGCCGCAGGGTATCCGGCAGGAAATGGATATACTGGCCCTTGGCCGCATCCATAAAGATCATATCCCAGCTTCCTTCCAGCTGTCCCAGAATATCCGCAGCATCTCCCTCAAGGAGCGTGATCTGCCCTTCTCTTCCCGCCCTGCGGAAGTTCTCCCTGGCTGCAGGAATGCGTTTCTCATACTTTTCGATAGTGGTGATATGACACCCCTCCGGCCCATATTCGCTCATCAGCAACGCAGAAAAGCCGACAGCAGTCCCGATCTCCAGGATGCTTTTCGGCTTTAAAAGCGTCAGCAGAAATTTCAGCAGGCTCTGCATGGGCCTGCGGATCACAGGAACCTGTGTCTCCAGCGCATGTTTTTCTATCTCATCCAGAAAAGGAGAGTTGCCTTTGTCAAAGGAATCAATAAAGGCTGCCATTCTTTCGTCAATGACCATATAGGCTCCCGCCGGTCTCCGGCTTCTACTGCTCAGTCTGGCCGGTTTCATCTTCTGTAGCCTCGGCCATTACCTTCAACATGTCTTCTGCCGTCATACTGGTACTCAGCTCAAAAATTCCCGGCTTTACATCCTTCCTGTATTCGGACAGATAATACTGCAGCACAAACAGATTCTTATCCCGTATCAGGCCCTTGTTCTCCAAAAGATTCCCGATATCCGAGGGGGACATCTCCTCTGTGATTGCCACCGTCACCGCCCTTCCCTCTCCGGAGGAAATTGCCGGCTCCGTAAAGATGCGGTAACCGTAATCATAGCAGATGACCGCTCCCCGGTAGACCAGATAAACCACCGCTATGGCCACTGCCGCCCTGATAATTGCCCCTACTACAGCGGCTACGATATTCCATGCTTTCATATGTGTACTCCTCTGTCCAGACGCCCTCCCGGGCTCTCCTGCCCGGCATATCCGCCCGGCAAGCTAATCACTCAAACTGCAATGCTTCAACAATACGCATATATATTTCCTGAACCATCCTGCACAGGCCCAGCTCGGCCGCCAGAAAATCTCCCACCAGGGGACTGTCCCGGAAATCCTCGTACTCCTTTTCAAACATGCTCAGTTTGCCAAAGTCACTATCCATATTCATCTGAAATTCATAATTTCGCCTGCGGTAATCGTCGATCTGCGCTTTCAGCTCCGGATACTGCTTTACCTTCTCCAACTCCTGCACGTAATTTCTGTATTCCTCTGTAGCCAGAATGGTCTCAATAAATTTATCGGTATCCTGATCCAGATTATTCATATCATACCTCTTATCTCCATACTCCTAAATGCGGAGTACAATCCCCGACATGCGCTGTTAATCCACATCCATGATAATGGGCAGAATCATGGGACGACGCTTTGTCTTTTTCCACACAAAATCGCTGAGAACATCCTTTGTAGTGTTTTTCAGCTTGCCCCAGTCCCGGATCCCCTTGTCAAGGCACTTTTGAATCGCCTCGTCCACGGTGCTCCGAGCCTCCTCGATCAGCTCATCGGACTCTCTTACATAGACAAAGCCCCGGGACACAATATCCGGCCCGGCCACCAGCTGGCCGCTGGCCCTCTCCAGGCTCATTACCACCACCATAATGCCGTCCTCCGCAAGATGCTGGCGGTCACGGAGCACCACGTTGCCCACGTCTCCCACGCCCAGTCCGTCCACCAGAATCGTCCCTACGGGTACCTTTCCCGACACCCTGGCGCTTTCATGATCCAGCTCCAGCACATCCCCCGAGGACAGGATAAACGTATTCTCCTTATCGATTCCCAGGCTCTGGGCAATCTTGGCCTGCGCCATTAAATGCTTGTACTCTCCGTGAACGGGAATGGAATATCTGGGATGGATCAATGTGTAGAGCAGCTTGATCTCCTCCTGGCAGGCATGGCCGGACACATGGGCATCCTGGAAGATCACGTCCGCACCCTTGCGCAGCAGCTCATTGATGATCTTTGTAACCGGCTTCTCATTTCCGGGAATGGGATTAGAGGAAAAGATCACCGTATCCCCCGGTCCGATGGTGATTTTACGGTGCATGCTGTTGGCCATGCGACTCAGCGCCGCCATACTCTCTCCCTGGCTTCCGGTGGTTATAATCACCTGCTTTTCGTCGGGATAATTTTTCATCTGATCCAGTTCCACAAGCGTGTTGTCCGGAATGCTGATACAGTTCAGGTTTCTGGCCGTCTCAATGATATTTACCATGCTGCGGCCTTCCACAGCCACCTTCCTGCCAAACTTATAGGCCGTATTGATGATCTGCTGGACACGATCCACATTGGAGGCAAAGGTTGCCACGAAAATTCTGGTATTTTTGTGTTCTTCAAACAGGGTGTCAAAGGTCTTGCCCACCGTTTTTTCTGAGGGGGTGAAGCCGGGCCGTTCCGCGTTCGTGGAGTCGCACATCAGCGCCAGAACACCCTTCTTTCCCAGTTCGGCAAACCGCTGAAGATCGATGGCGTCACCGTATACCGGCGTGTAATCCACCTTAAAATCTCCTGTATGGATCACGACGCCTGCAGGCGAATAGATCGCCAGCGCCGCAGCATCCACGATACTATGGTTTGTCTTAATAAATTCCACCCGGAATTTCCCCAGATTGATGGACTGGCCAAACTTCACCACCTTACGCTTGGTGCCCTTTACCAGATTGTGTTCTTTCAGCTTATTTTCAATGATTCCCATTGTAAGCCTGGTGGCGTACACCGGCACGTTTACATCCCGCAGCACATAGGGCAGAGCTCCTATATGATCCTCATGTCCGTGGGTAATCACAAAGCCCTTCACCTTGTCCAGGTTGTCCTTCAGATAAGTGACATCGGGAATGACCAGATCGATCCCCAGCATATCGTCAGCCGGAAAGGATAATCCGCAGTCTACTACAACAATACTGTCCTCATACTCGAAGGCAGTAATGTTCAGCCCAATTTGCTCCAGACCTCCCAAAGGGATAATCTTCAGCCTGGAAGCATCGTTATTCTCTTTTTTCTTCAATCAAATCTCCTCCACATTCTATACAACAGCCATAAAGCTTAACCTCATGATCCACCACTGTAAATCCGGTATCCGCAGTGATTCTCGCCTCCAGCTCCTCCAGCAGGTCATCCCGGAAGGAGATCACTTTGCCGCATTTCATACAGATCAAATGGTGATGATGGTGCTTTTCGTGGTTCTGAATACTCCCCATCTCATAACGCACAAACCCATCGTCAAAATTGATCCGGTCTATCAGATGCAGCTCATTGAGCAATTGTATGGTTCTATAAACAGTAGCCAGCCCGATCTCAGGGCAGCTGCGTTTTACAATTTCATAAATTTCCTCGGCGGTCAGATGCTCCTCCGGACGGGAAGCGACGGCCTCCAGCACCTGCATCCTCTGGCGCGTGACCTTCAGGCCCCTGTCCCTCAGAAGCTGGCCAAAGCCCTCTCTGTCAACTGTCATGACCCACCAGCTCCACATCCTCCAGCAGGCTTTGGAACACTTCTGCAACGGCATTCAGCTCTTCGTCCTCCGATACAACAGCGTACACTCTCTCCTCTCCGCCATCCTCGGAAATGTCCTTCAAAATCAGGGCTTCCCCGTCGCCATCCTCAGAATCCGTCACAAGAATATACTCCACCCCGCCGATTTTGGTCTGCTCCAGCACAAAAAAGTCTATAGGGTCCTCTCCCTCAGGATGAAACGTAATCTTTTCCAACTCAGCCATTTTCCTTCTCCTGTTTTTCAGGTTCCATTTTCCTGTGGTCCAGATATCCCTGCAGGATCAGCTGTGCCGCTATCATATCCACATATTCCCTGCGGTTCTCTCTGCGGATCCCCATTTCCATCATGGCTTTGTCTGCCGCTACCGTGGTCAGACGCTCATCCCACATGGCCACGGGAATTCCCGTCCTGCGCTCCAGCTTATCCCGAAACTCCTCTGTAAGGCGTACCCGTTCCCCCTCAGTAGCATTCATATTCTTGGGAAACCCCAGGACGATCTCTTCCACCTGGTATTCCAGTATCAGCTCCTCTATCCGGGCAAGCGTCCGGCGAAGCTTATTCTCCTCCTTGCGCCGGATGATTTCCACCCCCTGGGCCGTAATCAGAAGACTGTCGCTGACAGCCACGCCCACTGTTTTAGAACCAAAATCCAAACCCATTATTCTCATATGCCGTCTCTTTTCACAATCACTCCATATGTCTGGAGCGGATGTATTCCTCCAGAAGTTCTTCCACCAACTCGTCCCGTTCCACCTTCATGATCAGGCTTCTGGCATTTTTATGACTGGTAATATAGGTAGGGTCGCCGCTCATAATATATCCTACGATCTGGTTTACCGGATTGTACCCTTTTTCTGTCAGTGCGTCATATACCGTGTCCAGCACCGACTTCGCCCCGCTGGGATTCTCCGGTACCTTAAAATACTGTGTGTTCCCTAAGTTCTGCATACCATACCCCTTGTCCGCCCCGCGGCACAAACGCTTATCCCCATTCTCTTACTTATTCACAGACTCATGCAATTACCATAATACCTCATTTGCATAAAAAATACAAGCTACATGAGAATTTCTTCTGACAAAAAGCCGCTGACCCGCACTTTTGCCATCCTATTTGACGTTTTTTTCTCCCCGTCTTTAACCCGCACCGCAACCCTCACATAATCCTTCGTATGGCCTATTGCATACATTGTGCCGTCAATTTCTCTTGTTTCTTCCAGAAGCACCTGCGCCTCGCGTCCTATGTATTTCTTGCGGAATTCTGCAGACTGGCGCTTTTCCAGCTCCAGCAGTTCGCTGCTCCTGGCCGTTTTCACCGGCTCGGGAATCTGACCCGGCATCGCAGCGGCCGCAGTGCCCTCCCTTCTGGAATATTTAAAAACGTGCATCTCATAAAACCGCACCTTCTCCAGAAAAGCCCTGGTTGCGGCAAACTCCTCCTCGGTCTCCCCTGGAAAGCCCACGATCACATCGGTAGTAATGGCCGGAGCCTCAAATTCTCTGCGAAGATTCTCCACACTGGCATAGTATTCCCCGGTGGTGTAGTGTCTATTCATGCGGCGTAAAGTTTCGTCGCAGCCGCTCTGCAGAGAAAGGTGAAAATGGGGACAGAGCTTCGGCAGACGGGCCAGCCTCTTTGCCGTGTCCGGACTGATGATCCTGGGCTCCAGGGACCCCAGCCGTATTCTGTCCACTCCCTCTACCTCCTGGATTCGCTCCATAAGGCCAATCAGCCCTTCGATTCCGTAGGAACTGATATGAATACCTGTCAGTACCACCTCCCGGTACCCCGCCTGTGCCAGGCCCCGGATCTCCTGCAGAATATCCTCCTCCCTGCGGCTTCTGGCCCTTCCTCTTGCATAGGGAATGGCGCAGTAGGAACAAAACTGATTGCAGCCGTCCTGGATTTTGATATACGCCCTGGTATGCTCCGCCGTCTGCCGCAGCTGCGCCTCCTCATATTCGTAGGTATGGGCAATATCCGGCACCGTGCTGCCCCGAAGAGTCTTGTCCGGCGTTCCCGTTTCCGCTGTTCCTTCCTCCTGAAGCTTCTCCCCGGCGCCGGCTGCTTTTTCCGCAGGCTTCTCCCTCCCCTTCAGATACTCCTCCAGAATTTCCACAATATCTCTCTTCCTGTTATTGCCGATCAGCAGATCCACACTGTGGTCCTTTTCCACCGCTTCCCGGCCTGTCTGTACATAACAGCCCGCCGCCACCACCAGGGCATTGGGATTCAGCTGTCTGGCTCTGTGCAGCATCTGCCGGCTCTTTCTGTCCGCCATATTCGTGACGGTACAGGTATTTATAATATAAATATCCGCCTCAGCCTCAAATGGGACGATCTCATATCCTTTTTCCTGAAGCCTTTGCTGCATGATCTCTGTCTCATAAGAATTGACCTTACAGCCCAGGCTGTGCAATGCCACACGCTTACTCTTCATTCTGACTCCCGCTGTTCTATTGCCGTGTTACAGTTCACACGTCAGTTACTGCTTTTCCGTCACTTTTTTTGTATGGTTTTGTCCTTGACTTTTAACCGCGCTCACATTAATATGTAGTCAGGAGATATGACACATATAAGGAGGTAACAAAGTGAAAACTGTACAGATTTCTTTAAATTCAATCGATAAGGTTAAATCTTTTGTTAATGATATCACCAAGTTCGACTACGATTTTGATCTGGTATCCGGAAGATACGTTATCGATGCAAAATCCATTATGGGCATCTTCAGCCTGGATCTCTCCAAGCCCATCGATCTGAACATCCATGCGGAGGATGGCGCAGACGAGGTACTGGCAGTTCTGAAGCCCTACATTGTAAGCCCCGCTTAAAGAAAATGGGGAAAGGCCCGGGAGGCCGTGCGCTTCCTGAGGCCTTTTTTATATGATGCAGTTTTTTCCCTTTTCCGGATCTACTCCACTATGATCAGCTCGTCCGTCTCAATGGCAGTTCTCACAAGCTCCTCTATCCTTTCGTCCAGATTATGCTCATGCCGGCGTATCACATTCACATTGGGCTTCGTCACCGGATGCTTGGCCACAAATATGGTACAGCAATCCTCATAAGGAAGGATTGAGGTTTCAAAGGTGCCGATTTTCTCCGATACCTCCACGATCTCCTGCTTGTCAAAGCCGATCAGCGGACGATAGACCGGAAGCTCGCACACCTCATTGGTGGCAATCAGGGAATTCATGGTCTGGGACGCCACCTGACCGATACTCTCGCCGGTAATCAGGCCGAGGCAGCCCGTCTCTCTGGCCAGCAGCTCCGCAATACGCATCATATACCGGCGCATGATGATGGTCAGCTCCTCATGGGGACATTTTTCATGAATGTAGAGCTGAATATCCGTAAAGTTGATCACATGCAGATAAATAGGACCTGTATATCGGGATACGATCCGGGCCAGATCGATCACCTTCTGTCTGGCCCGCTCGCTGGTAAACGGAGGGGCATGAAAATATACTGCGTCGATCTTTACCCCCCGCTTTGCTATCATATATCCGGCCACCGGGGAGTCGATGCCTCCGGACAGCAGAAGCATGGCTTTGCCGCCCGTTCCCACAGGCATTCCTCCCGGCCCCGGAATGATCTTCGAATAGATATATATTTTTTCCCGAATCTCCACATTCAGCAGAATTTCCGGTTCATGCACATCCACCCTCATCTCCGGATAAGCCTTCAGAAGCGCCTCTCCCAGATCTGCGTTGATCTCCATGGATTCCTTGGGATAGTCCTTCCGGGCACGCCTGGCGTGCACCTTGAAGGTTTTATTTCTATCCGGGTGGACGTCTCCTACGTACTTCACCACGGTCTCACAGAGCTTTTCAAAGCACTCATCCTCGGCATACACCACAGGACAGATCCCGGAGATGCCAAACACATGCTGCAGACGTCCCACGGTCTCGTCAAAATCGAATTCTCCTTCCGCCTCCACATAGATCCGGCCCTGGGCCTTGTGCACAAGAAATTTTCCTTCACATTTTTTCAGGGCAAATTTGATCTGATGGACCAGCGCATCCTCAAACAGGTATCTGTTTTTTCCCTTGATCCCGATCTCGGCGTACTTTATCAAAAATGCTGTAAACATTCTTTTCCTCTCTTTCAGCTTCCACTCTCAACGACGGGTGTATTTGCGCAGCATAGGAATTTTATCATACATTATCCGCAATGTATAGTCCAATTCTTCCACAGTGGTATAAACGGAAAAGCTGAAGCGTATGGTAGAGCCCAGCAGGGCCTGTTCCACACCGATTGCCTTCAGGGTGGCCGAGGGCTGAGGCTTGCGGGCGGCGCAGGCGCTTCCCGCCGACACATAGATCCCCTTCTCCTCCAGCGCATGAAGCAATACCTCGCTGCGGACTCCCGGCACGGACACGCTGACGATATGAGGCGCCGTACCATTTCCGTCTGCTTCACCGGGAAGCAGACCGTTGATGCGGACCCCTTCGATCTTTCTCACCCCGTCCATAAAAAATCTCTTGCATTGGTACAGGCGCACCCTGTCTTCGTCGTAATGCTGGTAAAGCAGCTCCGCGGCCTTTGCCATTCCGGCAGCCCCGGGAACATTGTCCGTGCCGGAGCGCAGGTTCCACTGCTGGCCCCCTCCGTGAATAATGGGCCGGATCCGGACCTTCTCTCCCATATACAGAAATCCGATACCCTTGGGTCCATGAATCTTATGGCCGCTGACAGACAGCAGGTCAATATTCATTTTCCCCGGATAAATTCTGGCCTTGCCGAAGCCCTGTACTCCGTCCACATGAAACAATGCCTGGGGATTGATCCGTTTGATCAGGGCGCCTGCCTCCGCCACAGGCTGCAGCGCGCCGATCTCATTATTGGTATGCATAATAGACACCAATATGGTTTCCGGCGTCATGGCACGCTCAAGATCCTCCAGGGATATCTGCCCCCAGGCGTTTACCGGCAGATATGTCACCCGATATCCCACGGATTCCAGATACTCGCAGGTCTTCAGTACCGCCGGATGCTCCACCTGAGTGGTGATCACATGATTTCCTTTCCTGTGATTGGCAAATGCGGCGCCCATCAGCGCCAGATTGTCCGCCTCCGTTCCCCCCGACGTAAATATGATTTCCTTTTCCCCTGCCTTCAGAAGCCCGGCCAGTGTTTCCCTGGCATAGCGGAGATATTGCTCCGCCTGCACTCCCTTCATATGGAGGCTGGAAGGATTTCCGTAATCATCGCACATAATCTTTGTCATCAACTCCGCGACCTCGGGAAACACTCTTGTAGTGGCAGAATTGTCCAAATACGCTTCCATTCATTTATCTCCTAACAACTCTCATACAGCTTTTATTTATATCATATGCCGAAAAGCCTGTCCCCGACAACATTCCTCTTCCTGCAGGCAAACACCCTCCGACAACATACGGCGCCCATAGTGTCCGAAGCCGAATGAGGCCTATTGTCCGCTGCCCTCCAGCCGGTACATAATCCAGGACAGCACCGTCAGACCCGCGGTCTCCGTCCGGAGAATCCGTTTGCCCAGGGTTACAGGCTCCACGCCTGCCTCCACGGCCTGCTCTATCTCCGCCTCCTCAAAGCCTCCCTCCGGACCGATAAATACAGCGATGCTCTGCCCGGGAATCAGGCCGTCTACGATTTCCCGGGTCCGGTTCATCCCCCGGGCCAGCTCATAGGGAATCAATCTGACATCTGTCTCTCCTGCTTTCTCCAAAGCCTGAGAAAAGCTCATCACCCTGGTAACCTCCGGAATAATTCCCCGCCTGCTCTGTTTGGCGGCAGCCTCGGCGATACCCTGCCACCGGGCAGTTCTGGCCGCCGCCTTTTTCTCATCCAGCTTTGTGACACACCGTCTGGCTGCCACCGGTATCACCTGGCAGACTCCCAGCTCCACCGCCTTTTGCACGATCCACTCCATCTTGTCTGCCTTGGGAATCCCCTGAAACAGATAAACCCTGGAAGGAAGCTCCACATGGTCCTCCTTCACAAACCGCAGGCCGCATATCACCCGGTCCTCCTCCAAAGCCAGGATTCCGCATCGATACTCTTTTCCGTCCTGTCCGTTGCTGACGCTGATCTCCTCCCCGGGCCTCATGCGGAGTACGTTTTTGATATGGTTCACATCATTTCCCACAATTATGACACTTTTGTCAGTCATATTAATCTGAGCCGGTTCCACAAAAAACTGATTCATTTTCTTCCCTTGTCTTTCCCCGCTTTCTCATTCCTGCTGCCCTGTTCAATTCCCTTTACGTTACTTTTCACGGCTTCGCCGTTCAAAGCATGCTGCCCTGTTCAGTTCTCTTTATTCTGTGCTTTTTTTCAATACGCCAAATCCTTTTTTGCGGTGATACTGACCCATTCGCCCTGGTAAGTCACCTCCAGCACCTTAAGCCCCGCCGCCTTAACGGCAGCTGTCACTGTCTCTTCCTTATCGTCGATAATCCCGGAGGTGATATAGATGCCGCCCGGCTTCAGATGCTCCACGATCACAGGCGTCAGCGGTACCAGTACCTCCGCCAGAATATTTGCCGCCACAATATCATAGCGTCCAAAGCCGGCCTTCTCCCGGATCTGTTGATCCGAAATAATATTTCCGATCAGCATGTCAAACTGCTCCGGTCTGATCCCGTTGGCCCGGCAGTTCTGAGCTGCAGCCTCCGCCGCACAAATATCCAGGTCCGTTCCCACCGCATGCCTGGCGCCGAACATCAGGGAAAGAATGGCCAGGATACCGCTTCCCGTCCCCACATCCAAAAGCTCCGTTTCCGGTGTAACATATTTTCTCAGCTGGCGGATGCACAGCTGAGTGGTCTCATGCATGCCGGTCCCAAATGCAGTACCCGGGTCGATGTGAAGAACCATTTTCCCCTGATCCTCACCTTTAAGCTCCTCCCAGGAGGGAATCACCAGAATGTCATCAAT
The DNA here is from genome assembly GCA_947177445.1 of uncultured Lachnospiraceae bacterium. Classification (GTDB taxonomy): domain Bacteria; phylum Bacillota; class Clostridia; order Lachnospirales; family Lachnospiraceae; genus Acetatifactor. Next base: position 12,292 of record CAMWUL010000052.1, on the reverse strand, counting down.
ATAAAATTGATGAAAATACTGCTTCCAATTATTAATCCAGTCAATATCCTCGGTCTCATCTATGGTTATGGTTCCTTCGCCGATGTCCATAAACTGCCGCAAGGCTTCCAGCTCCTCCTCCACAGACCTTCGGATGGTATCCACACTGACAGCCCCGTCAGCCATGGCCAGACTTCCGTCCTCATTCTTTTCCACAAAGAAGCTTAAATACGCGACGCCGTCGTCCTCCGGCCCCTCCGGAAGGATATCCACAAACATCTGCTCCTTTTCCAGGGCAGTCAGCGGAACCTTATCCTCGATCTGAGCCCCCTCCAATCCAATATCATAGAGGGTGCTGATAATGATGTCCTCTGCCTCCGTGATGGTCCTGATCCTGAATCTAACCCATTTCATCTCAATTCTGCACCTGCTGTCCGTCCCTTACAGGGCATCCTGCACCTGGCGGACATTCCTTTCCATAATTCCGATTTTCGTCCTGAAGCCTTCGTCTTCTCCTGCTCTCGCAGATCCCCAGTATCAGAAAAAGCAGCGGTGCATTCATCACCTGCTGAAAGCTCACAAGAGAATTCACTGTGTAAAGCGCCAGCGCCATAAGGCCGGCCATATCCTTTCGATAACGTACCGCACCGCAGAAAAAAATCCCTCCGTAGCAGCACACTCCCAAAATGCCTGTATTCACCAGCTGATTCAGCCACTCATTGTGAGCGTTGGCAAATATGGCTCCGGCCCACCTTCCTATCAGGGACAGCATTTCCTCCGGCGGAAAAGTTCCGTAAATATATTCCGCAAAGCAGTCCGGACCTGCCCCGATCAGCTTTCCCTTCCAGCCGCTTTGTAAAAAGCCCCTCCAGGAAAGGCTCCAGAGAGTACCCCTGCCGTTCCCCCAGTTTGCGCCAAAGGGCTGTCTGGACAGGTACAGGAGAGCCATAGCCAGCAAACCGGTCATCAGCAATATCCAGGCTCCTGCGGCCATAGCCTTTTGGGCCCGCCGCGCCCGCTGACTTCCCTCTCCCCGTCTGCAGGCGTTCCTTTCAAGGACAAAAGAGAGCACACACAATGCCAGGCATATTCCACCCGCCAGGTACCAGCCCTTCCAGGTCAATTCCCCCAGGCTGAAACCGTCGGAGGGAAGGGAATATGCCGCCCGTTGTCCTGTTCTCAGCGCCAGATGCCCGTAGGCCGGCAGGCCCAGAATTACACCTGCGGCCAGTGCCAGCGTCCTGCGGCATATTCTGCTGTCCTTTCTCCCCCAAAACAGCCCAAGCCCCAGGCAGAGGCCGGCCATTACCACCCCGGCGTCACTTCCCTGTATACACATCAGAAGCAGTCCCGCTGCAGTGACCGGATAAAGAAGCACTGTCTCAACTCTGTTGCCGCTCCCAAGATACCCCGCCGCCGGAACGGCTATCGCCACACTGCAATATCCGCAGAACCAGTTAATGTTTCCCACAGTGGAAAGCATATGGCTGTACTCCCAGTCCCATATGGCATTCTCCGCCAAAAAACCCATAACGTCCCGTCCCAGCTTCTGGCCAAGCCCCAGCGCAATCACGATGAAAAAGGCCGCATCCCAGAGATATAAAGGCCAGACATTTTCCTTCCAGCTTCTGGACACAAAAAAATAAATTCCCACAAACAGCAGCTGAGAAAACGCCCCCATATACCACTCCCGGTATCCCGTCCAGGCCACGGAGCCGTAAGCGCTCAGGGATGCCGAAAGCAGTACGCAGGCGCCATACAGCAGCATACAGCAGTCCATGGAGCTGAGCTTTGCACACCGTCCCCCCTGCCGCCGTCCGCTTACCCCCAGTCCGCCTCTCAGCAGTCTGTCCTGCCACAGTCCGCGGCATTTTTCCACCATTACTGAAAGAATCCAGACCCCAAGACAGAACACGGTAACATTTCGGAAAAAAAAGTATTTTGTGTCCCCCAGCTGCCAATATGTCCCTTTTGTATACAGGGGCAGTACCACTGCCAGCACCACTATATACAGGCCGCAAAGCAGCCTGGAAAATTCATCTCTATCCTGCATTTTCAATCCGTCTGCTTTCCCGGCATAAGCTGGAAGCCCCGCCGCCAGCGGTGAAGTCTATCGTTACTTTTCACGGGTAGGGACCGCGAGGTGTTTTTGTGCGCTGTTTGCACAAAAACCCGAGACAGCACGCGCCAAAATGAGCGCTTTTTGCTCATTTTGTGTGCACCATGTTGCTTTGAACGGCGAAGCCGTGAAAAGTAACAGTCTATCTGTAGCAGTAAAGGGATTGCCGCGCTTCCAGCAGCAATCCCTCACCTCTATTTGTTGAAAAACTTTTTCTTCTTACCGCCTTTTCCGTTATCCTTACCGTCCTCTCCGGACTCCTGACCCGAAGAAGCTTTCGCCGCATTCAGAGAGTTTCCGGTGGCCTCGTCAAACTGGCGCAAAAGCTCCTTGGCCTCGTGGCTGAGCCTGTCGGGCACCTGAACCACCAGCGTCACATAATGATCGCCCCGAATATCCTTATTTCTGCAGGAAGGCACACCCTTTCCGCGAAGCCGTACCCGGGTATCCGTCTGGGTTCCGGGCTTAACATCATAGATCACCTTGCCGTCCACCGTGTCGATCAAAATCTCCCCGCCCAGCGCCGCAACGGCAAAGGACATGGAAACCGTAGAGTAAATGTCAAAGTCCTGCCTCTGGAAGATGGGATGCCTGCCCACGATGACTTCCACAATCACATCTCCTCTGGGCCCGCCGTTCACACCGGGCTCACCCAGCCCGGGTACGCGAATGGACTGACCGTTATCAATTCCCGCAATAATATCTACGGAATATCGCTTTTTCATGGGAATATATCCGGTTCCGCGGCAGTCTGCGCACTTGTCGCGGATCACCTTACCGCTCCCCTGACATTCAGGACAGGTCTGTACATTCCGAACCGTGCCGAAGAAGGACTGCTGAGTATACACCACCTGGCCCTTGCCGCTGCACTTGGAGCAGGTCTCCGGGCTGGTTCCCGGCTTGGCGCCGGAACCGTTACAGGTCTTACAGGTCTCCTTTACAGTCAGATCAATCTCCTTCTTACAGCCGAAGACAGCCTCCTCAAAGGTCACGCGCACACTGGTTCGCAGGTTCGCCCCCTTCATGGGACCATTGCTGGGCCCGCGGCTTCGGCCTCCTCCGAACAGGTCTCCGAATATGTCTCCGAAAATATCCCCGAAGTCCGTTCCGCTGAAATCAAATCCTCCGGGTCCCGCTCCGCCGTCAAAGGCTGCATGGCCGAACTGGTCATACTGGCGTCTCTTCTCAGGATCGCTCAGCACGGCATACGCCTCAGAAGCTTCCTTAAATTTTTTCTCGGCTTCCGCGTCCCCGGGATTCATATCCGGATGATATTTTTTTGCCAAAACACGATATGCTTTTTTGATTGCCGAGTCATCGGCATTTTTTTCAACGCCCAGGACCTCATAGTAATCTCGCTTCTGCTCTGCCATTTTATACCCCTATGCGCGCTTCAGCGCGCGTACCAATCAATATTTGGAAGTTTACTTCCAAAGTCCGCACCTCTTTGACGTGCGATACAGGATACTTGCGTATCCTGTATCGCCAAAATCTTTTAATATTTTACCATTATTACGCCCGATGTCAACCTTTTCAGCCATTATTCCGCAGACGGCTTCTTATACCTCTCTGAATTCTCCATCGATGATATCGTCATCAGGGGCTGCCGCTCCGCCTCCCATATCAGGGCCTGCACCTGCTCCCATATCGGGACCCGCGCCCTGGGCCTGCTGCATATTCTCGTACATCTTTGTAAAGAGTGCCTGTGCACTGTTGGTCAGCTTTTCCTTCGCCGCCTTCAGCTCATCCAGATCGCTGTCGCTCATCTCCTGATCCTTGGTCCGATCCAGAACCGCCTTCACTGCCGCCAGGTCGGCCTGCACCGCAGACTTATCGCTTTCGCCAAGCTTATCGCCCACTTCCTCCAAGGCCTTCTCGGTCTGGAACACAAAGGAATCGGCGTCGTTCCTGGCCTCCACGGCCTCCTTGCGCTTCTTGTCCTGGGCTTCAAACTCAGCCGCCTCTTTCACGGCTCTGTCGATCTCATCATCGGACATGTTGGATCCGGCGGTAATGGTGATATGCTGCTCCTTGCCCGTACCCATATCCTTGGCGGACACGTTCACAATACCGTTGGCATCGATATCAAAGGTAACCTCGATCTGAGGCACGCCTCTTCTTGCGGGAGGAATACCGTCCAGACGGAACTGTCCGAGGGACTTATTATCTCTTGCGAACTGTCTTTCACCCTGCACCACGTTGATGTCCACTGCCGTCTGGTTATCGGCAGCCGTGGAGAAGATCTGACTCTTCTTGGTAGGGATCGTGGTGTTTCTCTCGATCAGCCTGGTAGCCACACCGCCCATGGTCTCGATGGAAAGAGACAGGGGCGTCACATCCAACAGCAGGATGTCTCCTGCGCCGGCGTCGCCGGCCAGCTTGCCGCCCTGCACGGAAGCACCGATTGCCACACACTCATCGGGGTTCAGGCTCTTGCTGGGCTCCTTGCCAGTGATCTGTCTCACCTTATCCTGTACTGCAGGGATACGGGTGGAACCGCCTACCAGCAGCACCTGGCCCAGATCCGCGTTGGTCAGACCCGCGTCCTTCATGGCGTTCTGTACAGGAATGGCAGTCTTATCCACCAGATCCCTGGTCAGCTCATCAAACTGCGCGCGGCTCAGGTTCATGTCAAAGTGCTTGGGGCCTTCTGCCGTTGCGGTGATGAAAGGCAGGTTAATATTGGTGGTCATGGCGCTGGAAAGCTCCTTCTTTGCCTTCTCCGCCGCCTCCTTCAGTCTCTGCATGGCCATCTTGTCCCCGGAAAGGTCAACGCCCTCCGCCTTTTTGAACTCGGCCAGCATCCACTGAATCACCTTATTGTCAAAATCGTCGCCGCCCAGATGGGTGTCGCCGTTGGTGGAAAGCACCTCGATGACGCCGTCGCCGATCTCGATGATGGAAACGTCAAAGGTACCGCCGCCCAGGTCATATACCATGATCTTCTGCTCTTTCTCGTTGTCCAGACCGTAGGCCAGCGCAGCCGCCGTGGGCTCGTTGATGATACGCTTTACATCCAGGCCGGCGATTTTGCCCGCATCCTTGGTTGCCTGGCGCTGGGCGTCATTGAAATATGCGGGAACGGTGATCACCGCCTCGGTCACCTTCTCACCCAGATAGCTCTCCGCATCCGCCTTCAGCTTCTGCAGGATCATTGCGGAAATCTGCTGAGGAGAATACCTCTTTTCGTCGATGGTGCGCCCGTTGTCGGTTCCCATGTCTCTCTTGATGGAGGCGATGGTCTTCTCCGCGTTGGTCACCGCCTGACGCTTTGCAGGCTCACCTACCAGTCTCTCTCCTGTCTTTGTAAAAGCCACCACGGACGGTGTGGTCCTGGCTCCCTCTGCGTTGGCGATAACGGTGGGCTTACCGCCCTCCATCACAGCCACACAGCTGTTTGTGGTTCCCAGATCGATACCGATTATCTTGCTCATTTTTATTTCCTCCTGAAATATTCATTCTATATTTGTTATTTCATTGCTGTCTCTTTGACTTTTGCCGCATCGGACTCCCGGCACAGGCGGCATATCCTATTCCGTGACGGCCACCATGCTGTGCCGCACTACGGTTTCCCGGTAAGTATAGCCCTTCTGCAGCTCCTGGGCCACCACGCCGGATTCGTATTCCTCGCTGGCCACCTGCATCACCGCATTGTGAAGATTGGGGTCAAATTCCTGTCCCACTGCCTTGATGGGCTTAACGCCAATATTCTCCAGCTCCGTCAGCAGCTGCTTATATATGCGGTTCATGCCGTCCACGAAGGGATCCTCTTTCTTGTCCTCCGGTACCGTGGCCAGACCTCTTTCAAAATTATCCACCACGGGAAGAATCTTCTCGATGACGCTCCTGGCCCCTGTCTCAAACATGGCATGCTTTTCCTTTTCCGACCTGTTGCGGAAATTTTCAAACTCTGCCAGCTGACGCTTCACCTTATCCTCCAGCTGTTCGATCTGGCTCTTGTAGGCATCTGCCTTTTTGTCCAGCTTCGCCTGCTTTTTGGCGGCTCTTTTTTCGGCCCAGCTTTTGGAATCCGTGCCCTCCGCCCCGTTTTCATCCCCGTCCCCGCAGCCTTCTTCATCCGAAGACTCCCCGGACGCTTCTGTTTTCACTTCCCCGGCTTCGGCATCTGCTGCTGTCTCCCCGTCCGGCCTGTCTGCCTCACTCTCCGCCGGGTTCACCGCCTCTGCCGCCTCCTTCGTCTCGGAAGCCGTCTGCTCTTCCATACCCTTTTCCATTTCCTGTTCCGCCATATCACTCAGTCCTTTCTGCCTGTTCGTCCTTCCTGTACAGCTCATCCAGCTGTGTCTGTATTGTCCTCAGGGTGCCAACCACCTTGTCATAATCCATCCGTTTGGGTCCCACGATACCGATGGTTCCTCTCATGCCGCCCCCAAGCTCATAGGCGGCAGTGACCACGCTGCAGTCCTTCATGCTCTGCACCGGCGTCTCCGCACCGATGTACACCTGGATCCCCGTGTTTTCCCCCTCCGTGTAAGCCTCCTGGAGCAGTTCTCCCAAAAGCTGTTTCTCCTCGAAGGTATTGATCAGCTCGCTGGCCTTCTGCTGGTCGGCCAGCTCAGGATAGCGGAAAATATTGTTGGTGCCGCTGGTATAGATCTCCAGATCCTCCTCCGCCCGGATGGCCTCCGCCACCGCGTCGATGACTCCGCTCACGATGGAGCTGTGGATCCCTGCCTGCTGTTTCATGGCTGCTATCATTCCCAGACTGATCTCGTCGATGGTCAGACCGTTTAAGTGGGTATTCAGCAGAATATTCAGCTTCAGTATGGTCTCGTCCTCCAGATCCTCCTCTACCGGAAGGATATTGTTCTTGATCACATTGCCCTCAATGACGATGACCGCCAGCAGCTGTCTTTCATCCACCCGGGAAAGCTGCAGGAACTTCAGCTTGCTTCGCTTGGCCTGAGGCGCGGAAATCAAAGTTGCATACTGGGTATTCTGGGCCAGAACCCTGGCCACCTGCTTTAACAGCGTCTCCATTTTATCCTGGCGCTGCACCAGCATATCCTTCATTTCAATAACTTCCCGCTCCTTCTCCTCCATCATGGTGTCCACGTAGAGCCGGTAGCCCTTATCCGAAGGAATCCGCCCTGCCGATGTATGAGGCTGCAGAATATATCCCATCTCCTCCAGGTCGGCCATCTCGTTCCGTATGGTCGCAGAACTGAGGTTCAGATCGGTATACCTGGAAATGGTTCTGCTGCCAACCGGCTCCCCTGTCTCCAGGTAGTTGCGGATGACCGCCTGCAGGATTTTCTTTTTTCTCTCATCCAGCTCCACTCCAGGTTCCTCCTCCGGGCTGTTAGCACTCATTAAAGGGGAGTGCTAACATTTACTAACCATAAAATAGCACTTCAATTATATGTTGTCAACTGATTTCAGGGAAAATAATTCTAAAATAAATCTAAAGATAAAAATATTGACTTGTTCTGCCGCTGATCGCCGGCGTAAAGACCAAACCCGCCGCTTCCGGAAAGGTTATTCCCCGCCCCACATTGGGACGCATGGCGCAATAAGCGGCGTCTGCTGCAAAGACCAGAAGCAGGATAAGACACAGCGCCATGCGCAGCTTAGGTGGGATCCGCCGATATCCCTTTTCATAGGCGGGCAGAAGCAGACAGATCAGCGCTGTCCCTCCCAGACCAAAAACCATGGCTCCCAGCAGGCAGACTCTGCCGTTTATATTCAGAAAATGTCCGCTGTAGTCCCACCACCGGATTCCCCAGCGCTGCTCCAGCAGCCAGCTGGTCAAATATTCAAGTCCGGTGCACAGGAGCATGGACAGACCAAAGACCAGCAATGGCCTTCGCCTGTAAGAATGCAGAAGAAAGCACAGCAGAAGACCTCCCGCCCCGTAAATGGGCAGATACGGTCCCCGATAAATGCCCCTGTTGATAAAGGCATGATCGGTTACAAGAAATAGTGCCACCTCCCAGACCCATCCTATAAAGGCAAGCGTGAAAAACAGCAGTACATAATAATCAAATTCGTGAGGTATTCTTTTTTGCTTCATTTCTTTTTTCATAAAATCAGAATACCCCTGTTTCCGGCAAATTATAAGCTTTTCCGGCCGCACCCAAAATCTTCCCGAAACCAAAATAGGACAGGGGAAAATTTCCTCCCCAAGACACGCACACACAAAAAGACCACGGTCTGAATCCCGCGGCCTTTTCTCCTTTTTTCTTATTCTTCTCTATGTTCCTCAGATCTGGAAGCTTCCCATAAAGTCCTTGTTCATTACATAATACACCGTATTTTCCTCAGGCTTTACATACAGCTCCACACTGTCCAGATCTCCCACCTTCTGCTTCAGGTCGTACTTCCATACGTCCCTGGCAATTTTCATGAGATCCTCTTCCGTATAAGACTTTCCGGCAAACTGCAGATGAATAGCTGCCTTAATTTCCTTCTTTGGCTTTCTCCCGGGCTTTGCCGCCGGAGCCTTTTCAGCTGCTGTTTTAGCGGCAGGCTCTTTCTTTGCCGTCTCCTTCTTTGCAGCCGACGGTTTGCGTCCCGGCGTCTTTTTCTCCTTCTTGGGTTCCTCTGCTGTTTCCGCTTTCGTCTCAACCACAACGTCTGCCTCTTTCTCTACTGTCTGATTTTCTTCTGTCATGGGCGCGGGGGTTTTAACGGCCTCCTCTGCAGCCTTTGCCGCAGACTTTGTTGATTTCCTTGGTGCCATATCTTTCCTCTCCCTTCTGGCAACATTTTGATGCACTGCCTCCCGGCGCCGTCGTTTCAGCGGCACAGATATCCCAGTGCGTTTCGCTCCCCTCGGCAGGCCGGTAAAAGTCAATTAAAATATATTTCTGTTTTGCCTGCCAAAAACAGTTTATTCTATCTTACACAAAATGTCAACCATTTGATGACATATAATAGTTCAGTTTCATTACCTCACCAGGAAAAACAGCAGCACCACCGCGCCCAGCACAATCCGGTACCATCCAAACACCTTAAAGTCATGCTTCTTAATATACCCCATCAGAAAACGGAGCACAAAAAGGGATACCGCAAAGGATACCACCGTTCCGATGGCCAGCAGAACCAGCTCCACAGAGGTAAACGCAAACCCGAACTTTACCACCTTCAGAAGGCTTGCCCCAAACATCACAGGAATGGCCAGGAAAAATGTATACTCTGCGGCCACGGTCCTGGATACGCCGATCAGAAGCGCACCTACAATCGTGGCGCCGGAGCGGGAGGTTCCCGGAAATACCGCCGCAATCACCTGAAAGACGCCGATCAAAAGCGCTGTCTGGTATGTAATTTCCGACAATGCCGTCACCTTTGGATTCCTGCTCTTATTCCAGTTCTCAATTACAATAAAGGCAACACCGAAAATAATCAAAGCCAGCGCCACACAGGTGGGATTATAAAACAGCGCATTGAACACATCGTCAAACAAAATTCCGATCACTGCCGCAGGCACACAGGACACCAATATCTTAAACCACAGCACCCAGATATCCTTTTTGAAATAAGCGGCTATACCTGTCTGGCCCTGCCGTTCCTTTTTGGTCAGGGCAAAGGGCCAGATCTGCCCCCAGAACAGCACCACCACCGCCAAAATAGCTCCCAGCTGGATTACTACGTCAAACATATCAAAAAAGCCTTCGCTGGTTCCCTGAAAGGGGATCAGCTGCTCCACCAGAATCAGATGTCCCGTGCTGCTGATAGGAAGCCATTCCGTGACGCCCTCCACAATGCCGTAAATAATTGCCTTAATAATCTCTAACATATATTTTGCCATCCTCCTTGCACACCTTTTGTTTTGTCAGCGCTTTCCCATGCCGCTTCCTGCTCCGGCGCTCTCAACGCTTTTTAATGATCGGCCAGACCCTTTACGTATCCTTCAGAAATTCCATAAGCTCCTGAAAGCATCCCGCAGCGTCATCATACCCTTCCTGATACAGCTTCTGAAGCCTCTCTCTATCCTTCTCCACCCTGCCCACATTGCTGGCCTGCTTCGGACGGATCACAAAGGCCTTCCCCTCCTGCCTCTGACGCAGAATGTATTCCACCTGCTCGTTATAATCAATATGGCGCTGGGCCATAAGCTCCGTGACCCTGGGATATCTCAGATATCTGGCTCTGATCAGCGCCAGCTGAGAGGTGGGCTGCCGCACAAAGCCTTCCTCCTTGGTCATGACCACCACATTTTTCCGGTTTCCGTCCAGCACGGATTTCTGCAGAGGGATGGCATCGCTGATGCCTCCGTCCAGATACAGCCTTCCGTCGATCTTCACATTGCGGGATACCAGCGGCAGGGATGCGGACGCCCTGATTTTTTCAATATCCTTTTTCATGTCCCGGATACGGAAATATTCCGGCCTGCCCGTCTCAATATCCGTAGCCACGCTGAAGGCCTTCCCCTTATACCGGTTAAAGGTCTCATAGTCATAGGGGTACAGATAATCCGGAATCAGGTGGTAGCAGGTTTCCGCATGGAACAGATCCCCTGTAGTCAACAGGCTCCTGACACCGCAGTACCTCTTGGTATCCAGGTAGTCCACATTGACCTCAAAGGCCCTTCCTCTCTGCTTTGACAGGTAGCTGCACATGTGGCAGGCTCCCGCCGACACCCCGTATACGCTGGAAAATTCAAGCTCCTTATCCAGAAAAAAATCCAGAACGCCCGCCGTATAGACCCCCTTCATTCCGCCGCCTTCCAGAACCAGTCCCGCCTGATACATACATATTCCTCCTTCGCGCCATTCATGAACCTTACATAGCTGCTCTGCGCCATCTTATTTCCATTTCGATCCCCATTGATTTATTTCCATTCAATGCAATCTCACGCCCCCTGTCACCTGTACTGCTCCCTTACAAACCGGCGGAGCGCCTCAAGAGATCTTTCCACCTTCTCCGTTTCGATACAGTAAGCCATCCGAAAATATCCCGGCGCGCCAAAGGTATCCCCCGGCACCAGCACCAGATCATATTCCAGAGCCTTCTGACAAAAGCTTTTCGCATCCTCCTCCAGGGCCCTGGGAAAGATATAAAAGGTTCCTCCCGGCTTCACACAGGTAAAGCCCAGACCCATCAATTCCTGATACAGCAGCTTCATATTCGTCTCGTAGACCCCAAGGTCCGCCGTCTGCTCCAGCACCCGGGCCACTGCCAGCTGAATGATGGAGGGCGGGCAGTTGTGCCCGATTCCTCTGGAGATCTGTCCGCACATGGCCGCCATGTCCTTCCCGTCCCGGCAATATGGATTCACGGCCACATAGCCGATCCGTTCCCCCGGCAGGGACAGAGACTTGGAAAATGAATAGCACATAATCGTATTTTCGTAAAAAGCCGAGACAAACGGCGCCTCCACACCCTCAAACACAATCTCCCGATAAGGCTCATCGGAAATCAAATATATGTCATGGCCGTATTGCTCCGATCTTTTCCGAAGCAGCCTTGCCAGACCTTCAAGAGTATCTGCAGAATACACCACCCCGGAAGGGTTGTTGGGCGTGTTGATCAGAACCGCCGCCGTTTTCTCCGTCAGCATCTCCTCCAGCTTTTCAAAATTGATCTGAAAGCTCTCCGTGTCCGCAGGCACCACCTTCAGCACCGCCCCTGTCAGGTCCACATAGGGATGGTACTCCGGGAAAAAGGGAGCAAATGTCAGAATTTCATCCCCCGCCTGTGCCACCAGACGGAAGGCGTGGGCCAGCGCTCCTGCCGCACCGGACGCCATAAATATATGCTCTCTGCGGTAAGGCAGACCAAACCTTTTTTCCAGAGAAGCCGCCACCGCCTCTCTGACGCTGTCAATCCCCAAACTGGGACTATAGCCGTGAAGCTCCCCCGATTCCCTTGTAGAGAGCAGCTCTATCATTCCATCGGTAAAATCCCGGGGCACCGGAACCGAAGGATTCCCCAGGCTGTAATCGAACACATTCTCATAACCGATCTGGCGGCCTCTTGCCGCGGCAAATTCGGAAAGCTGTCTGATAACAGATTTCCCTGATAACATATCCTTATACTTCTGAACCAGCATTTTGTGTCTTCCTTTCCTGTCCGGCCAATCTATCAACAGATACGATTTTACCACATATTTTTCCCTGTTTCCACACATTTGCGCTCTGCATTTCTTAACTTTTCAATAGAAAAGCAACTATCATAGTTACTTTTCACGGGTAGGGGCCGCGAGGTGTTTTCGTGCGCATTTTGCACGCA
>CAMWUL010000051.1 GCA_947177445.1 uncultured Lachnospiraceae bacterium | reverse complement strand
CTTCCGGTGCATAGCCCTGGCCTTCCACGTAACCGCCCTCCGGCACATAGCCCTGGCCTTCCACGTATCCGCCCTCCGGTGCATAGCCCTGGCCTTCCACGTATCCGTCTCCCGAGGCATAGCCAACGTTTTCGCCGTACTCCTGATGCGCGTAGGCTTCATCCTGGCCCGCTTCCTGCGGGTATTCCTCCGTCTCGTTGCTTTTCTCAAATCTGCGGTTATATTTTTCCTGTTGTTCCGGCGTCAGAGGCTGATGGAGCATTTTCAGCTCCATGGCCTTGACCACATACTTTCCCTCGCCGAACCACAGAATCAGTTCATCGCACTCCTCCACACAGCGGGCCGCCAGCCCTACTCTGTGGTAGAGATAAGCCAGCTCATAGGCCCACTTCTCCCGGTAGTCTCTCTTTTTCAGTTCCTCCAGGACGCCGATCCGTTCCTCCAGACTCACATCCTGCGCTTCATAAAGCTTATATTGCAGAATATAGCGCCCGGGATCCTTGGGCGCCGCCTGCTGAAATTCCTTATAATAATTGATAGCTTGGACAAATTCCTCTGTCTTGATGCACAGCTCACAGAGAGAATAGCAGATTGTCCTGCCCCCAGGCCGCCTCTCATAGGCCAGCAGGAGCATATTTCTGGCGTCCTCGTAGCGTCTGTTTATTTTATACAGATCACTGATGGTGCACAGCATCATTACGCTTTTTACCCGGCGCCAGTCGATGGTATCCGCCAGCTCCGCCGCCTGAACGTAATCTCCACGCCCTATCAGTTCCTTGATTTCTTCCGACCTTACCTTATATTCATATTTATCCAAAGTATTCCGCTCCCCATCCTCACAGCAGGGTACGCACATCTGCCGTTTCTCTCAGTAAATTATTATACGCCTGTGGGCGCTCCGCACTCGATACTCGTTTTTAGTCTACCATAAATATAGTGTGCATGTCAAAAATAAATAGGCCTCGAGACGAAAAAAATACAAGATATTGTGCCGGCATTTCCGACGAACCTACAACAGATTGCTCAAGCGTGCAAATTGCTCCAGCGTCAGCATCTCTCCCCGGATCTCCGGAGAGAGCCCCAGCTTTTCCAGGGCGGCGGCAGTCTGCTGCCTGGTGACCGCCAGCTCCGGCGCATTACCCAGTCCGTTAGCCAGGGTTTTTCTCCGCTGCCGAAAGGACGCCCGGATCAGGGCAAACATCTTTTTTTCATCCTCCGCCGGTACCGGCGGCTCTTCGTACCGGGTCAGCCGGATCACCGCGCTTCCCACATTAGGTCTGGGAATAAAGCAATTTGGCGGAACATGGGCCACCACCCGCGGGCTGGCATAATACTGCACAGCCAGAGACAGCGCCCCGTAATCCTTTGTTCCCGGCCCCGCCTGCATTCGGTCCGCCACCTCCTTCTGCACCATAAGTGTCACACTCTTTAAGGGAACCTGGCTTTCAAACAGCTTCATGACAATGGGCGTGGTAATATAGTAGGGCAGATTTGCCACTACCTTAAGCGGCCTTCCACCGTTCTTTTCCCGGGCCAGCTTCTCCATATCCACATTTAAAATATCCTCATTGATTACGGTCACATTCCGGTAACCGGACAATGTATCCTCCAGAATGGGAATCAGATTCCTGTCGATCTCCACCGCCGCCACCTCTCTGGCCGCCTCTGCCAGATATTGGGTCATGGTCCCGATCCCCGGGCCAATCTCCAATACGCAGTCCTCCCCGGTAATCTCCGCGGCGGCAATGATCCGCTCCAGCACATTCCCGTCGATCAGAAAATTCTGCCCATACCGCTTCTGAAAATGAAACTGGTATTTCTGAAGCACCTCTATGGTATTTTTCGGATTACCCAAATACGCCATTGCTTTTCTCCCTGTCAAACCCTCTGTTCGGTTCATCTTCCCTCTGTCTGGTTCTTCTCCGCTCTGTCCGGTCCTTCTTCCCTCTGTCTTCCAAATATATCTTCTCACGTACCTTCAGTCACACTGCTTCCCCTGCAGGTATGCAAGCACCTGTGTCAGATCATGGAATATTTCCGTGGAAAGCTCTTCTATTTCTCTGTCCGGTGCAATCATATCCGGAACGGTCAGACAGCTCATGCCCGCAGCGTGGGCAGAGCGGACTCCGTTGGGCGAGTCCTCCACCGCAAAGCTTCTCCCGGGATCCACGCCCAGCATTTCACAGGCCAGCAGATAAATATCCGGCCTGGGCTTGGAATGCTCTACCATGTCCCCCGTCACCACAACGGAAAAATAGTGCCTTATACCGGCCCTTTCCAGATGGTCCATAACCGACTCCCTTCTGGTGGAGGAAGCCAGTCCCACAGACCAGCCCTCTTCCTTAAGCCACTGCAGCAGCTCCATCACTCCCGGCTTTATGGGCAGGCCCCTTTCTTCTATATATTTCCAAAAATATCCTGATGCCTCTTCCCGAAAACCCTGATAGTCAAAATCCGGCCCATATGCCGCCATAACCAGCTGTCTGCTGTCATTGGCGTTCAGACCGATACATCTGGGAAATATTTCCTCCATTCCTGGCAGCCCATGCTCCCGGGCCACGGTTATCCAGCTGTTTTGAAGCAGCCTCTCCGTATCAAACAGCACTCCGTCCATATCAAATACAATAGCTTTCATGTGCATTCTGATTTCCTCCAAACTCATTCTCCCAAAACGGGAAACGGCTCCCGGAATGCAGCGTTTCCGGAAGCCGGCCTTTTATTCTCCATCGGAAGGAAGCTTTGCCTGCTCCACATCCGCGTAATAATTCTCCCGCAGAATGTATGCGCTGAACTGATATCTGTCCTTTACTTCCTGTTTCTTCCCGGCAAAATATTCCTCCTTCTGGTCCTCCGGAATAATATCGTTTCCGTCCGCATCCTTCAGCCAGATAGGATCCAGCTTTTTAGGGTTAATGACAGAGTCCGTCACAAAGCTGCGGTCCGTAAAAATTACCATTCCCTCTTCATCCGAAAAAATATCCCGGCCGGCATACATTCTGGAATCATAATCAAATCCGAAAAGATTCAGCAGTGTGGGCAAAATATCCATGGAACCGCAGGCCTTGCTCACATGAACCGGCTCTTCCTCCATGGCTGAATTCCACAAAATCAGACTGTTGCGATACAAATCCATGCCTTCCGACAGGGACCTGCCCGCCAGCTCCTCATATTCTTCCAGAGGCATATCATACGGATAATGATCTGCGCTCAGACAGATCACCGTCTTATCCAGCACCCCGGCTTCCTCCAGCTGAGCCAGCATATATTCCAGGGCTTTATCCAGCTCGATGTGGCAGGCGATATAGGCCCTTGCACCTTCTGACATGTCCAGACCCTCCACAGCCTCCCGGTTCTTGGCAGACATGGCATTCCCCGTAAAGCTATACTTCAAATGTCCGGAAACCGTCATATAATAAGCGTGGAACCGTTCTTCCGCCAGGTATTCCGACATGGTGCCCTGCATCATCTCCAGATCTGAGGCCGGCCATGCATTGGGATGTTCCATGGGAAATATCTTGTCCCCCCACTCCTCCTCCGAAAGCTCTCCCAGCTTGCAGGCTTTAAAATCATAGCCCAAATGGGGATGCGTCACATGCCTGTCATAATAGGACAGGGTGTTGTCGTGGTAGGCAAAGGACTTGACACCCTCCTTTTCAAAAAATCGCGGCAGCGTATACGGCATTTCATTTTCCGAGCTCTTGCGCAGGCTGAACTGCCCATCCGGAATCAGTGCCGTACAATTAATATATTCCCCGTCAATAGTACTGGTCTGCCACAGAGGAACGTAATAGTTGTCAAACACAAAGCCCGTATGAGTCAGCCGATACAGAGTGGGCGTCAGATCCTCCCGGATGGCATAGGTGGAAAAGCCCTCCGCCGTAAGGTAGATCAGATTATAGCCCTCAAATATTCCCGTATATTCATTGGAGCGCGTGGGCTCCAGCCCCTGGATATAATCAGCCAGCCAGGTCTGCTCCTTATTGTCTGCCAGCGCATGAAGCGTTTCATAATTCAGCTCAAACTGATGGGAAAAAGGAAGCTTTGACTCCTCCGGGACTTTCCCCTCTCCATTTTCCTGTCCCGCCGCCGTCTGGCCGGGATCCTCCTGATTTGAATCACCGGAAGGATTTCCCTCCTGTCCGGTACCCGGCACATCCGTTCCCGGCAGGTTCTCATCCGTACCCTGCGATGTCCCGTTTTCCCCCGCAGCCGCCATAACCTGGGCAGGATCTTTCCGCCCTCCTGATATCAATCCGCTGACCAGGCGCTGAATGCTGGTGGAAGTATCTCTCTGCAGTGCAGGCAGCACCCCCATGTATTCAACCACCGTAAGAGGATCATAGAATTCCTCATAGGCTTCATAATAGTCTGTTTCCAGATACTTTCCCACCTGCATGACTACCACGCCGCCGGCGATGCCCGCCGCCGTCACGGCAGACGCCTGCATAACCTGCGTCAGGGAAAGCGTGGGCAGCTCCCACTTCACTCTCCTTCTATTCCAGCTTCCAACCCTGACATGCACCCGTTTCAGCACCAGAGGAAGAGCAACTGCCGGCAGGATCAGAAGAATCAGTAATGGCAGCGCCCGAAGAATTCCGTCCAACGCCTCCCTCCAGTAATTGGACAGGGCATCACCGCCTCCCCGGAATATGGCCTCCCACAAAAGAGGCTGCCTGAAAATCCGCAAATATACTAGCTGGGCGCCGGTCCACACCACAGGAAGCCACAGCGCCAGATACCAGGCCAGCTTTTTCAGCCATTTCCGAAGCACACCGATTATAATCGTCTCCACACCGGCCCAGGCAATAATCAACATTATCAAATATACCGGCCAAAATCCGCTCCACCCGAAACCGCTGAAATGATACACCAATTCCAGATACAGCATCAAACCCGCCAGACTGCACCACAGTATAATCATAATCTCAATTCCTGTCTTTCGTATATATTTCAGGAAACGCTGATAATGGCGTCCCCCGCACCGGAACCTCTCGGCAAACCGGAATATCCTGCCGCAAATCCGTATACATCCGCCGATTGGCAACCACACGCATTGTAGCACAAAACTCCAAAAAAGTGGAGCATCCATTTCTTAAAATTTGTTTATACACCAGTTCAGCCAGTCACACCAAAACCACCCTGTCTCCGTATCCTGGCGGAAGTATGTGCTCCAGCATCCCATGATACTCCTCAAACCCCACCCTGTCCCTGTATACCAGAAGCTCCATTTCCACCCCGAAAAGAAGCACCCTGAAATCCATTGCCTCCATATCCAGGCGCCGGTAGAAGGCCTTTCGGCGCAGACGTTTCTCCGCCTCCTCCCGGCTGATTCCTTCCGGCAGCTCTCCCCTGTCCTCCAGTCCCTCGGTGCTCTCGATCTCCAAAAGGAATTTCTTTCCCGCAAAACGCTCCTGCAGCATTCTCAGCGCCCGGCCTCCCAGCCCCGAATTGCGGCGGTCCGGGTCAATGGCAAAATAATCCAGCAGCGCCATATTTCCATACAGCATCATAATGGCCAGACCGCAGAAGCGCCCTTCCTCTTCTATATGAAGGATCTCAAACTGTCCCTTTTTCCGTCCTTCCAGCATAAGCGAAAAGGGCTTCTTTTCGTTCTCCGGAAAAGCGGCCTGATAAAGCGCCTCAACCCTTTCAAGCTCTTCTCTTGTCACTGCTTCTCGGATATCCATAGCTGCTCCCTCGATTCCAGTTCTTCATTTCTGATGCATATTTATATACTTGATTATAAAATATATGTCTGCTGTCTGCAATGTATATTTATCGTCTCAGTTTTTGCGCCTTTTATGTGGTTACTTTTCACGGCTTCGCCGTTCAAAGCAACATGATGCGCACAAAATGAGCAAAAAGCGCTCATTTTGGCGCGTGCAGTCTCGGGTTTTTGTGCAAACAGCGCACAAAAACACCTCGCGTCCCCTACCCGTGAAAAGTAACTTTAAGTACATCATAATGCTTTGAATAACTCAATTTCCCTATTTTCTTCATGTCCGGGTTATGGTAAAATAAAGGATGCCGCAGGAATAATTTCCTCCCACGGCAAATGAATGACAAAATCGAAATAAAATATCCTTTATTTCTTAAAATGGTGGTACCGCAATGAAAAAGAAAAAATATTCTCTGATTCCTTATCTGCTGCAATACATATGGCATTATCTGCTGGGCATTGCCGTCCTGATGGCGGTGGATCTGGCCAATCTTTATATCCCCCAGTATACCGGCGACTGCATCGACGGGCTGGCGGCGGGCACGCTGGGACCCGACGGGGTGACATCTCTTCTGCTGAAGCTTCTCCTGGCCGGCCTTCTGGTCATGGGCGGCCGCTTTGGCTGGCGGTACTTTATCATCGGTGCTTCCCGGGGAATCGAATACAAGCTTCGGAACGATATGTTCGCCCATCTGGAAACACTTTCCGCCCGCTATTTCAACAGCCATAAAACCGGAGACCTGATGGCGCATTTTACCAACGACCTGCAGGCCATCCGCATGGCGGTGGGCATGGCTGTGATCACCGCCTTCGACGCTGTGGTCATGACCCTCATGGTATTGATAAAAATGATTGTCCATGTGGATTTCGGGCTCACTCTTCTGGCCTTTATCCCCCTGATTCTGGTGGCAGTGGGCTGTTATTTTTACGGCATTGAATCTAAAAAACGCCAGACCCGGCGCCAGGATGCTTTCTCTCACCTGTCCGACAAGGTGCAGGAGAGCCTGGCCGGAATCCGGGTGCTGAAATCCTTCGTTCAGGAGGAGGCGGATTTTCGATCCTTTGAAGCCGCCAGCGAAAATAATATGGAGAAAAACCTGGCAGTGGTGAAGCTACGCGCCGTCTTCGGCCCCGCTCTGGATGCCATTACGGGCTTAAGCCTGCTGCTGACCCTGGCCTTCGGCGGAAAAATGGTTCTGGCCGGCCAGATCACCATCGGCCAGTTCGTGGCCTTCAACACCTATATCGGCATGCTGGTCTGGCCAATGATTGCCTGCGGCGACTGCATCAATGTTTTCAGCCAGGCCGCAGCTGCATTTCAGCGGATTGCCTGCATTTTCCGGGAGGAGGCGGACATTGTGGATGTTGCCCCCGAAACCGCGCCTGACACTCCTCTGCACCTGGACGGGGACATTCAGCTGAAGGACCTGACCTTTACATACCCCGACGGGGAGCTGCCGGTGCTGAAGCATATCAGCCTGCATATCAATCCCGGGGAAATGCTGGGAATCCTGGGACGCACCGGAAGCGGCAAGTCCTCCCTGGCAGATCTTCTTTTGAGGGTGTACGACTGTGAAAAGGGGATGCTGCTTTTAGACGGCAAGCCCATCGATGAGATTCCCCTGGCCGTGCTGCACCGGGACATGGCCTATGTTCCCCAGGAAAATTTCCTGTTTTCCGATACCCTGGAGGAGAATATCGCCTTTGGCCTGGAGGCCCGCATCCAGGATCATCCGGAGCTGAGGGAGGATATCACCCACGCCGCGTCGGACGCCTGCATCCACGATAATATCATGGAATTCCCCAAGGGCTATCTGACTCTGGTAGGCGAACGGGGCGTCACCCTCTCCGGAGGCCAGAAGCAGAGAAGTTCCATTGCAAGAGCCCTTCTGAAGGACTCCGCCGTGCTGATTCTGGATGATTCCCTGTCCGCAGTGGACACGGACACGGAAGAACAGATCCTGGAAAATCTTATGCGGCTGCGCCGGGGCAAAACCACCATCATCGTGGCCCACCGCATTTCCACCCTCCAGAAGGCAGACCATATCGCCGTTTTAAGCGAAGGGGAGCTCACCGAATACGGCACCCACCAGGAGCTGCTGGCCCGAAAAGGCTTTTATGCCCATATCTATGAAAAGCAGCAGCTGGAGGAAGAGCTGGCCGGTTACGCCTGAGGAATCAGGCGGCCCACAATATTGTCCCTGAATGGCTTGCCGCACAAAAGCCGGGGATATTTACGTAAAGGAGCTTACCACCCATGAGTGCAATAAATGATGACAAAATAGAATCCGGCTACAGCGGAAACGCCCTGCTTCGCCTCCTGACCTATATGAAGCCCTATGCAGGCCAGGTCACCCTCTGTCTGGTGCTGGTTCTGGCCCTGACCGGCTTCGACCTGTACCGCCCCACCCTGATCGGAGACGCCATCGACCTCTTTAAGGACCGGGGCGACTATCAGGTGATCCTGGATACCGCCATAAAATACGGCATAGTGCTGATTCTCAGCCTGATCTTCAATGTAAGCCAGACCTGGATCCTCCAGAAAACCGGCCAGCGGATCATTCTCACGGTCCGCAAGGATTTGTACGCCCACATCCAGAGCCTGAGCAGCCGATATTTCGACCTGACTCCCGTGGGAAAGCTGGTGACACGGGTCACCAACGATGTGGAGGCCCTGGACGAAATGTACTCCGGTATTCTGGTGCGTCTGTTCCGCAATATTGTAAAAATCCTGGGGCTTGCCGTGGTCATGCTGCTGATGGACTGGCAGCTGGCGCTGATCTCCTTTGTACTGCTGCCCCTGGTGGCAGTCCTCACGGTGATCTTTCGCAAAATCGCCCGAAGCACCTACCGCATCACCAGGGCCAGGCTCACCGATATCAACACCTTTTTGTCCGAAAATATTTCCGGCATGCGGATTATCCAGATCTTCGGCAGGGAAAAGCGGAAATATGAAGAATTTGAGGACAAGAGTCATAAGCTCTACAAGGCATTTTACCGGGAGATGCTGGTGTTTGCCATCTTCCGTCCTCTGATCTACATTTTGAGTATTCTAGCGCTGATGATCGTGCTGGGCGTGGGGAGCCGGGAAGTGCTGGGCGGCGTGATCTCCATCGGCACGCTGTACATTTTTGCCCAATACATACAGTCCTTCTTCGAGCCCATCCAGGAGCTGGCGGAGCAGTTTTCCACCCTGCAGTCCTCCCTGGCCTCTGCGGAAAAAATCTTTACCATCATGGATGAGGCCGTCCTGGTGCCGGAAGCGGATCAGCCGGTGGTGCTGCCCGACATTCTGGGACGGATCGAATTCTCCCATGTGTGGTTTGCCTATGACAACGAAAATTATGTGCTGAGAGATGTGTCCTTTGTCATCGAGCCGGGGCAGAGCGTAGCCTTTGTGGGCGCCACAGGCGCGGGGAAATCCTCCATTCTGAACCTGATCGGCAGATATTACGATATTCAGAAGGGAAATATTTACATCGACGGCGTAGATATCCGCAGGCTCAGCAAAAAGCAGCTGCGGAGCGCCATCGGCCAGATGCAGCAGGATGTCTTTATCTTCGAGGGCACCGTGGAAAGCAATATCCGTCTGTATGACGAGGACATCTCCGCGGAAGACATCCGTAAGGCCGCCGAGTATGTCAATGCCGCGCATTTTATTGAAAAACTGCCTCACGGCTATCAGGAGCCCGTGTCCGAGCGGGGTTCCACCTTCTCCGCGGGAGAACGGCAGCTTTTGTCCTTTGCCCGCACCCTGGCTCACAAGCCCAGGATTCTGGTCATGGACGAAGCCACCGCCAACATCGATACGGAGACGGAGCTGCTGATCCAGGAAGCCCTGGAAAAGCTTATGCAGGGACGCACTACCATCATGGTGGCCCACAGGCTTTCCACCATTCAGCACGCAGACTGCATTATGGTTATGCATAAGGGAAAAATCAGGGAACAGGGGACCCACCAGGAGCTGCTGGCCAAGAACGGAATTTACAAAAAGCTTTATGAATTACAGATTCATCACGAGATAACGGCATGATATATTACGGAGGTCATGGGGAGACACCGGGAACATTCATGTATGAATTTACGTAAAGAGGGGTTATTATGCAAAGGATTCTTATCGCGGAGGATGCGGAACTGAACCGTGAACTGCTTCAAAACATGCTGACAGATGAATATTTGGTGGAAACCGCCGCCGATGGGGCGCTGGCACTGGAAATGCTTCAGGAGCACCCGGAGGAAACCGCCGCACTGCTTCTGGACCTCCAGATGCCCAATGCGGACGGCTTCACGGTTCTGGCCAAAATGAGGGAAATGGGCTGGATGGAAAAAATTCCCGTGCTCATCATCAGCGGCGAGCATTCTGTGGAAATCGAAAACCAGTGCTTTGAACTGGGTGTCTCGGATTTTATCCACAAGCCCTTTGTAAATTCTATTGTGAAAAACCGGGTCAGAAATGCAGTGACTCTGTTTACCTGCAAAAACCAGCTGGAGCAGAAGGTAGCGCTGCAGGAAAAGACTCTGAAGGAAAAGGATCAGATCATTCGGATACAAGCCGAAAAGCTCCGGGAAGCAAAGCCCTTTAATATCCTGATGATGGAATTTCAGGCCGCAATCATGGAGGTGGAAACCCGGCTGAAGGTGCTGAACGCACAGTTCTCTCAGCAGTTTAACCGGAACCCCTTCGAGTCCATCAAAAGCCGGCTGAAAACCCCGGAAAGCATCTATGAAAAGCTGGAGCGCAAGGGCTTTCCCGTCACGGTGGAAAGCATCCGGGAAAATCTCACGGACGTGGCAGGACTGCGGGTAATCTGTTCCTTTCCCGACGACATTTACCGCCTGGCGGAATACCTGATCAAGCAGGACGACATTATCCTGCTGAACGAAAAGGATTACATCCGCAATCCCAAACCCAACGGCTACCGGAGCCTCCATCTCATATTAAATGTGCCCATCTTTTTATCCGACGAAAAAAAATATATGAAGGCAGAGGTACAGTTCCGCACCATCGCCATGGATTTCTGGGCCAGCGTGGAGCATAAGCTGAAATATAAAAAGGATATGGACAATGCCGACGAAATCGCCCGCCAGCTGAAGGACTGTGCGGACTCCATAGAGGAGCTGGATTACCGGATGCAAAGCATCCGCAATCAGATTGACCGCAGTCTGCGCTGAGGCAGTTCCTGATGCAGCCTCTTACGTACTGTCCCCGTCGATCTTCACAGACGGCGCAGATACCCCTTCCCACAGGCACACATTCCCATTGCATTACGCCTCTTGGGTTCCGTCCGGTATTCTGACAGCCTCTCCGGCAAGCACTGCCCCGGCAAAATCGCGGATATCCGCCAGCTTCCTGGCAAACACCATTCCGCCCATTATCATTTCCGTGTTGTGCTGGTCGGAGCCCCCGGTGAGCGGCAGTCCATGCTCCCGGGCGTAATGGATCGCACGTTCATTGTACTCGGGATGCAGGGGGATTTTTTTCCGGGTGCTGGAATGGGTGGCGTTGACGCCCTCCACTCCGTCCACATACTCCGGAAACAGCCGGATTTCCGAGATATAGGAAGCCTCCCTGAAGGGGTGGGCATGAACCACGATTCCGCCCTCCTGATGAACCAGGGCAAACTGCTCCGGTACCGTGGCGTCCCGAATCTCGGGATGCTCCAGCAGCCACTTCTTGTCCGGCCCATAGATCAAAAATTCCGTTCCCTGATAGCATGACTCCCAGCCGAAAAACACCTGCAGCCCCAGCTTGTCTCCCTCCGTCTTCGCATGCTCATATCCCAGGCAGAAGCGCTCCACCCAATCGCTCCAGGGCAGGCTTCTGTCCACGGCAGTATTTCCGTAAAAGAAATGATCCGTGATAATAATTCCGGTATAGCCGGCGGCCGCATAGGCCTGGGCCATCTCCTCTCCGGTACTCCCGGCGCAGGCGCTGCCCTCCGCCGTATGCATATGAGTTTCATACCAATATTCTTCTGCTTTCACTGCTTTCCCTTTCATTCAACCGCTCATCCATTTCCCGCATTCGCCGGTAATCTGCTCAAGACCCTTCGGACTTTAGCTCGTTGCCCGCGGGAATCAGTCCGCGATGCGGATCAATCCCCGGCACCGGTTCAGGGCGGCATACACCTCCTGCTTTCTGGGCATAGCCAGATTCCCCGGGATATCGCCGCCGCAGAAGGCGCCAAAGCCCTTGGCATCCATATGATTGCAGAGCTCCTCCACCGCCTGTCCCAGGGTACGCTTTCCGTCAAAGCTGTGCAGCTTCATGTACTTGATCAGATAGGCCAGAGCCGTCAGCTGCTGACTGTCTACCAGCTGCTCCACATACCGCATGTCCACGGTCTCATGGTTGATGGAAAAGCCGTCCAGGCCGCCGGTTTTGATCTTGATCCTGTCATCCTTGGCAAAGCCTGCATCCCTTTTCACGATCCGTCCGAAATCCGGAGCCTCCGCCTTCCTGGCTCCCTCCAGCGCATAGGGGTATTTTAACGCCTCCCCCTTTGCCAGCGCCGTGATCTCCAGGGGCTGGTACCGGTTCATCTGAATCACCGTGTCCGCCTTGTGGAAATAGGCCCCGGAGCTTCCTGCCACCAGAATGGTGGAAATTCCGTTTTCCTCATACAGCTCCCGCACTCTGTCGATAAAGGGAATGATAGGCTCCACATCCCTGCTCACCACCCGCTGCATCAGCTCGTCCCGTATCATAAAGTTGGTGGCGCTGGTATCCTCGTCGATCAGGAACACCTTCGCTCCCATCTCCATGGCCTCCACCGTGGCCGCCGCCTGGGAGGTGCTTCCGCTGGCATCCTCCGTGGAAAAGGAGGTGGTATCCCTGCCGCTGGGCAGGTTGCGGATAAACATGGAAATATCCGTATTCTGAATGCTCCTGCCGTCCTCTGCCCGAAGCTTCATGGCGCTGCCGTCGGTAATCACATATTCCCTGCCGTCCCCGGCAATATGGTTGTATACCCCCAGCTCCAGTGCCTCCAGCAGGGTGGACTTGCCGTGATAGCCGCCGCCTACAATCAGGGTGACGCCTCTCTTGATCCCCATTCCCGTAAGCTTTCCCCGGTGAGGCAGCTCCAGGACCACCTCCATGGACGCGGGCGACGTAAAGGCCACCGCCTCCTTCATGGGAAGAGAGGAAATGCCGGACTTCCGGGGCAGCAGAGAACCGTTTGCCACAAAGGCCGCCAGCCCCAGTGCCTCCAGCTGCTCCCTGATATACTGCTGGTCATCCGCCAGATACAGCACCTGGTCCAGAGCCTTCCTGTCACAGGATGAAGCCAGAAGCGTCTGCCGGACACAGGCGGGCAAAAAGTCAAACAAAATTTTTCCCAGCTCCTGGGAATTGATGGTTCTGCCGTTTGCGGGAAAACCGATCTCCATGCGTATGGTAATGTCGCCGTTTTCCGTATTCACCCAGCAGGCACTGTGCTCAAGAATCTCCTGGCCCGGCTGGCTGATTCCCATCAAACCGCTTTTTCCCGAGCCCTTCGCCCGGAAGGAATACTCCCGGATCTTTGCCGCGATCCGCCGCAGCAGATAATCCTGAAAAGCAATGCGCCTCTGCTTTGTCTCATAACAGCCGCTGTCAAAGCCGGCTATCCTGCCCGGGATCCGGAAGCTCACCCGGGAGGGCGCCGCAAAGGGATCGCCCTGTACATGGTCTATGGAAAAAACATATTGCTGAAACTGGTATTCTCCCTTCGTGTCCTTATAGGCCGGGTAGCCCTTGTGGTCGATTTTCCACAGGAAAGCCTGTAAATCCTTATCCGTCTTCATCCAGTAATCCGCCTTTCTGCTCTAGGTGTTGATATGGACACTGCAAAAAAGCCCGTATCGCATATTCAGTAGTATTATAGCCGAAAAAATATTAAAAATCAATATTGTTACAGGGGATAGATCTATGCTACACTACTCCATGAATATAAGGAAGAACAGAATTGAATTGACAACGTGAGAAATGGAGAAACACCTATGACAAACCGCATTCAGAATATGACCCAGGGGAAGCCTGACAAGCTGATCTTTACATTTGCCCTGCCTCTGATGCTGGGCAATGTTTTCCAACAATTATATACGGTAGTGGATACCATGGTAGTGGGAAAGTACCTGGGAGTGGGCGCTCTGGCCGCCCTGGGCGCCGCCGATTGGCTGAACTGGATGATGCTGGGTATCATCCAGGGGTTCACCCAGGGCTTCGCCATCCCCATGGCTCAGGAATTCGGCGCGGGGCATTACGACAGGCTCCGCAAGGTCATCGGCTCCTCCTGCGTTCTGTCCGTGGGATTTGCTCTGGCGCTGACTCTGGCAGGGCAGCTGCTGGCCCGTCCGGTACTCCTTCTCCTGCAGACACCGGGAGACATCCTGCCTGATTCGCTGCTTTATCTGCGAATCATGTTCCTGGGCATTCCCATTGTGACAGCCTACAATCTGCTGGCCTGCATCCTGCGATCCCTGGGAGACGGTAAAACGCCCCTGCAGGCCATGGTTGTAGCCTCCGCCGCCAACATTGCGCTGGATCTGCTTTTTGTGATGGTTTTCCACTGGGGAATCGCAGGCGCTGCTGCCGCAACCCTCATTGCTCAGCTGATCTCCGGCCTGTTCTGTCTGTACCACATCTGCAGACTGGAGCTTCTGCGCCTGAAGGCGGCAGATTTCCGTTTTCAGGGGCAGCTGTGCCTTCGCCTTTTAGGACTCGGTTCTCCCATGGCTTTCCAGAACTGTATCATCGCCATCGGCGGCATGATCGTACAGTTTGTGGTCAACGGTTCCGGCGTGACCTTTATTGCCGGCTTTACCGCCAGCAACAAGCTATACGGTATTCTGGAGATCGCCGCCACCTCCTACGGATACGCCATGATCACCTACGTGGGGCAGAATCTGGGCGCAGGAAAATACAGCCGGATCCGCCAGGGAATGCGCTCTGCCATCATCATTGCCCTGGTCACATCCATCGCCATTGCGCTTGTCATGCTTTTGGGCGGCAGGGCCATCCTCAGCTGCTTTGTTTCCGGCACGCCTCAGGAGGTGGAGCAGACCCTGCAGGTAGCATATTTTTACCTGTCCGTCATGAGCGTGGCCCTGCCGGTGCTTTATCTTCTGCATGTGGTACGGTCCGCCATTCAAGGCATGGGCAACACTCTGCTTCCCATGGTCTCCGGCATTGCGGAATTTACAATGCGTACAGCCACCGCCCTGCTGCTTCCTCTGACCGTGGGAGAGGCGGGGATCTTTTTCGCAGAGCCCGCCGCCTGGGCCGGCGCCGATGTGGTGCTGGTGATCAGCTATTTTGCCATTTCGCGCAAATACCTGAAGAAGGAAGACCAGACTTCATAGTCAGACCCCTTGACCATTGCCCTGCCCCGGAAGTCAGAAGCCTTTCATCTGCCTCCCCTGTCCCAGGCCTCCAGGCTTATCAGCGCTATGTGTCTGGAAACATTGTAGGTGCGGATCCCGAAATTTTCCGTCCTGTCCTGAAGCCTGCTCATCCAGTAATAGCCGAAGCCGTCATAGCTGTACCGGGAAAATGTATCCGACATAAGCTCCCTGCCGTACTGCACTGCATCCGGCGCGCCAAAGGCCTCCACGGAATACCCCAGCTCCTCCAGGTAAGGTACCAGCACCGGAGCGGCATCCGCGCTGAGACTGCCCAGATAAGCAAAGTCACGATAAGGCGCGCGCTCCTCCATGCCGTCTGCCGCCTCCGGACCTGCCCCAAGACTTTCCTGCCGGGGCGCGCCGGCAATATTCACCTGTGCGATAATCAGATCCGGATGGGCAAAGGAAAGTCCCAGATACATAACAGTCACTGCCGTCAGCCCATAGCGGAACAGCGAAAAATTCTCCTTATACAGGTCTATAATCACTCCCGCAAACAGCACAGCCAGCAAAAGCAAAGCCCACAACACCAGAATCCTCAGGAAGGTCAAATAATAAAACCAAATATAAATCAGCATTCTCATTGCGCTGGACGCAATCATTACAAAGGTGCAGAGACACATAACCGTGAGAACAGCCTTCAGCACCCGGCTCTCCCGGAAAAAGCTCATGGCCGCCAATACAATCACCAGGTTCAGGATGCTCACAGCCAGCAGCTGGAAAAAGCCTTCCCTGGCATAGGCGGCATAGGTATATCCCGCCGGAAGCCGCAGCTTTCCCAAAAACAGCCCGGCGATCTGAACCCCTGAAAACAGCAGATATACTGCCGTCAGCAATACCGCCGCTGTAATGGCCGCCACCGGCTCCCCCTTCCTCCTGTCAGCAGTCCCCTCCGGGATCTTTCTTTTACATAAATATGCCAGCAGGGCATAGGAGGCAAAAAAGAGGAAAGCAATGCGGCACAGCACATTCATAATGCTTTCAAGGTTTATATTCTCCAGCAGAGCCTCCGTCATCTGCCGAAACACCACATCTGCGCTGGTCAGAAGGAGCAATACCACAGCCAGCAGCGGAACGCCCGCCGCCAGTCCCAGCAGCGCCTGCCATACTCTTTTATCCACCCTGCCGCCCTTCTCCTTCTGATACTGGCTTCCGTCCCTGACCGGGCGGGGTATTTCCTCCATACATGCGAAGGTCAGCCGGCAAATGCTTCCCAGATACTTTCCCAGCTTCCATTTGGAGGTGTCATAGAATTGGTTCAGCAGCAGACTCATGGTCAGCAGGAACACCCCCAGCTTGTTAAAGAAAATCATTCTGGCATCATCGGTGCAAAAGGTGGAAACGCCCAGCGCAATGATGGCAGCCATATAAAAGGCGCTTCCTTTTTTTAAAGTAATCTCCAGCTTTGAGAGCGATAAGCACAAAAACAAGAGGCTGCCTGCGGCGAAAAAAGGGAAGGTGATCCCCGATCCATTTCTATACATGCAAAAGGCATAAAACACCCCGTACAAAAACGCTGCCGGCCCAAAGAAGCCGAAGCTCTCCTTCAGCCTTTTCGTCTCCCTGGTTTCCTCCTCTTTGGCAGTACACCGCGCCCCGGCGCCGGTTCCTGCGTTTTTCTGCCGATTCTCCGTTTCTTCTCCCTGCCGGGGAAGAACGGCTCCCTCTCCCGCCCAGGCCGTACCTGCGCAGTTTTCCTGATTCATCCATACTCCCTGATTTAAATCACTCATAATCTACTCCATTTCTGCGCCGTCTTTTGCGCATAACGAGTTTGCGGCATGCAGTCCGCCGCTTCCTTCCTCAGACACAAACTCCAGGATATCCCCGGGCTGACAATTCAGCGCTCTGCAGATGGCCTCCAGCGTGGAAAACCGCACTGCCCTGGCCTTATTGTTTTTTAATATGGACAAGTTGGCAAGGGTCAGGTCCACCTGACCGGCCAGCTCCGTAAGGCTGATCTTCCTCTTTGCCATCATCACATCCAAGTTGACTATAATCGCCATATTTACACCTCTCTGGCCGAATTGCCGCAGATATTCGGCATGCATATACTTCCGCTGCCAAACCGCTCCTTATATGGTCAAATCGTTTTCTTCCTTGAAGCGGACCGCCTCCTCAAAAACAAATGCCAAAACCTTGCTGAAAAGGCCGGCAATAATAAATACCAATACAACCACACCCATTGCGATGGTCATATACACAATGCTTCTGACAATCGACATCAGTGCAATGAAAAAACTCCAATTGCCCATTTTCTGCAGGCTCACCACATTTTCCCGCACAAAACAGTCCTCTGCAAGCACCGTCCGGAAAATCTTTCTCAGCTCCCACAGCAGCTTCAGGGCCGATACGCCCAGCACAAAATAGATGATTACAGTTTCCTCATAGTGCTCCACCATAAGGGGAAGCTGTCTGCCGATCAGCTTTACACTCAAAGGCAAAGACACCGTCACGGCAATTCCTGTAAAAAACATAAAATCCAGCAGAAATTTTGTCCACATGGTCAGACCTTTTTTAGCGTTTTCCATAATCCCTCCGCCATATCCTTATTCTTGGGGTAACTATATCACTGGACGAATCGAATGTCAATATATTTTTATTGTTTATCAATAAATTTGCGATTTGCTTTTTTACTTTTTCCATGATACAATTCGCTAAAGACTTTGCCGCAGGCACGGCACCGGGTACGCGCAAGAGGGGTATAAGAATGGAACGAATACTGATCGCAGAAGACAATGCAGAAAACAATCAGATGGTCAGGGAATATCTGGAATCCCATGGGTTTATATGCTCTCAGGCCTTTTCCGGCAGCGAAGCACGGATGCTTTTTTCTATGGAAGCCTTTGACCTGGTTCTTCTGGACCTGATGCTTCCGGGAATTCCGGGAGAGGAGCTGGTACCGCTTTTTTCAAAAAAAGCCCCTGTGATCGTACTTTCTGCCAAAAGCGGACTGGACAGCAAGGTGGATGTGCTTTCTGCCGGGGCGGATGACTATATCTGCAAGCCCTTTGACCTGCCGGAGCTTCTTGTACGAATTCAGGTACAGCTGCGCCGGAGAAGCAGGGATAAAACCGAAGAGGCTTCGGATACCGGAAAAAAGGATATGGTCTGGCAATATAAAAAATGGATTCTGGATCCTTCCACACAGGAGCTTTCGGCAGACGGCGCTCCCATCGAGCTGACCCGGCATGAATTTCTCATCCTGGAGCTTCTGATCCGCAATCCCAGACGGGTCTTTTCCAAGCAGATGATCTACGAATACGCCTGGGGACAGGAATATCTGGCGGAGGACAAGACTCTCAATGTGCACATCAGCAATATCCGCGGAAAATTAAAGGCCAGCGGAACCGACGCCTACATTCAGACCGTGTGGGGAATCGGTTTTAAACTCATATAAACTTTACACTTTCTTTACCTTTTCTGAGCGTTTTTTGAACCTTTGGGCTTTAAAATAACAGTCAAAGGAGGGAACTGCGATGAGTAAAGAAAAATATGCGGTGGAAACCGCTGCTCTCACCAAGGTATATAAAGGAAAGGCCGCGGTGGACCACCTGAATCTCCAGGTGAAGGAAGGCGCTGTTTACGGCTTTATCGGCAGAAACGGCGCCGGAAAATCCACCACACTGAAAATGCTGTGCGGGCTGCTCAGGCCCACGGAAGGCGATATCCGTCTGTTTGAAAAGCCCGTCGGCGACCCTATGACTGCCAGACGCACAGGCTGTCTCATTGAAGCCACGGGAATTTATCCCCACATGACTGCCCAGCAGAATCTGATCCTGAAAGCAAAATGCATGGGGCTGGCCGACAGAGAAAGCGTGGAGCATGTGATGAGCATCACCGGGCTGACCCGCACCGGAAGCAAAAAGACAAAGCATTTTTCTATGGGAATGAAGCAGCGGCTTGGAATTGCTCTGGCCCTTTTGGGCAACCCGGATCTGCTGATCCTGGATGAGCCTATCAACGGTCTGGATCCGGAAGGAATCCGGGAAATCCGCCAGTTGTTCCTGGAATTGAATCAGCAGGGAAAAACGCTGATTATCAGCTCCCATATTCTGGGCGAGCTGAGCAAAATTGCCACCCATTACGGTATTATCCGGGAAGGATGTCTGGCCGAACAGCTCAGCCGTGAGGATCTGGAAAAGAAGTGTTCGGACTATTTTCAGGTACAGGTAGACGATGTAAAACGGGCCCTGACGATAGCAGCGGAAAAAGCTCCCGCGCTTCGGACGGAGGTCTGCGACAACCAGACCCTCCGGGTCTATGGTTTGAAGGAAGGCGCATGGCTGAACCAGCTTTTCGTGGAAAGCCGGATCCAGGTCTATTCCTCGGGCTTTCACCATATGGATCTGGAGGAATACTTTTTGAGCCGCATGGACGGCATGGAGGCAAATGGAAAGGAGACTGGCAAAAATGATTAATTTACTGCGTATGGATCTGTACCGGCTGAAAAGAAGCAAATCTGTTTACATCTGTCTGGGTATCCTGATGGCTGCCACCGTTCTGGCCTTTAGCATGATATATCTGGTGGCCACTCCCCAGGGACAGAATTTTGCTTTGAAAATCGGGTTGCTTGATAACTCCGAAATAGAAGAAGGGCAGGCTATAGTAATGCTTGATGTCTCCGGAATAGAGGAAGGGCAAGCTATGGTGAATGGGGCCGATTCTCTGGATATGTTCCGGGAGACCTGCATGGACGGCGGAATGTTCGGCTGTGTTATAGGAATTATCATTACTCTCTTTATGTGCGGAGATTTTCAAAACGGTTTTATCAAAAACATTATGTCCCTGCACAGAACCCGCTGGAAATATATCGGCAGTAAGCTGGCCGCCGCCGGTATCTTAAACTTCTTTTTCCTGATTGTGTGCTTTCTGTTCAACAGTCTGATGAACCTGCTGTTCCACAACATGGTTTCCTATGCGGCTCTGGCCGACATACTGTTTTACCTGGCCCTGGCCTGGTTTATCAACACCGCTTTTTCCGCCCTGGTCATATTGGCCTGCATTCTTACCCGAAGCACAGCGGCGGGTGTTATGACCTCCCTGCTGTTATGCGGCGGCATTATACAGTCCGTTCTCGGCCAGATTACATCCCTGTTTCATATGGACGGCTGGTTAAAATATACACTTTACTATAACATGTCTGCCGCCCCATCCGCCTATTCCGGCATAGGCGATCTGAAAGGAGCCGTTCTGGGCCTGGCATTTATTGTGATCTATTCCGCGGCTGCCGCCTTTTTCGTTACACGGCAGGATATCTGAGAAAGCTAATGCTTTCTGCCAAAGCCCTGGGAAGCTCCGGCAGCGGCAGAAAAAAGGATTAAAACGGTCAGGACGGACAGAATTAAACGAAAAACAGGAAAAGAGAAAACTAATTTTGCGAACAATAGACATGGAAATCCTTTCGGGAAACGGGATCATTATATTTATTTTCATTATGCTTCTGGCCTCGCTCCTTCTGGCCCATATCCGGCTGCGGGCAGGACTTTCCTCGCTCTGCCGGCAGCTGGAGGAGATTGCACGGGGAAGTCATATGGAGCTGGCCTTAGACAGCCGCCAGAAGCCCCTGCCGGCTTTGTGCAGCATCCTGAATCACGTGCTGGCATTCAAGGACAAAACTTATATCCGGTATGATCAGGAGCAAAAGCTGTTGAAACAGAATATCACCGGACTGGCTCACGACATCCGAACGCCCCTGACCGGGGCGCGCGGATATGTTCAGTTTGCCATGGAATGTGAGGATCCCGCAAAGCAGGAGCATTATCTGCAGGCTGCGGAGAAACGTCTGTCAGAGCTGCAGGACATGCTGGAGGAAATGTTTGTCTACACCAAGCTCGCCGGTGAAGATTATGTTCCCTGCCTTAGAAAGCTCCAGGCCCTCCCACTTCTCAGCGAATGTCTCCTCAGCCTGTATACCCGCTTTGAGGAAACAGGTATTTCTCCCCATGTGGCCTTTGAGTCGGAAGGATTCCTGGTCAATGCCGATGAAGATGCGCTGAAGCGTGTCTTCCTGAACCTCCTGCAGAATGCCCTGATTCATGGCGCAGGGGATATTACCATTCTCCAGGCACAGGATCGGATCACCTTCAAAAATCCTCTGCCTGAGGGCGAAAGCATTCCTGATCCCTGCCTGATGTTTGACCGATTCTATAAGGCAGACGCCGCCCGGGGAAAGGGCTCCTCCGGGCTGGGCCTGTTTATCGTTAGGGAATTGATGGAGCGGATGGGCGGAAGCGTATCCGCCCGGACAGAGGACGGCGTTCTGGCTGTGACCCTCCGTTTCCCGTCCCTCCCTCAGGGTCTTTCATTGACCGGAGCCCCGTAATAAATCCGGCTTTCTTCTTGGACGCTTAAGCTTCCCTGCTCCAGAGAAAGAATGGAAACCGCGCAGTTCGGCAGGCCAATCCTCCAAAATTCCTCCGGCGGTATCCCCGCAATGCTGTTGACCATGGTTCTGTTAAAAGCCCCATGGGCTACGATCAGCACATTCCGGCAGCTTCCCTCCAGCGGCAGAATTTTTTCCCGGAAAAATTCAAATCCCCGGCTGCGAACCTGGTCAAAGGATTCTGCCCCCGCAGGAGGTATGTATTGGTCTGGTCTGCGGAAGAAATCGTGCAGGGGATCCTGGGGATCCTCCTTCGCCCGGTCAAAGCAGGCGCCTTCATATTCTCCGAACCCAATCTCTTTCAATCTTTCATCCACATACAGCGGAATCGGACGGGACCCTATAATGATCCTGGCCGTCTCGCAGGCCCTGTGAAGGGGCGAGCTGAAAGCCTGGTCAAAGGGAATATCCTCCAAAGCCGCCGCCGTTTTCTCCGCCAGCTCCACGCCGTACATATTCAGAGGGATATCGCTCTGCCCCTGCAGGCGCCGGGACTTATTCCAGTCTGTCTCCCCATGTCTCATCAGGTAAATATCCATATTCCAGCTCCTTATGCCTTTTCACCGGCCGCCGAAAAATGCTTGATCTCCTGCCCAAGCATATCGCTTACCTCACGGCACACATTTACCGCGCTCTGCACCTCATTCATTTTGTCCACAATACTGGCGGCATTCTCCGCAGACACATCCATAGCCGTAGAGCCCTCTCCCGTTGCGCTGGTGATAAACTCCACCGAATCAATAATATTTCCCATACTGTCATTTAGAACCTTTGAGCCGTCGGAAAAATTCTGGAGTATGGCATAAAAATCCTCCATATTGTTTACATACTCATCCATGGCCTCCACAAACTGATCATAGTCCTTCAGAATATTGTTATTGATATACTCCAGTACTTCGGAAGTATTTTCCGCCAGCTCCTGAACAGTATTCACGACCTCCTGATTGATATGCTGGATATCCTTTGCCGTTTTCTGGCTGTTATCGGAAAGAGAATTAATCTGGTTCGCCACAACGGCAAAGCCCCTGCCTGCTTCTCCTGCTCTGGCCGCCTCAATAGAGGCATTCAATGACAAAAGAGTGGTTTCGTTGGCAATATTCATGATCGTCTCCGATAATGTATTGATTTTCGAGACCTTTCCGCAGTTTTGGATTGAGCGGTTCAAAAGCTCTGTCATCTCGCCTACCTTATTCACCGTAAAGCTCTTGACTTCGACAATATGGCTTTTCATGGCCTGTGCGTCACCGGATACCTTGACAGCCTTTTCCGAACCCTGGTTTGCTTCTTCCCACAACACATCCACCTGGGCTTTAACGCCTCCAATGGTATTTTGAATACTGTCGGAGGTGCTGGAAATGGTCTCCATATTTGCCGACAGCTCTTCCAGGGCCGCCGAGGATTCTGTAATGTTCGTATTGGCGGTTTTGACCATAGCAACAATCTGATCATTGGATTGGGCCAACGCTTTTGTACCGTCCGATACCTTATTGATAATGTTCTGCAGTGTCTCCAGAAAATCGTTTATCCCACCCACCAAAATAGACAGCTCACTCTTGGTGCGGGTTGTGATCCGCACATTCAGATCCCCCCTGTTTTCATCTATTTTTTCAATCAGCTGGCGCAGTTCTCCGGAAGACTTTTTAATGGGACGAATAATGTTAAACTGGAACAATGCCTGATTCATGCCGATAACTACTATTATAGCCACGGCTCCCAGAATGCTGGTGCTGATAGTGCGGTCATACATATCCTGCTGTTCCTGGCGCAGCGAGGTAATGGATTGCTCGAAAAATGCATTGGCAAGCTCCAAATTGCTGTCAAACTTTTCATCCTCCGCCTCCAGGGCATCAATTTCTTCTATGACATCCTCCGTGCTTTTTCCCTGAGAGGACAGCAGTGCATTTTTTGCATTTTCCGTATATGCCTTCAGCCCCGCCTCCATGTCGGCAATATTCACATCATGGTTTCCTTCCAGATAGACCTGCAGCTGTTCGATATCCTCAATCAGCTGGTTATACCGTTTATCAATGTTTTCAAGCAGATGAGCTCTCTCCTCCGCATCATTTGTAGCCAGATACGCATAGATATACCGCTGAATCTTTTCATAATCCTTCTTCATATCACCCCTGAGCACCATTGCGGAAAGGTATGTATCACTGATCTTATTACACTTTTCTATAGTGCTCCGAAAGTTGCTGATGCTGTTTCCAAAGTAAATCCCAAAAACCACGATCAGCACCAGATTCATAAGGCTCAGCTGTGTTGTAATCCGGCTCCAAAATGAAACCCTGGGTATTTTTTTGCTCATTTCTCAATTCCTCCAATTTGATTCAAAATATTTCTTTTAAACTAACAGCCACGCTGCAAGAAACGGGACATCACCGCAAGACTGCCATTGCCCTTCTCAGTCACCTGCCAAAAAGTAATCGGCTGCAAATATGGTCACAGCTCTTTTCAGCGTGATCAGTTTTTCAGACTTCCCCGTCTTTTTCTGAAAAAGAAAAGCCCCGAAACCCGCTCTATATGCGGATCCCAGGACCTTTATGCACCGCCAGGGGCTCGAACCCTGGACACCCTGATTAAGAGTCAGGTGCTCTACCAACTGAGCTAGCGGTGCATGCATTTGTGTTTCACAACGCAAGAATTATTATATAACACGTTTCGCATTTATGCAAGCCCTTTTTTAAATTTTTTGCTATAATTTTTTGAAAATGGCGGTCTCCTCCTGCAGCTTCTCTGTGATCTCCCGGTTTTCCCCCATGCGTCCGCTGATTCTGTCCATATCTTCCACCAGCATTCGAGTACTTTCAGACGCGTGGGAAACACCGCTGACGCCTTCGTCAATAGCAGTCACAATGGCGTTGACCGATACCGCAATACCATCCACTTCCCCCTTCAATGCATCCGTTTTTTTCTTAAATTCTTTCATCACACGTTCTACATAGGTGGAGTCCTCTCTGTACCGGACTCCGCTGTCCATAAACTTCCGAAACTCCGGCAGAATGGACTGATTGATGTATTCCACCATACCCTTGGCATTCTCCGCCAGGTTGTGAACCGCGCTGATGATGGTTCCGTTTATATTTTGAATGTGGTTTGCCGCGTCTCGGCTGGAGTCGGCCAGCTGGCGGATTTCCTCCGCCACCACCATAAAGCCTCTCCCCACTTCCCCCGCCCTGGCGGCTTCAATGGACGCGTTTAAAGCCAACAGGTTCGTGCTGCCGGAGATAGTCAGAATATCATTTGTCAGCTCATTGACCTGATCTACACTTCTGGAATCTTCGATGGCCTGGGTCAGCACTCCCATGATCTCATGGATCCGCTTTTCGGTCTCTTCCATACTGCTTCTGGCGTCGCGCTCCAGGCGCTCAGCCTGATCCTTCATCTCCACAGAATAGGCATCCATGGCGGCAGACCTCTCCGCAATATTGTTGACCTCCTCCCTGACCGATTCCACGCTCTGGTTGATCAATCCTGTAGATCCGGAAACCTCCTGCATGGTGGCAGACAGCTCTTCCGTCAAAGCAGACAGGCCCGATACGTTGTCATTGGACATTCTGACGCTGTCCATGACCTGACTCACCACAGTATCCATCTTGCGGGAGCTTTGGGTGATCGTCCGCAGGATCTGCTGCAGTTTTTCCATAAAGGTATTGATTCCGCTGCCCAGAGCCGCTATCTCGTCATTATACCGGAAGGATATTCTTCTGGTCAGATCCCCTTCCCGTCTGTCAATACAGGCAATGATATCCTTGATATCCCCCTGGGCCTTTGAGACAGGGCGGACCACACGAATCATAACTATGGCCAGAGCTCCTATCATAGCCGCCACACTGATGCAGATGGTAATACTGTTGCTGATGATGGACTGCCGGTACACCAGATCCAGCCGTTCCCTGGCCGTTTCCGCCCGAAGCGCAATGTCATTCATCAACGTATTCATATCCTCCAGCATAGCTTCCCCGGAAGCCGCTACCTGACCGTTGGCCCAGGCGTATGCCTCCGCCGTTTTACTGTCCGCACTGTAAGCTGTCAAATGGACAATGGCATGCTTAAACTCATCATAATGGGTCAATAGATTTTCATAAACCGTCCGATCCTGCTCTCTCACATACACCCTGTACGCCTCAAGGCGGCTGTCCAGCTCCGCCTCCTGGGCTTTGATCAGCTCCACAATCTGAATCATGGTATCATAATCAGTGGCAATAATATGGGACAGCGCTTTATTGTGAATTTCCTGAGCCATTTCCCGCATGGCAGACAGCTCCTGAATATCAGGAAGCAGATCATCGGCTATGACCAGGGCATTGGAGTTCACATTACGTATATTATTGATGGCAGTGATATTGGATATGATCGATACAATTCCCAGAGTTACCACGGGAAGCATAATCATAAATTTGATACCAATGCTTTTTTTCCGCTCTTTCATACGCTTTCCCCTTTACTAATAGGACAAGGTGATTCCCTGCACCATGGTATCCAAAAGCTCTTGGAGGTTCCTTCCCAAAGGATTCCCATCCCGCATGGTCTCGCCAAAAATCTGCACCGGCTCCCAGAAATTCCCGCCCACACGCTGCAGATTTGCAAATTCCGACTGGCTTATGACGGCCTGTATGGCCGGCGATGCGGCTACCTGAGGTGA
>CAMWUL010000050.1 GCA_947177445.1 uncultured Lachnospiraceae bacterium | reverse complement strand
CACAAAATCATGCTTCGCATCTATGGAGCCTGCCTCCCGGCCATTCACATACACCAGCATTTCCGGTCCCGGCGCCAAATGAAGCAGTATTCTTTCTCCCTCCCCCGCCCGGGGCAGGGTAAGCTCGGCGTGGAACCAACCATACTCCCACTTGGCTCCCCAGGCCCTTCCCCGGGGAAACGCCTGGCACTCTCTTTCGGCAGCCTGTACCTGACAAAGCCGTTCTCTGGTGGTAAACCCTTCAAGCTCCACAGTTCCCAGCAAACGATAGATATTCGGCAAAAAGGCCTCATCCCATATTTTCAGCCGTTCCTCCCATTGTCTTCCCAGCTTCATTCTGCCGCCTTTCCCTGTTCTCCAAAATCCTCGCAGACCAATGCCGCCCGCATGTCCTCCACGACCTTCTATCTGCTGGAAAATCTTTCCTTCCATCCGCCGGCAGATGCCGCCTTACCGGTCCCGACCTCAGGGCCTGATTTTTTGCCGACAGCACACTTCCCGGTACTCCATCAAAAACAGAATCGCCAGCGCCTGGCCGTAGGGCATGGGCTTCAGCTCAATCTCCTTGTAAAAGCTCTTGGAAATACGTCCCATGGGCGTGCCGTAGGACACCTGGTTTACCACGCCCTCATCGGATATGCAGTCCAGAATCGGGGCCACCGCCTTTGCCGCGGCCTCCAGACAGGATTCGTCCGCCAGACCGTCCTTCACCGCCTTTAAAATGCCGTAGGCAAAGCCGCAGGTAGCGCTGGCCTCCACATAGGACTCCTCATCGTCCACCAGGGTATGCCACATACCATTTTCCGCCTGATGCCTTTTCAGGCTTTCAATCTGTGCGCGCAGAGCATTCACCAGCATTCTTCTCACAGGCGCACTGCAGTTATGTATGGACAGAAATTCCGGGACAGCCATGGTGATCCAGCAGTTTCCTCTGCCCCAGAAGGCGCCCGCAAAGTTATTCTTCTCCTTGAAGCTCCATCCATGGTACCACAGTCCCTCAGCCCTGTCGCATAAATACTTGTCGTGCAGAAGGAACTGATATTCCGCCTCCGCCTTCATCTCCTCGTCATCCAGGATGCGCCCCATGTTGGCCAAAAACAGCACCGTCATGTAAAGAGTGTCATCCCACAGCTCCTGCTCGTTCAGGGAATCGGAGGTCATATGCTGAAATCCGCCCTCCCTGGTCCTGGGAAAGCTCTCCATGATCTGCCTCGCCGCGTCCACACAGGGCTGCATATATTTCTCCTCTCCGGTGTACTCCGCCAGAAAGGACATGGTCAGATAGGGCGCCGCCGTATTCACGTTCAGGGCG
This sequence comes from uncultured Lachnospiraceae bacterium, assembly GCA_947177445.1. GTDB lineage: Bacteria > Bacillota > Clostridia > Lachnospirales > Lachnospiraceae > Acetatifactor. The sequence goes on along the minus strand of CAMWUL010000050.1, from coordinate 24,970 downwards.
GGAAAGCCGATCCCGATCTGCCGGTCATAATATTTTTTCAAAGTGTCAAGATATTTATCCTTCTTCTCGTAGCAGAAAAGCTTCCACAGCCCAAACAGGCCCACCCCCTGAGTCCACTCCCAATACCGGTACCTGGCGATATCGTCCCCCGCCAGATTATGGCTCTCCATGTTCTTCAGGAAGGTGTCGTCCGTCTCGTACAGGATATGGGAAAAAGCATCCACCATACTGTCGATTTTATCTGTAATCCTGCGGGAAAGCTCTTTTTTTCCGACGCATTTTTCTTCCAGCCGGGCAATCAAATCTTTCAGCTCCTCCGGCGTGCTCACCGTGTAATCCGGCTGCCAGTCCGGCTCCTCTGCAGCGTGGAAATATCTGGGAGACCAGTCCAGCCACACGGAGGTGATTCCGTATCGGTTCGCGCCTGCCACGTCCTTTTTCAGATTGTTTCCGATCATGACAATAAAAGGCTTGTCGGCTTCCGTCAGATGCATTTTCTCCATGGCTGTGTCAAACATGGATCTGGCAGGCTTCTGCTCTCCCACCACCTCCGACACGATCCATTCCTCAAAGCAATATCCCAGACCGTTTTCCCGGTACACATTCTGGAAAGACTCCCATTCCCCGTCCGCCACCAGTGCGATCCGGTAACCCTCGTCCTTCAGCTGACGAAGCACCTCCCCCGCCCCCGGGATAAACTCTGCCCTGGTAACAATTCCCTTTTCGTCGAAGACCTGTGTGCTTTCGTCGATGATGGTATCTCCGCTGTCCGTAAATATGATCAGATTTTTATCCATAGTCCTGCCCTCCTTGAAAGCTTAATTTAAGATTACCAAACATAAGATCCCATTACCACACATCTCTTGTTTTTTTACCCTGACACATTGCACCTTTTGCTTTTATCAACGTGAAAATAACGGAAAATGCTGTGATTTCCGCCTTTTAAATCATTTCGAATGAGCGTTTTTACATTTTTTTTAACTTTTGTGTTGACTTTTTTGGGCACAATTGCTATACTCGGCATAAAAGTTGCTTAGCGAGTTAGCAATTTTCAATTTCATGAAGGAGGATGTTTTATGAAAAAAAGACTCATAGCCCTGCTTTTGGCGGGCACAATGGCGGCTTCCCTGATTGCCTGCGGCGGCCCCAGCGACAGTCCTGACACTACGCCTTCCGATACACAGGAAAGCACACAGCAGTCCACGGAATCCAATTCCGGGGAATCCAATTCTGAGGAATCCACACCTCCTGCCGATGAAGCAGCAGGCTTCAGCGAGGCTCCCATGCTGGCAGATCTGGTTTCGGCAGGATCCCTTCCCAAGGTTGAAGACAGACTTCCGGTAGAAGGCGATGTTTTTGTGGATACCACCGATGCAGCCGGCAGTACTCTGGAGATCGGTACATACGGCGGCGTGATCAACCTGGCCGGCGCTGGCGGCAGCTGGGGCCTGTCCAGACCCGTGCTGGAAGGCATCATCCGCTTCAACGCCGACGGAACCTATTATCCAAATGTCATCAAGAGCTTTGAACACAATGACGATTACACGGTATGGACCTTCAAGCTCAGAGAAGGCATGAAGTGGTCTGACGGCGAAGATTTCAACGCCGACGACATTACCTTCTGGTACTATATGTGCCATCTTACCAACTATGACACCAAGAAAAGCTGGGCTGCTCTGAAGGAAACCGTAGACGGTGAGGATGCATGGGCAAACCTGGAAAAGGTTGACGATTACACCGTGACCTGGACCTTTGTAAATCCCAAGTTCCCCGCTGACTTTATCGAAAACGGCGATTTCAAGTGGTGCTGGGCTCCCGAACATTATCTGCAGGATATGATCCCGGACTCCATCTATGTGGAAAATCCCTACTGGGAAAAGACCGGTCTCGACGACGAGCAGGTGCTTCTCAACGCTCAGGCTAAGGGCATCGACGCCGCTACCGTCAGCGACCTTGGAAAGGCAGTGGCCTACTACTGGTGGAACGAGGACGGCATCCCCTGCCTGAATTCCTATATGCTGTCCACAAAGGAAGGCAACAACTCCAGAGACGCTCAGCTGTGCATTCTGGAGCGCAACCCCTACTTCTGGAAGGTGGACGCTTCGGGCCAGCAGCTTCCCTACTGTGACGAAATCCACTTTAACGCCACCTCCGAGGACGGACAGGATCAGCTGATGTTCCGCTCCGGCGAGCTGGATATCATGGAAGTGGCAATGCAGGATATCGCTTCCCTGTTGGCCGATCTTGGCGATCAGGCATATCTTCGCGAGCTTGCCAGCACAAACTGGGGTTCCTATCTGATTACCTTCAACTACACTTGCAAGGATGCCAATTATGCTGAGCTGTTTGCAAATCCCAGCTTCCGCCAGGCCATGTCCATCTGTGTGGACCGCGAGCAGGTTTCCGGCCTCCTTACGGATGGCTTCCTGGAGCCCGGCCAGTGCGCTCCTCAGGAGGGCAACTTCGGCTATGATGCAGAGTGGGAGCAGAAATGGACCGAGTATGACGTAGATGCCGCCAAGGCACTTCTGGAGGAGTGCGGTCTTGTAATGGGCAGCGACGGCTTCTATGATTTTGCTGACGGCACCGATTTTGTATTGACCATTTATACCTACACAGATCTGGGCCTGTCCACCACTGCATATCCGGTGCTGGAGCAGTATTACAATGCAGCAGGCATCAAATGCGCTACAAAGGATCTGGAAGTATCCGCCTTTGATCAGGAAATCGATAACAACGACTGGTACGCAGTACTTGGGCCTCACACCGCTGTCGGCGGGCTCTCGCTGAAATCCAGGGTACAGCCCTTCGTTCCCATCGCCCAGTCCGCAGAGTGGTACGGAGAATATGGCACCTACTACGGCACCAATGGCGCCCAGGGTGTAGCTCCTGAAGGAGACATGGCAAAGCTGATTGAAATCTATGAAAAGTGGAATTCCACTCCCGACACAAACGAAAGAGATCAGTACAATCTGGATATCTACGATCTCCACAAGGAAAATCTCTGGACCATCGCCTACCTGAAGGCCGCCGGCGCTTACAGCCTGGTCAGCTCCAAGATCCACAACTATCCGGAGCTTCTGGTATCCGATGACCTGTATCAGTACCAGAACATTGTCCACTACTGGACTCTGTTCAAAACAGAATAAGAAACACCAACAATAAGCGTCAATGACAACTTCCGGAGGCGGGGAACCCGGTTCCCACGCCTCCGGATTTTTTAAGAAAGGGAATTTCTCATGGAAGAAAATGCGTACAAATCAGAAAGCATGCAGGAAGACGTTCCGAAGAAACCCCTGATGACAGCCGTGGGCGATTTCTTCAAAAAGGATCTCGTCCAGTACATCGTGAAGCGTCTTCTGATGTTCATTCCCACATTACTTTTAATTTCGATTCTGGTTTTCTTCGTTATCCAGCTTCCTCCCGGGGATTATGTGTCCGCCCATATTGCTGCCCTTGCATCGGAGGGAGAAATTGTGGACGCAGATTACGCCGCACAGCTTCGCGCTGACTACGGTCTGGATCTGCCCATTCATGAGCAGTATTTCAAATGGATCAAGGATATTATCTGGACTCCCACGGATTCCACCTATTACAGATTATACGGTTCTCATCACAACTGGAAATATTCCTTCGCCTATGGCCGGGATGTCTGGGATGTGGTGGACGACAGGCTGGGACTGACCATTCTGGTCACGGCAATCATTATGATCTTCCAATATGCCGTATCCCTGCCCATCGCTGTCTACGCCTCCACCCATCAATATTCTGTAGGGGATTATATCTCCTCCATCATCGGATTTTTAGGAGCAGCGATACCAAACTTTGTTCTGGCAATCGTGCTGATGTATCTGTCCTATAAATGGACAGGAAATGCGAACGTGGGCCTGTTTTCGCAGGAAATGCTGCAAAACGGCATTCATTTATATAATTTCGGAGAGTTCTTAAAACGAATGATCATTCCCATCATTGTCATCGGTACCAGCGGCACCTGCGGCATCATCCGCTCCGTGCGTGCCCAGATGCTGGATGAGGTGGGCAGGCAGTACACTCTGACCGCAAGGGCAAAGGGCGTTCCGGAGCGGACCATTATCATGAAATACTGCTTCCGGGCGGCCATTAATCCCACTGTCTCCGGGCTGGGCGGCGTACTTTCCAGCCTGTTCTCCGGTTCTACGGTAACTGCCATGGTATTGAACATGCAGATTCAGGGACCGGTACTCTATAAGGCTCTTCAGGCTCAGGATATGTACCTTGCAGGAGCAATCGTCATGGTTCAGGCGGTTCTGGTGGTCATCGGTGTTCTCTTCTCCGATATCGCGCTGGCATTCCTGGATCCCAGAATCCGTTATTCAGGAGGTGGCAGGTAATGTGGAAAAAGAAACAAAAAACCAACGAAGATTATTATCTCGCTTCCCAATGGACCCTGATGGGCAGAAAGCTGAAAAAGCATAAGCTTGCCAAGCTGTCCATGCTCATACTCCTGATTCTCTATCTGGGCGCTCTGTTTGCGGACTTCCTGGCACCCTATTCACTGGATGAGTTTGATGCCCTGTATAAGAACAGCGCTCCTTCCAGGATCCACTGGACCTATGAAGGACAGTTTATTGGTCCTCATGTATACAAGCTTGAAAAAACCATAGACCGGTCTGATTTCTCCGTGACCATCACGGAAGATACCTCCGAATATTATAAAATACGCTTTTTCGTACACGGTTCGGAGTATAAGATTCTGGGGCTGATCCCCTGTGACCTGCACCTCTTTGGGGTAGGCGAGGGAAGCAACGGCGGAACCGGTGCAAAAATCATGCTTTTCGGAACGGATTCCCTGGGGCGCGATATCTTCTCCCGAGTCCTCCTGGGAAGCAGAATTTCCCTGACCATTCCCTTTGCCAGCGCCATTATCAGCTTCTTCCTGGGCGTCAGCATTGGTTCCATCTCCGGATATTTTGGCGGTGCAGTTGACATTGCAATCCAAAGAATTATTGAGGTAATCGGCGCCGTTCCCCAGATCCCGCTCTGGATGGCGCTTTCCGCAGCAATTCCTCCGGGAATTTCAACTGTGAAGATGTATTTTTACATAACCATTATCCTCTCCTTTATCAACTGGACCGGAATGGCCCGGGTGGTACGCGGAAAATTCCTGTCACTGAAAAACGAGGATTATGTTATGGCGGCGAGGCTTTCCGGCGTTTCCACCTGGAAAATCATCTGGAAGCACCTGGTTCCGGGCTTCATGAGTTACCTCATTGTTTCCATCACTCTCGGCATTCCTGGCTCCATCGTGGGTGAAACATCCATGTCTTACTTAGGACTTGGCATCAAATCCCCCGCAACCAGCTGGGGTGTGCTGCTTCAGGAGGCAAGCTCCGTCACCGACGTTGCCAGCAATCCTCATAAGCTGATTCCGATCATTTTCGTGACGATTGCGGTTCTGGCCTTTAACTTCCTGGGCGACGGAATCCGTGACGCTGCCGACCCTTATAAGTAAGGGCTGATTAAAATGCGCACCATAGCGCAGATTGGAGCAAAAAAATGAACAATGAAAATATTCTTGAGGTCAAAGATCTCCATGTTGACATTCATATGACGGAGGGACTTCTGACTGCGGTCCGGGGTGTAAACTTTGAGATGAAGAAAGGCGAAACCCTGGGACTGGTAGGCGAATCCGGCTGCGGAAAATCCCTGACCTGTAAGGCAATTCTGGGAATCAACGATAAAAAGTGCGTTCCCAGCGGCCAGATCATGTTTGATTCGGAGGGCCTGGGCAAGGTGGATCTGCTCTCTCTGGACCAGCGCGGCCCGGAAATCCGTTCCATCCGGGGCAAGGAAATATCCATGATTTTCCAGGAGCCCATGGTAGCCTTTTCCCCCATGTACACCATCGGAAATCAGATCAACGAGGCCACCAGACTCCATATCACAAAGGACAAGAAGAAGTCCAAGGAAATATCCCTGGAGGTAATGCGCAAGGTAGGTATTGCCAACGTAGAAAAGCGTTACAACCAGTATCCACACGAATTCTCCGGCGGTATGCTGCAGCGCGCCCTGATCGCCATGGCACTGGTGTGTAATCCGAAAATGCTCATCGCCGACGAGCCCACCACCGCCCTGGACGTAACCATTCAGGCTCAGATTCTGGAGCTGATGAAGGAGCTTCAGAAGGATTTTAACATGGCGATTCTTTTCATTACCCACGACCTGGGCGTGGTTGCCAAAATGTGCGACCGGGTGGCGGTAATGTACCTGGGCAAAATTGTTGAGAGCGCGGATGCATCGGAAATATATGCAAATCCTCAGCATCCCTACACAAGAGGACTGATCGGTTCCGTTCATAAGATCGGTTCCAAGAAGGAAGAAAAGCTGTTTTCCATCGAAGGAACGGTTCCTCTTGCCATGAACCTGCCGAAGGCCTGCGGGTTCTATGACCGCTGTGATGTCCGCATCGAAGGCCTCTGCGACAAGGCGGAGCCGGAGCTGACGGAAATTGCCCCGGGGCATAAAATTGCCTGCTTTAACTGCCCTCATGAGGCCTGCCGGGCCCAGCGGGAAAAGGTTGAAGCTATCCTGAAGAAAGAGGAGGGCAGCAAAGCATGAACAAAGACAATATCATGGAAGTCAAGGGCCTCCACAAGCGTTTTACCTCCAAGGGCATTACGGTAAAAGCAGTAACCGACGTAAGCTTTACCGTCAAGCCGGGAGAAACCATCGGCATCGTAGGCGAATCCGGCTGCGGTAAAACAACGCTGGGACGCTGCATCGTCCGGGCATATAACGCCTCTGAGGGCGAGGTTTTTTACCGCACAAAGGACGGCGAAGAGCTGGATTTTCTGAAGGTAGACAAGAAAAAAATGAAGGAAATCCGCAAGGAAATCCAGATGATTTTCCAGGATCCCTACTCTTCCCTGGATCCCAGAATGACGGTTCTGGACATTATTAAAGAGCCCTTAAAGGCAAATTATCCTAAAATGCCCAAGGCCGAAATGGATCAGCGGGCAAAGACTATCGCAGAAAAGGTAGGGTTAAATCCCATGTATCTGATGCGTTATCCTCATGCCTTTTCCGGAGGACAGCGTCAGAGGATCGGCATAGCCAGGGCACTGGTGATCGAGCCTCAGATTATCGTCTGCGACGAGGCTGTTTCCGCCCTTGACGTGTCCATTCAGGCACAGGTTATCAACCTGCTGCGGGATCTGCAGAAGGAGCTGAAGCTGACCTATCTGTTTATCAGCCATGACCTTTCGGTGGTGGAGCATATTTCCGACAAGGTGGGCGTTATGTACCTGGGTCGAATGGTGGAATTTGCCCCCACGGAAACCATGTTTGAAAAGCCCATGCACCCCTATACGGAGGCACTGCTTTCCGCAGTTCCTGTGGCGGATCCCACCATCCAAATGGAGCGTATCCCCCTGAAGGGAGAAATACCAAACCCTGCAAACCCGCCAAGCGGCTGTTACTTCCACGAAAGATGCCGTTACTGCATCGATAAATGCAAGACAGATTCCCCGGCGCTGGAAGAAATGCCCGACGGAAGGCTCTGTGCCTGCCACAGGGCAAAGGAATTGAACCTGCGCGGCTTTACCTACGACGAAGACGCAAAAGCACAGTAGATCGCTTTCATAAAATCCCCATGGACGTTTACTATTCCACAGACTGTCCATGGGGATTGCATTTCTTGCTCTTTTGCTATATAATTGATTCACTACACCGGCTTCTGCGACAGTCCGGTTTCGCGGGAAAGACATCTGCACTGTCACGTTTCACTGCGGAATAGGAGAAATCATGCTGATAGAAAATATTTTGGTATATACTCAGGAATATAAGATCGAAATCGGGCGGCCCGATAAAAATCTATATTACTATTTTGACTACGATGAGCGCTCCTATTCCATCAATATGGAATTCCAGCACTTCCACCAGTTTTATGAGATATGTGTTTTTCTGGACAAAAAAGCCGGCCATCTCATCGACGGCGTATGGTACGACCTCCGGTGCGGCGATATTGTGGCTCTGCGTCCTGCCCTGCTGCATAAGACCTCCTATCCCGAAGGCGATCCCTGCAAGCGGCTGATCATTCAATTTACCATCCCGCCCATGATCTCCCAGTTTGAGGGGTGTATGCAGCATATTTACAGTATTTTTGCCGGAGAATGCCCCATCTACCGCTTCGAAGAACGCCAGAAAAAAGCCGTGCTGGAGAAGCTGAATGACATCTACTATCTGTCCCAGTCTCCCAACGAATTGACGGAGCTGGCTATTCACAATAAATTTATAGAATTTTTAAGCATGATCTACCTGAACCGTGATAAGAATGTCTATACCAACCGTTCGGACCTGGACGGCATCACCAATAAGGTGTATAATATCACAGCCTACATCCACGGTCATTACGCGGAAGAATTGTCGCTGGAATCCATCGCCCGGGAATTTTTCATCAGCAGCTATTACCTGTCCCACCAGTTTAAGCGCGTCACCGGTTTCACCCTCACGGACTATATCTCCCTGACCCGGGTACGCAACGCCCAGACCCTGCTGCTTTCCACGGAAACTCCCATCACGGAGATCGCCTTCCAGTGCGGCTTTACCAGCTTTTCTCAGTTTAACAGAGCCTTCCATAAGTTTCTGAAGGTCTCGCCCTCCGGCTTCCGCAAGGAGGCCCGGCTGAAGCAGCATGGATCGTTACTGTTGACAAATTCGGCAGATTAGGATATGATTAAGAAATCAAACTTATATCTGCTGTGAGGGAGTAATTGGCGGCTTTGGCCGTGGCAATATCAACATAATGATGAATCTTCATCTGGTATTGCCGAAGCATTTGTATGCGGCGATGAGACTCACAGGCGATCCTGAAAACTCTGAATTTCCGGATTGTCTGCGAGTCTTTTTTATGCGCGGAGGAGATGCTTTCCGCATCGTTATTCTCACTCACACAAAAGGAGAAAATCATGAGTCTGCTTACCCTGTTCATCACTGCCGTAGGATTGTCCATGGATGCCTTCGCCGTATCTATCTGTAAAGGACTTGCCATGAAAAAGCTCTCCATAAAAAAAGCCTGTATTGTCGGGCTGTGGTTTGGAGGCTTCCAGGCCCTGATGCCTTTGGCGGGATACCTGCTGGGAACCCGGTTCCAAAAATACGTCACCGCCATCGACCATTGGATCGCCTTTGGACTGCTTGTGCTGATCGGCGCCTCCATGCTTCGGGAAGCCTTCTCGAAAAAAGAAGACTGCGCCAATGATTCCCTGGACATAAAGACCATGTTCCTGCTGGCGGTAGCCACCAGCATCGACGCTCTGGCCGTAGGCGTTACCTACGCATTTTTACAGGTCAGCATCCTGCCGGCAGTGGCCTTCATCGGCATTGTCACCTTCCTGCTCTCCGCCGTAGGCGTAAAGGCGGGTAATATCTTCGGAACCAAATACCAGTCCAGAGCGGAAGCTCTCGGCGGCATTATTCTGATCCTCATGGGCACAAAAATCCTGCTGGAGCATCTGGGAATGATTCCCTGACGGCAGATGGCGCCCCAATTACGGACAGCCGCGCTATATCAGTTTAAAATGCTTCTCTAAAAGTCCGCAGACATATTCACGGGTATCTTTTCCGTTATCCTCACGCACCAGCGTAAAAAATCCGCTGTTTACATATTCATCATAATGCTCCCGGCTGTTGATGCGGGCCAGTCCCTTTTTGTAGTTCGCCATAACGGCTTCCTGATCATCACAGCTCTCAATTACACTGAGAAGAAACTGCTTCTCCGGGTCACTGCGGTCAAAAAAGCGTTCCACACTCATCGATTGCGGCGAGACCATCGCTGCAACATGATGGTAATCCGAAATTTCCTTTAAAATGTCAATGGGAATATTTGTATCTACAATTACCTTTTTATCCCTTGCAATCGAAAGGAGCTCAACAATTTCGAATTCTGCCGCCTCTCTTCCCACGCTGTATATCCAACGCTCATATTCTTCCGGTGTGCGGGTGACGAATTCCTTCCAGTCAGTCAAATTTTTCATATAACATAAATCCGGCTGAACATCCGGAACTGCAACAATGTCCGATATCGCACTATGATAGTTTTCACCGCAGCAAATCATATCATGCCTTTCCGACAGCATTCTGACCATCGTGGACTTTCCTGCATATGCCGTCCCGGTAATAAAATAAACATTTTTCAAATAGTGTTTCAAAATATTGTTTTCTATTTTCATTCTTCTCCTTAAAACGTAACGCCTTCTTTACAGGTTTTGTCCTTGATATTGTACGGTTACAGCATACACTATCTTTTAGGTTTTATCAATACCAGCAAGTTTTCCTTTTCTGTCCGTCCTGCCGACAGCGGTCATGGGCATGGCTTACAGCTGCATAAAGTAATTGGCATCATACAATTGGACAGCCTGGCTGGCAGGAGCACCCACAGCGCTTTTTCATTCACTCCATAATCCGCCCCCCAGATACCGTGAAGTTTCCAAGGAACAGTCAAAAAATAGTTCAACTATTAATTCAACTCGTTTATCAGAGTTCAACAGAAAATAAATACAACCTGGGAGTGAAAGACACAAGAAGTCTAACACTCTTCCTTAAAATCACTTTGCAAATAAGCTCTTTCGGGATATAATAAGCTTAAACCAATCAACTTGATTTAAAACGGAAATATAGCAAGCTTCCATCCGAAGCAGAAAGGGATCGCAATGAGCACATTAGACACTACTGTCTCTATGATTCAGAAATGTACGGAAGATGTCTTGAAGAACTACAAATTTCCAGAGGGCAGCACCAAAGCGGCCAAAGCCAAGAAGCCGGTGAAGCGCTGGCGGAACTGAGGACAAAATATGGACTATAAGGTGATATTGTCAGATCTTGCCAAGCGGCAGCTCGATGACATACTTTTTTACATTTATGCAACGCTGGGCAACGAAGCTGCTGCCGCCCGCGTTTTAGAGGACGCAGAAAATACCGTACAGAAGCTTGCTCAGGTTGGTGGTTCCTTAAAAATATGCGAAGAGCCTTCTTGCCCATGCACCAGTATTCCAAGGATAAGGCAAAGTTGGATGAAATTATAGAGGAGAACTCCAATTTCCTAAGTATGGAAAGACAAGCGGCGGAGGTTATTAATGTTGTTACGGGGTCAAAATTAAAATATCCCGAAGGGAACTAGAAATGTTCCATTTATCTGAAAGTGAATCTAATGAGACAGTAAAACAATATTGGTAAAAAATAGCTCCTTTTTGGTAAGAATCAAGATATGAAAATTCTTATCAAAAAGGAGTATTTTTATGCCGGCAGCAAAGGAACGCGTGTATCGTTTTCCGCCGCATACCTATCTGCTTTATCTAATGCAGCTTCCACACCATCCGTCAACTTTGAATATGCTTCAAGGCTAAGCCCGCATTTACTGTAACATAAGCATCAATGATTAATTACATTTGCGCTCCATTTTATCCGTACAAAGGCCCATAAACCGCACAGGCCCGGTAATCCGCCGACTGGGCATCCTCCGTCCCGAATGCAGACCAGGCATGTGGGCGGAAAATTTTGGTTTCCTCCACATTATGCATGTTCACCGGTATGCGCAGCATGGCGGCCAGCGTAATCAAGTCCGCGCCCACATGGCCGTAGACGGTGACACCGTGATTGGCTCCCCAGTTTGCCATGACGCTGTACACATCCCGGAAAGCGCCCTCTCCGGTGAGCCTCGGCACAAACCAGGTGGTTGGCCAGGAGGGATCCGTGCGCTTGTCTATCACATTATGTATCTCATCCGGCAGATTGGCCGTATATCCTTCCGCAATCTGGAGCACCGGCCCAATGCTGTCGATCACATTGACTCTCAGCAAGGTCACCGGCATCTCCGCCCTGCAGCGGAAATGGCTGGAAAATCCGCCGCCTCTGAAATATTCGTAATTGGCTCTGCACCAGTCCGTGGCATCCAGACAGGCTTTGATATCCTCCTGCGTCATTTCCCAGAAAGGCTTCATGCACCCCTTCCCCTCCGCATTCCTTGCGGCGCCGCTTCCGTCCAGAGCCGTGGCGCCGGAATTGATCAGGTGGATAAAGCCGCCGCCCGCTATTCCATCCGGTTTCATTCCCGTCACTCTCTGGCAGGCCTCGGGGCTCCAGTAAGTGCGCACATCGTGGAAGCAGGGGGCCGTATTGGAAACCAGGGTGCCCAGCAGCATGGCAGCGCCGTTTAAGGTATCGTTTTCCGTTGCAAAGGCTGTGGGCGCCTTGGGGCCGTTCCAGTCGAAGGTAGAGGCCATAAGCGCCTCCGTAAAATCTCCGTTGGGGAGCCAGTCCGTCCAGTTCCTCTGACCCTGGAAGCCTCCTGCCACAGCGTTTTTACCCAGAGCCTCCTCATGCCAGCCCATCTGATCCAGCTTTTCATTTCCATAGAGAATATCCCGGATAACAAGGGTCATTTTTGTGACGAACTCCCAGTCCTTGTCCGCAGGAACCACCTTGGATTCTCTGATGATCTTCGGCAGATCCTTGCCGCTGTTTAAGTCAAAGCCTTCCCGACAATTTTCCCGGACCCATTTCAAGGCTTTCTCGTATTCCTCAGCGTCATAGATCCCCAGGGTGATCCGGCGCAGAATCTCCGTCATATCCACCCACTCCGCGCGGATCCCGAAATACTTCTGAAACATATCCGCATTGCAGTAGCTTCCCGCGATTCCCATGGCAACGCCGCCCAGATTCACGTAGGATTTGTTTTTCATCCACCCCACGCTCACAGCTCCACGGGCAAAGCGAAGAATCTTCTCGGCCACATCATCCGGTATGCTGTAATCCCCCGCGTCCTGCACCTCTCTGCCGTAGATGGAGAAGGCCGGCAGCCCCTTCTGGGCATAGGCCGCCATCACTGCAGCCAGGTAAACCGCTCCCGGCCGTTCCGTACCGTTAAAACCCCAAACCGCCTTGATGGTCCCCGGATCCATGTCAAAGGTCTCCGACCCATAACACCAGCAGGGCGTCACGCTGAGTGTGGCTGTGACATTTTCTTTGGCGAACTGCTCGGCACACCTGGCCGCTTCCGCGCCTCCGCCGATGGTGGTGGTGCTGATCACACACTGCACTCTTTCGCCATCCGGATATCTCACATTGGCTTCGATGAGGGCAGCGGCGGCCTCCGCCATTCCCATGGTCTGCTTTTCCAGGCTCTCCCGCACACCTCCCCAGCGTCCATCGATCACTGGTCTGATTCCGATTTTCGGATACTGCATAATGATGCCTCCTTTCCAATTCCAGCGGCTTTCCTATTCCAGTGGCTTTCCTGTGAGCATTTCATAGCCCTGCAGATATTTTTCAATGGTTTTGTCCACTATATCCTGAGGCAGAGTCCAGTCATTGTCCGGATTGGCCTTCAGCCAGTCTCTGGCAAACTGCTTGTCAAAGGAGGGCTGTCCGTGGCCAGGCTCATACCCGTCTGCAGGCCAGAACCGGGAGCTGTCCGGCGTCAGCATCTCATCCGCCAGAACGATATTGCCCTCTTCATCCAGACCGAATTCAAACTTGGTATCCGCAATAATAATTCCCCGGCCCAGAGCATACTCCGCACACCGCTTATACAGCGCCAGTGTATAGTCTCTCAGCTTCCCGGCATATTCCCGCCCCTTTCCGGGGAAGCGGGCCTCCAGGTAATCTACGCTTTGTTCAAATGAAATATTTTCGTCATGGTCTCCGATCTCCGCCTTGGTGGAAGGCGTATAAATGGGCTCGGGAAGCTTGTCGGATTCCTTAAGCCCCTCCGGCAGTCTGATCCCGCAGACCTCCCCCGTTTTCTGGTAGCTGGCCCAGCCGCTTCCGGTTATGTATCCCCTGACAATGCATTCTACGGGAAATATATTCAGCTTCCGGCACAGCATGCTTTTTCCCGCAAACTGCTCCTGTCGGAAAAATTCCGGCATGTCCTTTGCATCCACAGAGATCATGTGATTGGGCAGGATATCCTTTGTCATATCAAACCAGAACCGGGACATCTGGGTCAAAACAGCCCCCTTTTTTTCCACCGTATTGTGGAGAATCACGTCAAAACAGCTGATCCTGTCGGTGGCCACCATAATCAGGCTGTCTCCGTTGTCGTAAATCTCCCTCACCTTGCCCTCCTTGATGGGCTTAAATTCCTGTGTGCTCATTCTTTCTCCCTTTCTTGTAAATTGTTTTTCATGCGATGTCTTCAGATGCCGGCTGAATATCTATCCTGAAGCACCTGTTTCTTTACCGAACTACTATCAGTTTATTGTATCCCCTGGAAAAGATCAAGGATTTTTCTGGCCACATACACGCCGCTGGCAGAGGCGTGGGACAGGGAATGAGTCACGCCGCTGCCGTCTCCGATAATGTACATTCCCTTATATCTGCACTCCAGATTTTCATCCAGCTCAACTTCCATATTGTAAAATTTCACTTCCACACCGTACAGCAGTGTATCGTCGTTTGCCGTGCCCGGCGCAATTTTGTCCAGAGCGTAGATCATCTCGATGATACCGTCCAGAATGCGCTTGGGCAGCACCAGACTCAGGTCTCCCGGAGTGGCGGAAAGTGTGGGCGTCACCATGCTCTTCTGAATTCTCTTGGCATTGCTCCTGCGCCCTCTCACCAGATCGCCGAACCGCTGTACCATAACGCCGCCTCCCAGCATGTTGGAAAGTCTGGCAATGCTTTCCCCGTAGCCGTTGCTGTCCTTGAAGGGCTCGGAAAAATGCTTGGCCACCAGCAGTGCAAAATTCGTGTTCTCCGTTCTCTTGTCCGCCCCCTCGTAGCTGTGGCCATTGACGGTGACGATACCGTTTGTATTTTCACTAACCACAATTCCGTAGGGATTCATACAGAAGGTACGCACATTGTCCTCAAACTTCTCCGTGCGGTATACGATCTTGCTCTCATACAGTTCGTCGGTCAAATGGGAAAAAATCACCGCAGGAAGCTCTACCCTGACGCCGATGTCCACCCGGTTGGACCTGGTGGGAATCTCCAGCTCTCTGCAGACCCTCTCCATCCATTTGCTTCCGCTTCGGCCCACGGAAACAATGCATTTGGTACAGTCGTATTCCTGTTCCCTGCAGATCACACGGTATCCGTCCTCTGTCAGCTCGATCCGCTCCACAGGCGTGTCAAAATAAAATTCCACCTTGTCCTTCAGCGCCCCGTAGAGATTCTGCAGCACAATGAAATTCACATCCGTCCCCAGATGGCGGACAGAAGCATCCAGCAGGTTCAGCTTGTTCTGGAGGCAAAGCTTCTTAAAGTGGGTTCCTGCAGTGGAATACATTTTCGTTCCTTCGCCGCCGTATTCCATGTTGATGCCATCCACATATTTCATCAGATCGATGGCCTCTTTCTTCCCCACATACTCATACAGGGTGCCCCCGAAATCATTGGTGATATTATACTTGCCGTCGGAAAATGCGCCTGCCCCTCCAAATCCGCTCATAATAGAGCAGGAGCTGCAGCCCACACAGCTTTTCACCTTCTCTCCGTCGATGGGACAGTGGCGCTTTTCCAGGCAGTGCCCCGCCTCAAAGACCGCCACCCGGAGCTTTTCGTTCCCTTTTACCAGCTCATAGGCCGAAAAAATGCCTCCCGGTCCCGCTCCTACAATAATTACATCATACTTCATACCGCTGTTCCTCCTTTCTCCGCCGCAAACCATCCTCAGTCATTGGGCTTCATATAAAAATTCCCCGCCAGACTCTCCGTTTTGATCATGTTTACAAATGCCTTGGGATCCGTTCTTCTGACACATTTCAAAACAGTCCTGACCTCATCCCGTCCTACCACAGAATACAGAATATTACATTCCTTTTTCTGGTAGCAGCCGACCCCCTTGATTAATGTGGCATCATGGTTGGTCACATCCCGAATGGCCTCATAGATCTCCTCCGGTTGATTCGTGATGATCAGAAGGGTCTGCTTCTGATACCGCCTGTGCAGAAGGTGCAGCATCTGAGTGGATGTAAACTGGAAAATAATGGAGTAGAGCGCCTCCTCCCAGCCGAACAATGCCCCTGCCACCACAAGCACCAGCACATTAAAGCCAAAAATGTAATTCCAGGCATCCATATCAAACTTCTCCGACAGGAAAATAGCGATAAAATCCGTTCCGCCGCTGGTGGCCCGGGCAAAAAGACAGATAGCCACGGCCAGCGCATTGAACAGACCACCGAACACCGCCACCAGCAGAGTGTCCTTCACGATCACATAGCTGGGAATCAGATCTGTAAAAACACCGGACAGCACCACCATCAGACAGGAATAAAGCGTAAAATGCTTGCCGATAAATTTATAGCCAATCACGATGGGAACCGCATTCAGCAGCAGATTGATCACGGTAAAGGGCGGCTCCACATTCCACAGCATCAGACTGATCTGCTGGATCAGCCTGGTCAGACCGGTAAAACCGCCGGGGATCAAATCCCCCGTCCGCACCAGAGTCTTCAGGTTTACAGCCATAATCAGGGCCGCCACCGTTATCATGGTTACCCTCTTCAGGAAATCCACTCCATTCTCTTTATTTAACGTTTTCATTTTACTACCTCCAGCCCGCTTTTCCTCCATAGCCTTTTTCGGAAAATCCGGTACTCTCCTCGCCGTAAAAATTCAATGACCGCAAAAGTCAATATGCTCACTATACTCACCGCAATGCCAGCCACGGCCCCTGCCGGGCGGTAGCTTAAGCTGATCTCATATTCCCCCGGCTCCAGGTCAAAGGCCACCAGACAGCCCCCAAACAGCTCACCCTCCGTCTCCTGCCCATTGACCAGTATGGTCCATCCGTCCTCATAGGGGATGGACAGGATCAGACGGCCCGGACTTTCCATGGTGATCCTGCCGGAAATGTGATCGCTTTCCCAGCTCTCCAGCTCCATATGCTGTGCGGAGAGAATTTCCAATGCCTGGGCAAGCACCTCTTCGTCCAATCTGTAAATATCCGCAGATATCTTGGGCGTTTCATCCTTTTCGTCCCCGTTGGTCAATGTCAGAGTCTCTCCTTCGTCCAGGTACCCCAGATACAGAACCGCGCCTCTCTTCAGGTCCTTAAATATTTCCTGATCCCTGGAGCCGCCCAGGCATTCCACCTTTCCGGTGCCCGAGGCCGTCAGAAGGGCATAATAGTTTCCGGCTTCCCTGGCCGTAACCCGCACATCGTCGCCCAGGGCTTCCCCGCCGCCTTTTACAAACAGCGTGCCCTTCACACCCAGACCTCTTACCATCTCATTCTGCAGCCGCAGGGCCTGATTGCTGTGTCCCTCCGGCAGATCATACCCCAAAGGCGCCACATATCCAAATGGAAGACGGGCATTGCATTCATAGAGAAAGATATCTCCGCTTTGTTCCAGCAATGTGTACAGGCTATTCTCATAATCCGCCTTTTCCCCGAACATGTACCCCACATTCAGCATGGCCGAGGTCAGCGCCGTGGCACCGTCAAAACCATAATATACTTTACTGTGCCGCATTCCCAGCCTTTTATACAGATCCATGACCTGAGAATTCATGGTGGAGGAAAATACGCTGGCGGTGGGATACCCGGTAAGGGTGCCGTCGTTTTTGGTCTTTCGGGTAAATTTTTCCAGACGATACAGACTCTCTTCCCGCTCAAGGGTCTTCTCATACAGGGCCCTGTAATCCGCCTGCTGGCCCAGATAGGCCGAACGGCTGGTGGTTCCCACGCTGGTGTCCCAGGTATTAATCCCGCACTCCGCAATCACCGCGGCCAACGCCGCGGCGGCAAGCCCGAGTCTCACTGAGTCCTCCCGTCTGGTCCGATACAAATACAACAGGATTCCGTAAATCGTCACAAACACAAGAGTCAGCAGCTTGACTCCCAGCTCAAAATCCTCGTGGTCGATGAATTTCTCACAGAACAGGATAAAAGCCACTGCCGCCAGATAACCGTGCAGAATCATCCGGGGATTTGTGTCCTTCACATGCCGATAGGCGTCATAGCACATCACCAGCACCAGCAGGATATAGATAAAGGATTGTCTGGCGGGCAGAGAGTCAGGATAGTTCAGCCCATGCCAGATAAAGTCCAGAATATTCGTGGAAAAACCAAGCAGCATAAACCCTGCCAGAGCCAGCCTGCAGAATCTTTCCCGAATGGAAATTTTTTGATTTGCCACATACATGGGAATCAGCATTATCGCCGCACTGCCGCAGTAAATGTTGGGCCAGTGGTCCAGCCCTCTCTCGGTATAGACGCACATGCAATGTCTCGCCAGCATGTCCAGCACCGAAAAATAAGATTCCACCTTTTTGGGGAAATCCATATCTCCGAAATCCGTCTGCAGAATCGCGCAGACCTCCGGAATCAGCAAAACAGCCGCCATCCCTCCCGCCAGAAGGGAGTAAAGCGCAAAATATCCCACGCTGCGCAGCCTCTTTTTTTCCAGCACCAGAAGCACACCGAAATACAGCACCAGAAAAATACAGATCATAATGGAAATGTAAAAATTGGTAAAAATAGACAGCCCCAGCGTCACACAGTACAGGCCGCACCTGCCCTCCTTTACCAGACATTCCAGTCCCAGAACAATCAGAGGAAGCAGCACCACACAGTCCAGCCACATGATGTTATAATTGTAGGCGGCCATGAATCCGGAAAGCGCATAAAAGCAGGAGAAAAACAAAACAGCGCCGTCCCTGGTACCGAAATGGCGCCGCAGATAAATACAGCAGGTCAGTCCGCAAAGCCCGATTTTAACCACCACCAGATAGCTCATAAATTCCATCAGATACGCTTCCGGCACCAACAGAGCCAGCACATGAAAGGGGCTTGCCAGATAGTAGCCGTAAAGAGCCAGAAAATTAGAGCCGATCCCCACCTGATAGGAAAAGCTCAGACTCTCGCCTCCCCTCACCTTATGGAGCAGCTCACTGAAAAAGGGCATATACTGGTGATACATATCGGAAAACAGAAAGCTTCTGTCCCCAAAGGGATATATTCCATTGATCATAAACAGCGTCAGCATAACCGCCGCAGGCAGCACGAACGCTAAAACCAGCGCCGCCCGTTCTATTTTGAACTTCATCTTCTTTCGCCTTTCTGCCCTCCGTCTTTTCGGGTCTCTTTTGACTTGACGAAATCCACGTTTCTATTTTAGCAGATTTTGCCTCTCAGATAAAGACCTAAGGCAAAAAAACTGTTACCCGCATATCCGTTACTGCCGGCACATATATTGTTATTGTTCAAATCGCGGCATCGGCAGAATCACGCTTCCTGCGCGCCGCCCGAAGAAATCATATCCGCCAGGACAGGCAAGGAGGAAAAGCAGTTGAACATCGCCATTGCAGGAAAAGAAGCTGAAACGGTAAATTATGTCAAATATGTGGAAAACTTCGGCGCCCGGCCTCTGGTGACTCTGCAGGCAGATGAAATCGCACGCTGCGACGGACTGATCCTGCCGGGAGGCGGGGATATCACCCCCGCCTTTTTTGGAGAAGGCAACCACGGTTCCGGCAATATAGACACCGGTCTGGACATTCTGCAGCTCCAGGCCCTTGACCTTTGCATCACAAAACGGATCCCTGTGCTGGGCATCTGCAAGGGTCTCCAGATCATCAATGTAGGGCTTGGCGGCAACGTGATCCAGGATCTTCCCACCGCACAGCGGCATAAATATATGGGCGGCGACCAGTATCATCGCTGTGTGATATCCCGGGATTCCTGGCTGTACGGCCTGTACGGGGACAGCATGATCGTTAACAGCGCCCATCATCAGGGCATAGACCGGCTGGGCCGGGGACTCCGGGCTGTCCAGCACTGTCCCGACGACAACTGCATTGAAGCCATCGCCCATGACCAGCTCCCTCTGCTGGGCGTCCAATGGCATCCGGAGCGCATCGATCAAAAGCGGGCTATGATCTCAGGAGAGAAAGTTTTGGCTTATTTTGCTTCCCTGATCTCTTTTTCTCAGAATGAATGCTGCGGGTAACCTCCACCTTCATCTGCTCCCCCGCAATTTCAAAAAGGGCCTTGACAACCTCCTTCAGGATGTCCTTCGTCTCGTCATCCACCTCCTTTAATGCCGCCACGATTCCGTTCATGCTCCGCTTCCATTCGGCGGTAAACTGAATCAGATCATCGGCATGGGATGCGGAGATCACCTGATACAGGGTATCCACAAAAATTTTCAGCCGCTCCTCATCCAGGGACAGCATCCAGGTATTCAGTGTATTGCCCAGACGCTTTCTTTTCTCGTACACACCCTTTGCCCTCTTTAAATGGTTATCCTCCACCAGCCATGTGTACGGGTCATGCTGGGCCAGCCCGATGGTTTTGCTCTCCACCACCTGAAAGCTCATATCAAATTCGAATATCATTCCCACCAAAGATGACTGCGGCAGTATTTTGCTTACCCGGTCTGCGATCATGGCATAATTGCACCGTTCCATGACCTCCGGCCGAAATCCCGGACCGTCCATACTGTATATGCGGATAATCCTGTCCTGTATCTGGGGCCGGCAGTTCATGGCGCTGTACACCGCCAGATTTCCCCCTTTGGAGTGGCCTCCCACGTAAAAGGGCCTGCGCAGACGCCCTGCTACCCGGTTCAGGTACTCTACACTGTACTCCTGCCCCGGCACGGGCGATAAAAAAGCCATGTTGAAATCCTCCTTCCAGCCCACAATGGTCTCGTCCGTGCCGCGGTAAGCCACGTATATGGTACCGTCGTCCAAAATATAGGTTATGGCGGAGAACTGAGTCTCCCATTCTTTTTCCACAATATTCACATAACAGTTCAGCTTCATATTACGAAACCGCTTGCCTTCCAGCATTTCCTTGAAAAGAGCCCTGTTCACCTGCTCATACCGCACATCCGCAAAAAGTCTTTCAAAATCCGGATGCTCCTCCAGGCTCTTTAGGGTAACGGACGGCCTGTTTTCGCTGACCTCGGGCACCATACCGTCAAATTTTAAATATGACAGCTGGCAGAGGGCCAGACTGTCCACCTCCGTCATGGGCATTTCCCGGAAAGAACGCCCTCCATACTCCTTAAGATAATCCAAAACCGTTCCCATATATACCTCCATACCCGCCGCCGGCGGGCATATCAAGCCCCGGCCCCAGCCAAAAATATCTGTAATTCCAAGTATATCCAATATTATCATTTTCCTCTGGGAAAATAAACATTTTGACTGAAAATAATTGTTTTTTAATATAGAATATGTTATTTTTATATTATTATTTACAGAAACTTTATATTTGATTATTTCGTTTGCGCATGGAGGTAAGTATGCCCAAAAACACCAGCAATTCCCCCAAACTCTTCAGCCTGAACAAAAAGCTTCAGCTGATCATCGCCCCCCTTTTGATCGTATCCTTTATCATTACAGGAGTCATCATTTTTGCCAGCAGCAGCAAATCCATGATGGCCAGCGCCAAGGAGCTCCTTAAGCAGGAGGCGGAATCCGCCTGCAAATCCCTTACTATCACCATGCTGTCGGAAACGGGCGCCCCCACTGCGGAAGCGGCCTACGCACTGCTGGATCAGCCAGAAAAGCTGGAAGCGCTGTACCAGCGTATGGATCTGAACGTCTCGGACGATGGCTTCGCTCTGCTGATCAATACGGAGCACAATACCATCCTGTCCCGCAAATCAGAAGGCGGCAATCTGCTTTCCGATTACAGCACAGGAACCCTTTTGAATGAAATCAGCTCCCAGATCCGGGCGGGAAACAGAACTGTTTTCAGAGCGGAGGGCGATTCTGCAAAATACTATGTGGTACTGGCATATATCGAAGGAACCCCCTTTGTGCTGGCCTCCTGCATCGAGCAGACCTATGTGTACGCGGATCTGGAGCGTCTGCTGATCATCATTGCTCTGGTATTTGTAGGAGTTACGATTCTGGTAAGCGTCGTTCTGGCCTTTGATCTTTATTTGGTGATGAAGCCCATGCATGAGCTGACCGATACTCTGACAGTCATCACCGACGGTGACTTTACCACATCTGTCGCTATAAGAAGAAATGACGAAGTAGGTCTGATGGGACGTTCCGTAAACGATTTTGTATCTATTATGCGGGATATCATTTCTGACATTCGTGATATCTCAGGACAGCTGGATCAGGCGGGCAAAGCCACAAAGGAGGTGTCCTCCAAGCTTAATGAGTCCACCGATGCCCAGGCCTCCTCCATGGGCGACATGAAGTCCACCATGGATCAGGTGGCCATCAGCGTTCAGGAGCTGGCCCTTCATGCCACTACCCTGGCCGATGTAGTGACCCAGACCAATCAGCAGGGAGAACGGGCAAAGGAAAACATGCAGCAGACCGTGTCCGTAGCCTCCCGGGGACGCACCGATATGGAAGAGGTCAATGAAGCCATGGAATCCATTGTGAGCTCCATGAGCCAGCTGGCGGATATCGTGGATAAGGTAGGCGCCTCCACAGAGCAGATCAACACCATGGTAGGAATCATCAGCGATATATCCGATCAGACCAACCTGCTGTCGCTGAATGCCGCCATCGAGGCCGCCAGAGCCGGGGATGCAGGCCGCGGCTTTGCTGTGGTGGCCGAAGAAATCCGCAATTTGGCCGAGGTCAGCGCATCCTCCGCCTCCCAGATTTCCGGCATCATCGCACAGGTTAACTCCCAGGTAAATTACATGGTGGAGCAGACTACCCAGAGCGCCGCCTATATCCGGGAAAATTCCGGGAAAATCACCGCCTCCTGTGAGGTTTTTGAGAACATTTATAAAAACGTGACGGACACCGATGCCATGCTCACAGAGATCGTCAATCAGATCGCCCATGTAGATGGCGTAGCCACCAATATTGCCGCTCTCTCTGAAGAGCAGTCTGCCAGCGCCCAGGAAATCCTGGCTTCCACAGAGGTTATGGCCAACGCTTCTCTGGAGCTGTCCGAGAACAGCCGGATGGTTTCCGCCAACGCAGACAACGTGGCCGAGGCTTCCTTCGCCTTGACCGAGCATATGAAAAGGTTTAAGATTTAATGATGAAATATGCACGAGAATGTATGGCTCAGGCCCTGATCAGGCTCTTGGGAGAGAAGCCTCTTTCCGCCATCTCCATCACGGAGCTGACTGCCGCCGCGGGGGTATCCCGCATGACCTATTACCGAAATTACCAATCCCTGGATGATATCCTGCGGTCCCATCTGGCAGATATTTTTGCAGATTATCGACGGGATGTGGATGCCTGGATCGACAAGGGAACTTACAATGATTATAAAAACATGCTTCATTGCTATGAGTATTTCCGGATGCATGCCGACTTTATCCGCTGCCTTTTGCAATGCAACATGGGAACGCTTCTTTTGGAATCTCTGACACAATATATCATCGACACTTATTACAAAGAAGAAAAGGGTATAGTTTTTTACTATACCCTTCAAGCTTTTGCCGGCTCTCTTTATAATATATATATCGCCTGGATCCGCAATGATTCCAGGGAATCCGCCCAGGAAATGGCCTCCATCATCTGTGATCTATATCCGCATACTCCCTCTCTTCCATAACGCTCTTATAGGCGGGACGGATGATTTTGTCCATATTGATCAATTCCTCGATTCTGTGGGCGCTCCATCCCACAATTCTGGCGATGGCAAATATGGGCGTGTACATTTCCAGAGGGATCTCCAGCATGCTGTACACAAATCCGCTGTAAAAGTCCACGTTTGCGCTGACACCCTTATAGATACGGGCCTTCTCCGCGATTACCTCCGGAGCCAGGCGCTCTATCATGGAGTAGAGGGCAAAATCCCGGTTCCTTCCCTTCGCCTGCGCCAGCTGTTCCACAAAGCCCTTAAACACCTGAGCCCTGGGATCGGACAGAGAATATACCGCATGCCCCATACCGTAGATCAGGCCCTTGCGGTCGAAGGCCTCCTTATTCAGAATCTTTTTCAAATAATCCCGAACAGCTTCCTCATCCTCCCAGTCGGAAACCTTCTCACCGATCTCCCGCATCATCTCCACTACCTTGATATTGGCGCCTCCATGCTTAGGTCCCTTCAGGGACGAGAGCGCCGCCGCGATCACGGAATAGGTATCCGAACCCGAGGAAGTGACCACACGGGTGGTAAAGGTGGAGTTATTTCCGCCGCCATGCTCCATGTGAAGTACCAGAGCAATATCCAGCACCCGGGCCTCCAGCTCCGTATACTTTTTATCCGGGCGAAGCATCATCAGCAGATTTTCCGCCGTGGAAAGCTTTCTGGAAGGCCGGTGTATGTACATGCTCTCGTCATTCTGATAGTGATTATAGGCGTGATATCCGTAAACCGACAGCATGGGGAACACGCTGATCAGGGCAATGCACTGCCGCAGAACATTCTCTATGGATGTATCGCTGCAGTTCTTATCATAGGAAGCCAGCGTCAGCACGCTCCTTGTCAGGGAATTCATTATGTCGCTGCTGGGTGCTTTCATGATAACATCCCTGGTAAAATTAGTAGGCAGCGTTCTATTGGATGCCAGAATATCCCGAAATTCCTTCAGCTGACGCTCGTCGGGAAGCTTGCCGAACAAAAGCAAATATCCTGCCTCCTCGAAGCCGAACTGCTTCCTGCGAAATCCCTTTACCAGTTCGATGCAGTCATATCCCCGGTACCACAGCCTGCCCTCGCAGGGCGTCTTTTTTCCGTCCACCATCTTGAAGGAGTCAATCCGTGATATATTTGTGAGGCCGGTGACAACACCGTTTCCATTCTTGTCACGTAATCCTCTCTGCACCTCATATTTGTCAAACAGTTCCGGTTCCAGCTGATCAGCCTCTCTGCACAATAATGCATAATCCTTCAGATATCCCTCATTTTTCTTCAATAGAACTACCTCCTGACTTTCGAAACTTTTTTCTGATATATTTCACTCCTTTTTATCTTATCTTTTTTTGTCTTCCTGTGTCAATTAAAATTATGTTAAATTTAAAACAATGTCTGATTTTAGGTTACTTTTCACGGGTCAATGTCATTAAGTTAATAACGAACTGACCGAAATGGTTAGACTCT
>CAMWUL010000049.1 GCA_947177445.1 uncultured Lachnospiraceae bacterium | reverse complement strand
TTAATACGATTCATTTTTTCAAAAAAGTAAGTTTAAATTCTGCCAAATTTATTATATACTGTTTTTTATAGGATAAATGCCTATTGGAGGGTAGAATGATGCGTGATGAAGAATTTGATAACCTTGGATCACAGATCAAAGATCTGCGCATCCAAATGAAACTGACACAGGCGGAGGTAGCCGCTGCTCTGAATGTAACCCCTGGCTATATCAGCAATGTCGAAAATAACCGCACTGCCATGTCTCTGCGTATTTTGATGTATTATGCAAAGCTGATGAATATTTCTCTGGATTCTCTGATCGGAAAGGTAGAACCGGAATATAAAAAAACAGCTCTGGACAACGAGCTGCAGGCTCTCATCTCTAAAATGGATGACGGCAGAAAGAGAAAGCTTCTGGAGACATTAAAAATCTGGCAGGATGCATAATCCGCCAGATTTTTTCTTTCTTTTTTGCAGTCCGTCATCCGGACACGGTCGGCCACCTCTCGCCGGTATCCGCGCAGATATTACCTGCGCACCCACTTTCCGAAAAACGTCCTTTTATACTTTTTCAGCTCAGCTGCAGCCTCCGGATACTCTCCAGCCTTCTTCAGGTACTGCACCCCTTTCTCAATATCCGGCGCCGTCCCCAGCCCCTGGCCGTAGATGGTACCCAGCATATAATACGCCTCTTTGTTTACCCAGTTCACCTTCTCCAGAAATTCCCTGGCCTTCACAAAATCCTGCTCCGTTCCCCAGCCCCGGTAATAGCACTTGCCCAGATAGCACACGCCCCAGGTATTATTCTGATCCCAGGCAAATTTCAACAGCCGGAAGGCTTTGTCATAATCTACGGGAACTCCCTCTCCGTCGTAATACATGGCTCCCAGCCTGTTGGCACAGCCAATCTTCTCGCCGCTGACTCGCTTTTGCAGAAATCCTCGTTCATAGCAGCCAGCCGCAGCCGCCAGATCCTTGGGAACCAGCTTTCCCTCTTCATAAGCCTTTCCAACCTTATACCAGCACTCAAACTGACCGCCTTCCGCCGCCTTCCGATACCACTCCAGCGCCTCCGCTTCTCTGTTCTGCTTCACCAGGTCATCCCCGTAAATAAACTGCAGGATGGGGAAGCCCAGCTCCGCTCCAATCTTATAGATATCTTTGGCCTTCTCCGGCTGCGGCGCAATGAGATCCTCGTCTCCCTTTGTATAATACCGATTCAGATTATTCGCCGCAAAGTACATTCCGCCCCGCAGAGCCTTCCAGAACCAGTCCTCGCACTTGGAAATATTTTCCTTCATGCAGGCCTTATATGCCGCCTCATTGGGAAAGGAATGCTTTCTGATATTCTGGATTTTCACAAAATCCCACCAGAAATACACATTTCCTACAGTGTACTGGCAGAAGGGATCTCCCTCCTGTGCCTTCTCCAGCACCACGTCAAAGGCCTCCTGCAGATTGGAAAAGGTCATTTTTCTTTTCACCTCGGGCTTCAGCTCCCCGCTGCGCAAAGCCAGCAGCACGCCGATGGCGCTCCCCTGTTCCACCGCTTTGCGCATCAGCTCCACCGCCTTGTCATCGTCCTCCGGAAAGTCATGGCCTCCCCAGACATACTGAGTGCCGCACAGGCACCGGGCCAAAATACAGCTGGCATCGCCGTCTCCGGCCTCCGAAGCCTTCTCCAGAATCCTGTAGCCCTCCGCTCCTCTTCCGGCACGCAAATCATAATAAATATAGCGCAGTGCCTTTTCCACTTCATCACTGAAAAATTTCCCCATGATTTTATCTCCCTTCCTTTCCTCAGCCTCTCCGGCCATTATATACGATTTTCTTCCCGTCCAGCGCCGCTTCCACTAAACTGCTTCCCACATAGCGAAGCTTCAGGGAAAAGAAATCCCTGCCCTCCTCCAGCAGCCGGAAGAAAATCTCGTCTCCTTCCCAGATGGGAAGACTGTATACCTCTGCCTTAGGCACCCACTCCAGAACCCCTTCATTGCACTCCGTCATCTCTCCCTCATATCCGTCTGCCGTGTAAAGGAACATGTACTCTGTCTGCTGGACATCTGTAATAAAAGTAATAATTCCCCGCAGCCTCCAGGATGTCAACGTCAGCCCTGTTTCTTCTCTTGCCTCCCGCAGCAGACATTCCTCCGGAGTTTCATCCCCCTCAAAATGTCCTCCCACTCCGACCCACATATCCTTATTGATATCCTTTTTCTTCTTCACCCTGTGCATCATCAGATAGCTGTCATCCTTTTCTATGTAGCACAGAGTAGTCAAATTGCTCTTCATATCTTTGGTATCCTCCTGCAAAATCCTGCCCCTATATGTAAGATACCACTCCGGCAAATCCCACGCAACCATTTTTTCTCAAAGAAAAAGCCGCAGGAATATTTCTCCCGCAGCCTTTTCTTTCAGCTTTTATTTATCATCTTTTTTTGCCTCTTTTATATCTCCACCCAGCAGATCTCCATGGGAGCCATATCCAGGTGACTGCGGATTTCTCCTTTTACATACAAATCCGTCTGCCTGGGCTCCCTGGAATTATTGATCACCGCGATCTTTCCGGTCTCCTCGAAGGCACAAACCTCCGTGTCCACATTGGAGACATAATACTTCTTCATATCCTCCTCCCTGTGGGCTGCGTAATAGATTGCCCGAAGCAAAATGCGGCAATTCTGCGGCGAATAGGGCAGTCCTGCAAAATACACGCTCCGTCCCTCTCCGTACCGGTTCACCACCAGCCTGCTGTACTTTCCGTCCATATTCAGGATCTGGTAATTTTCGCCCTGCGCGTAAATGCGGCTCTTTCCCTCTCCGAAATCGATCTCGCCCTCAATGTCCTCCAGAATAAAGTGCCTGCTGTCCATTTCGTTATATTTGTCGGTACTCATGGAGAAGCCAAGCTCCCTGTCAACGCCCAGCACATCGCTGAGCTGGAAATACCGGCCCTGATACTGACAGGCGCTGGGCTCGCCCACTCCGATAAATCCGCCTCCGGCATCCACAAACCTTCGAATGGCGCACACCACATCTTCATCCTTCCAGTTTTCCGCTCCGCTCCAGGATGTATAAGCATCCCCTGCGTTGATCAGCACCCGGATTCCGGGATCGATGCCTTCCTTCAGCTCTTCAAAAGTGATAAACTCCACCTCAAAGGGCATACCGCTGAGACATTCGATGACTCCCACATAGGAGTATATCTCCCGGTACCAGAGGGCATGGTGCACCTGATTGGCCATCCACCTTCTCAGATTCCCCCAGCAGTTCAAAATCCCCACCTTAAAGGGCGCCGTATAGGCCCCTGTTCCCCGGGAATTGGCATGGATCTGGCGGAATTCCTCCACCACCCGCCCAATCTGGTCGATAAAGCCCGGCCATTCATTGGCCAGCTTCAAATAGCCGCCATACCCGATCCTGTCCAGAGGAGACCGCAGTATGGCCCGCCTGGCCTTCAGCCAATTCTCCTGCGCCTCGCCGATGGGATCTCCTCCCTCGGTAAACACATCCGGGAAAAAGTACGGGAGAAGACGCCCTTCCGTATATTTTACGCCTTTGATATCCGAGATCATCCGCAGTGTGACGCCGTCTCCCACAGATCCCACCACCGCGTCCAGGCCAATTTCCTTAAAATATTTTCCGAAGGGCTCCGTCCCGATCCAGTGATCTCCCAAAAACATCATGGCTTCCTTGCCATAGCTGTGAACAATGTCTACCAGCTCCTTTGCCAGCTTACAGACCTCTATCTGCTGAAACTCTATAAAATCCCGGAACTCCTTGGAAGGCACCCGGAATATGGAATTATGGTATCCCTGATCCACAATGTATTCCGGCCTGAAGGGATATCCCGCCCACTTTTCAAATTGCTCCAGAATATACGGGCTGACGCTGGCGCTGTAGCCAAACCATTCCACAAATTTCTCCCGTTTCTGATCGTCAAAGGTCAGAGTAAACTGATGAAAGAAGGTGGTAAACCGCACCACATCCACCTGTGGGTTCTCCTGGCACCATCTCTTCAGCTTTTCCTTTACATAAGCCTGGGTCTTGGGCTGGCGCACATCATATGTCAGCTGATGAGGCGCATCCTTCCAGTCATTGGTGATAAAATTGTACATATGCACCGGATCCCAGATCAGAAACGCCAGAAAGCTTACGGTGTACTGATGATAAGGAATGGACTGAATAACTACCTCTCCCGTTTCCTCGTCGTATTCCCATTGCTCCACAGGAACCGGCTGACCGGCAGTCCTGTCCATCACCTCCCACCACCTCTTGGGAGAATCTATGGTGTTGACCTTCAGCTGGTCCCGGTGAAAGCCCTTCATCAGCTCTATGCGCAGGCTGCTTCCCCTGGCCGTCACCCGGTCACTGATCAGGTATTCCTGCTGGACCTCCTCCGGATGGCTCTCTGCCCACTGATTATCCTTTCTGGTAGTATAATAAGTGGCATAAATTTTCGCGTCACTCTCCAAAAGCGCTTCCGGCATATTGGTTCCGTCGCAGTCTCTCAAAGCGTCCGCCCCCAAAAGCTCCTTCAGGCGCAGGGTCTCCTCCACCATATCCACGTCTGTCGGCAGGGTCAGCCTGCCTCTGTTTTCCATATTCATTCATTCCTCCTACCGGAAACCTTCCGCTTCCGCACCCCAAAGTCACCCTGTTCATATCTGCCGGTATCCCTGCCTCGTCAGTCCGGCCTCTCTTGCCGGCATTTATCCTGATTCTACTGAAATTTACGGTTATACAAATACATCAGAACCAGAATGCCTGCCAGTCCTGCCAGCATGATCAGGAGTCCCACCGGTCCTATATTCCGCTGTCCTGCGACTATCAGTCCCATGCTGACGACGAAAAGCGCCAGCTTCAAAAGTCCCTTCATCCATTTCATATTCGCTCCTCCTATCCTTCCCGCCGCGCCGCCGTGTGATTTTGGATTAACCCTTCAGTCCGCCAAGACTCATGCCCTGCGTCAGCTTCTTCTGCACCATGATGTACAGAATCAGAGTAGGCAGCATCACGATTACAAGCCCCGCATACAGCTG
Source organism: uncultured Lachnospiraceae bacterium (assembly GCA_947177445.1). Classification (GTDB taxonomy): domain Bacteria; phylum Bacillota; class Clostridia; order Lachnospirales; family Lachnospiraceae; genus Acetatifactor. The sequence continues at coordinate 21,906 of CAMWUL010000049.1, read as the reverse complement.
TCCGTAATTGGCGGCGGCCTTCTGCGCCTGCATCAGCTGCATCAGTCCTACCGGAAGCGTTTTTGCATCCTTGGTGAGCATTGTCATGGAAATAATATATTCATTCCAGAAGGACAAAAAGTTGAACAGAATCACAGTGATAATACTGGGAAGGGCCATGGGCATCATGATCTTAACCATGGTTCGGAAATAACCGCTTCCGTCCACATAAGCCGCCTCTTCATAATCCCTGGGTATGGTCACAAAGAAGCCGGAAAGCAGATAAATGGTAAAGGGAAGAGCGGTAGCCGCATAGACCAGCGCCACCACAAAAAGGTTGTTCAGGAAGAACCCCTTCAGTCCCAGTCCCTTTAAAAATTTATCCGCATCCACAAACATGAGAAAAATAGGTACTACAATATAATTGACATTGATAAACAGCCCGCCCATGAACATGGCATTGAGCAGCTTGCTGCCCTTAAAGCGATACCGGGCCAGCACATAGGCCGCCGGCAGGGCAACCACCAGCAGGATCAGAAGGGCTATCACCGTCACCAGAATAGAATTCAGGAAATATTCGCCCATCTTCGCCTTCTGAAAAGCATCCACAAAGTTTTGAAAATAAACGCCCTTGGGCATGGTCCAGGGATTCCCGTAAAACTCGGAATTTTCCTTTATGGATGCCAGGAACACCCATCCCACCGGCACTACGATGCTGACGGCAAGGGTGATCAGCGCCACATAGATGAAAAGCTTATACAATGTATTGAAACTCATTTCTTTTCTCTTTTTCATGGGCTCCTCCTAAAATTCCAACGGTTCTCTCTTGGTGACAAAGTTGACCAGCGCCGACAAGCCAAAGGAGAATATAAATACCACCACGCCGATGGCCATGCCGTATCCATAAGAGGAATTGGTATAGGCCTGCTTATACATGTAGCTCAAAAATACCTCTGTAGCTCCGTCCGGCCCGCCGCTGGTAAGCGCCTTCACAAACAGAAAACTTAAATTGATGGAGCTGATCACGAAAAAAGTCAGTGTGGTTCTCACATTGGTCCAGATCAAAGGCAGAGTGATGGAGAAAAACTGCTGTATCCTTCCGGCTCCCTCCAGGCTTGCCGATTCGTACAGGCTCTCCGGCACTCCCGCCATACTGGCCATATACATTACCATGTAGTATCCGATGGCCTGCCAGATCATGGCAATGACCAGGCTGTAGATCACCAGTTTCTGATCCCCCAGCCAGAGAATCGGCGTTTTATCGCTTCCCCGGAAAATTCCTATAATACTGTTTAAAAGTCCGTTATTTGGATCATATATTGCCGAAAAAATAGCCGAAATAACCACCACAGACAATATGTTGGGTATGTAGAAAATAATCCTGTAAAAATTCTGGCCCACGATCTTTTCCCGGGAAAGAATCGCCGCAAAAATCAGCGCCAGCGCCATGGTCACAACGGTCACGCATACGATCAGCAGCACGGTATTCTGGAAGGAGCGGAAAAAATTCTTGTCCTCCATCAGAATTTTAAAATTATTCAAACCCACAAATTCCTTGGTATTGGAATACCCGCCCCATTTATAAAGGGACATCTTAAACACGTTAAAGGTCGGAATCAGCATAAAAATAATAAACAAGATCACCGCCGGCGCCACACATACCCCGATAAAAACTTTTCTCGCTCTTCCCCGCTTCACATTCACACCTCCTGATACAGCCGCTTTCCTGCCATGTGCCTATTCCAGACGTAAAACGGCCTGATGGCCATCTATACCGTAATTGCAAAGCAATCATGGTAAAACGGGCGCCCCAAAGGTGGGACCTCTGGAGCGCCCGGTCTGAAAATCTGAAATCTTATTCCATTGCCGCCCTGAACTTATCGCTTACTTCCTCCACAGCCGCCTGCCACTCCGCAACTGTTTTGTCACCGCTCACAATACTGTTGACAGTTCCGCACAGGGTATCCAGCATGTTTGCGCCTTCTACCGGAGCCGTAGCGGCAAATCCGCCCATAACTGCGGTAGCGCCGTTATCATAGATGCTGTAGAACAGCTTGTTGTCGCCTTCCAGATAGTCACTGACACCGACAATGGGCTGAATTGCACTGGATCCCGCAAAGATTCTGGCCGCCTCATCAGAGTACATATAAGCCACGAATTCTTTGGCCATATCCTGGTTTTCCGCCGCCGCAGGAATCCACATCTGCTCAAACCAGCAGAAGGAACATCCCGCTCCGCCTTCATTTACCGCGGGGATCGCCATAAAGCCCCACTCGAAGCCGTCGGCTCTGGGCGCATCCTTCATCTCCCCGGGCAGCCATGTGCCGTTAGGGCAGAAGATCGCTTTGTTATCCAGAATCAGCTGCTGATTCTTGGTAAAGTTGTCATTGTTGGCATTGGCCACAGTCGTACCTTCCGTGTACTGCGCCAGCTTTCCGATCAGCTCAAACACCTTTGTGGCGTTCTCGCTCTCCCACACACCGTCCTCATAGGTCATGCAGCTGTCAAAGAATTCCGGTCCGCCTGCAGAAGACAGGGTCGCATATGTAAATGCATCAAAATATCCCGTGGTGGGGTAGGTGAACAGTGCAATGCCTTCCTCTGCAGCCTTGTCGCCCAGGGCCCACATCTCTTCCCAGGTGGTGGGCACTTCCCAGTTCTTTTCCTTGAACAGACCCGCATTATAAAACAGGCCGCAGGGGCTGTAGAACATAGGCGCATAATAGGTCACGCCGTCGCCATAAGGGTTGGTGGCCAGAGTATCGGTGAAACCGGGAACAATCTTATCCTTTACCTTTACGTTCTCGCCGGGTACCGTCATCTCCAGCACATCCGTCAGCGGAAGGAGTGCATTTTCCTTTGTCAGCGTCTCTGTCAGCGCCGCTTCCCGCCCTGTGGCAAGATGCACTACGTCTGGATAATCTCCCACCTTCATGCCGGGGCTGATCACATCCTCCAGCTTCTTGTCAACTGTAAGCTCCACCGTGACACCGGGATGGGATGCCTCAAAGGCCGCCACAACCTCATGCCACATATCGGAACCATAACCGCCTTCAAAGGCCGCTACCTTCAATACCTGCTCCTGAACGTCTCCCTGCTCAGACTCCTGCTGGGATCCCTGCTCAGACTGCTGTTCGGACTGCTGTTCCTGCGTGCTTCCGTCGTCATTTCCGGAAGATCCCGGATTACTTGCGGGAGCATCCTGATTGCCGCACCCGGCCAGCATGGACATTGTCATGGCCGCTGCCAGCAATGCCGCAAAAATCTTTTTCTTTTTCATAAATAAATTCCTCCTTAACTCAGCAAGCTTTCGTCACTGGCTACTACAACAGACTCTTTTGTCTGCTATGACCAAATTATATATTACTTAAATGTCACTTTCAACACGATTATTGCTCACTATTTTATATATATTGCTTTTATTTGATCTCTTTTAAATTTTTGTCGGGAAATATTTTGTATTGTGCATAATATATATTGAACTTCAGATATTTCAACTTATTTTTATGCACATGGTCAACATGCTTTTCTTATATATTTTTTTATCATATCTTTTTTTCGATTATGTCCGCTATTTTATTTCCGTTTTTTTACACGTTAATTTCGGGCATTTTTTATATATCTTGTGACTGTTTTTTCAATAGACAAAATATATAAATTGCTGTATACTGTAGCTCATAAGGTATACACATCCATGCCGGAGGGGTCAGATTTTCCGGCTGCTCAGGAAAGGAAAAAAAATGGGAAACACCAGACACCGCATTGAAAGCAAAAAGCCCTCTTCCTTCAACAACTCCGTGCTGTTGTATGTCACCACCTCAAAATATGAAGGCGACTGGCAGAGCATTCTTCACTCCCACCCCTTCAGCGAACTGTTTTATGTGGTGAGCGGCGGCGGTTTTTTTGTGGCGGAGGGGCAGGAATTCCCTGTAGGGAAAAACGATCTGGTCATTATCAATCCTCATATACAGCATACGGAAAAGTCACTCCAGACCGCTCCCCTTGAATATATCGTGCTGGGAATAGACGGCCTTGCCTTCTCCTTTGAAAATATTGCCCCTGCCCAGGACACTCTCTCCATGGAGACCGCCTCCGGTTCGGTCTATAAATGCAATATGCAGAATTCCAAGGTCTATGCCTACCTGAATATTATGTTGGAGGAAATCACCAGAAAAGAGGAAAATTATGAGGCAGTCTGCCAGAATCTTTTAGAAGTACTCCTGATTTGCATGCTGAGAAATGAAAGTCTGTCTATCGTCAAAAGCAGCAGCGGCACACTGAGCCGCGAATGTGTGCAGATACAAAATTATCTGGATGCCCACTATGCAGAAAACATCACCCTGGACACCCTGGTGGCGCTCACCCATATGAACAAATATTACATGGTGCACGCCTTTACGAAATATACGGGACTTTCCCCCATCAATTATCTCCTGCAGAAAAGAATTCAGGAGGGAAAGGCCCTGCTGGAATCCACCGCCTGTTCCATCGCCCAGATTTCGGCAATGCTGGGCTTCTCCTCCCAGTCCTATTTTTCCCAGGCCTTTAAAAAGGCTACGGGAAAGACTCCCGCAGCCTACAGAAACGAACGCAAGGCCGCTTCTCATCTGCTCTGAGCATAGCTCACGCCGCAGTTCATGCAGGACGCCAGATACCGCCCTGCCTCTTCCCGCACCATCAGCATACGTCCGCAGCTGCTGCATCTGCCCACCCGGATATCTGATCCGGGCGGCAGATCCGGCTCTTTTTCATCCGCTGTTCGCCTCTCCCCGTCAGGCTCCGGTCCATCTGCCCCAAAAAAGCTCAGCTGTCCGTCCTCTTCATAATTATCAAATAATTGTGCGCCCATACGATTCCCCTTAGTTTTACCTTACTCTGTCACCAGCAAAACAACCACCGAATATCCGGGAATGGTCATGGTATCCTTTTCCACAGCGACCCGTTCCTCTCCGGAAACCACCGAGGCCTCCAGCATTTTGCCCTTCAGCACGGTACCGTCAGACAAGGTCACTCCGCTTAAGTCCACCGTCTTTTCCTGGCCGGACATATTATAGAAGAGACACACCGTCTCCCCGCCATATGTTTTCTGCAGCACACATAATTCCTTATCCGACGCTTCCGCCAAATGTGTGCTTTTCCCTTTTGTAATGGAAGGGAACTGATTTCTCAGACGAATCAGGTTTTTATAATAATGATACATCGAAGTGAAATCTTCCTGCTGTTCCTCCAGGCTGCCATAGATCTGAGTCACCGCTTCCGCGGCCTCCGGCCCTCTGCACATGCCCTGGCCTGCCTGATCCGCCGTCCAGCGCATTCCCAGACGTTTATTTTCGTCGATTCCTGCCCCCAGCATGCCGATCTCATCTCCATAATATACGAATGCATTGCCGCTCATGGTCAAATTCAGGGCCGCCGCAATCTTGGCCTGATCCAGCGCTGCCTCCCCCTGATAGTATCCGGCTGCCCGGTCCAGGTCATGGTTATTGTAAAAAGGCGCATTCACATAATTTTCATTATAGGAGGCATACAGGCTCTCCGCCTTTTCCACATAACCGCCGTACTGCTCCGCCTGGTACAGTCCGGAAGCCAGTCTAAAGATCAGTCCCGTATCCCCTGCAAATACAAAATCAAACACACTGTCCATCCCGCTGGCGTAATATTTTGCATACTCCGGCTGGTTGGTCCAGGCCTCTCCCACCAGATAGGTGTCCGGATTAATCCCCTTCACCATATCGTTAAACCAGGTCAGGATCTCCACATTGGCCTCCGTGTCCTCGGACACAAATTCCTTTACCGCGTCCAGGCGGAAGCCCGCTACGCCCTTCTCCAGCCAGAATTTGCAGATCTCTTCAAATTCCGCCCGCACCTTTTCACTGTACAAATTCAGATCCGGCATTTCCGACCAGAAATTCGCCTCATAATACCAATCCGTATCTGCCACCTGGGAGTAGCCCCATTTCATGCCTTTGTGAAAATTGTAGTACTCCACATAGGGACACTCCTCCACGGATGCCTCTCCGTCCCCGATGCTCTTCAGATAGCTGCAGGCCTCCTGGAACCAGGGATGGGCGGACGAGGTATGATTCATCACCAGATCAATGATCAAATTGATATCCCTTTTTCCGCATTCCTCCACCAGCTTCTCAAAGTCCTCCATGGATCCGTAAACAGGATCGATGGCCATATAATCCTTCACATCGTATTTATGATAGGTATTGGAAGGCATAATGGGCATAAGCCATATGCCGCTGATCCCAAGATCAGAGTCAGTGGTACTGTCGCCGTCATTGAGATAATCCAGCTTTTCAGTAACCCCCGCCAGGTCGCCGATACCGTCTCCATTGCTGTCGTAGAAGGAATACACGAATATTTCATAAAAGGTACGATATTTGTCAGAGGCCTCCGGCATCTGTACCTCTCTTCCCGACAGGAGGCTGGCTCCCGCGTAGATCTCCTCCTTCCCCTTTCCGCAGCCAGTGCAGGATAACAGCAAAAGACCGCACAACAGCAAAATGCTTATCTTCCTTCCGCCTAACTTCCTTCCGCCTTTTTTCTTCATATCAAACCGCCCCTTTCCGCCCGCAGCCACGGGCTTTTCATATATAAGTCATCCGACCTTTATTTCTGCCTTGTGCCTTTCCAGCGCCTCATATACCCGAAGCAGCTCTCCCACACTCCAGGCCTGCGCAAAGCATCCCTTTGAAAAAACCGGAAACTGCCCGTCGTAGATCTCCGGCAGCTGTCCGATACAGCCCTCCCGCAAGGCTGCCCTGGTTCCCAGCAGCTGACGGCGGACATAATCCCTGGCCTCCTCCGAATACCCATGAACCTTCAGGTAAGCCAGATAAAATCCTCCCAGAGGAAATACCCACACCGTTCCCTGATGATAGGCCAGATCCCTCTGCAGCAGCTCTCCGGTATACACCGGTTTAAATTCCGGATCCTCAGGATCCAGTGTCCGAAGCCCCAATGATGTGTAAAGCCTGCGGAACACAGTATCCACCACCTGCTTCTCCTGTTCCTTATCCAAAAGCGGGAACGGCAGGGAAACAGCCCAAATCTGATTGCAGCGGATCTGTCCGTCAGCCCTTGTCCCTGAGATCACATCCTTCAGGCAATGGGCTTCCTCATTCCAGAATTGCTTCCGGAAGCTCTCCTTCACCCTGGCAGCCAGGGAAGCGTACTTCTGACCTATTTGTTTATACTCCCCACAAGCATCCTTCAAACCGTCTTCTTCCGAAGCCGCTTCCCTCACCGCCTTCCGCATTTCTTCCCCTATAGACAGTGCATCCCTGCACATTTCCCGCACACAATTTTCTCCGGCGGTCTCTTCCCCGCCATCCCGGAGCAATTTTTCAAAACAACTCATAATACACAGCACATTATACCAATAGGCATTGATCTCCACCGGTTTACCATGTCTGGGCGTAGGCAGAATATCCCCCACCCTCACATCCATCCAGGTGACCTGGTCAAAGCCCGCACCTGCCCGGATCAATCCGTCCTCCTCCATGGCAATGTTGAAATCCGTCCCCTTTTCATACCAGTCCACAATCTCTTCCATCACCGGATAAGCCTCCCTCACAAAGGCAAGATTACCGGTTCTTTGATAATATTCATAGACTGCAAGAATAAACAAAAGCGCCGCATCCACAGTATTGTATCTGGGCTCCTGCTCTCCCTCCGGAAACAGGTTGGGCATAAGCCCTTTTCGGCAGTATCTCATAAAAGTCCGCAGAATGCTTTCTGCCGTATGATACTGCCTCGTGGAGAGACAGCAGCCTGTGAGAGCGATCATGGTGTCTCTTCCCCAGTCCTCAAAAAACGGAAAGCCCGCCAATATGGTCTGTTCTTCCGTGGAAGCGCGATAGGAAACAAACTGTCCGGCGGCTGCCGCCAGCTCCCGGGCCGTCTCGTCCTTCAGACCGGACTGCTCCCTCAGCTGCGTCCGATGCTTTGTCAGCATCTCATGAATCCGGCCTGCCGTTATTTTCACCGGCTCCGTGCCATACACCAGTTCTCCCCGTACCACCTGGCCCGGCTCTGCTTCAAAGGACACACTATGATTTACAGCCGTGCGGCCCGGCTCCGGCCTGCCGTTATTTACGTCATAACGATAATAAAGCCCTTCCTGATATTGTACCGGGAATTCCTCCAAAGTACCATCTGCCGAAAAATAAAGGCTCCTGCCATTGGATCGGATCACCCCTTCCGTCAGGGAAATTTCAAACACTTGTCCCTCCCCAGGCGACGCTCCCTTCGGCACAAACTGCAGATGAGGCAGCACCTTAAGAACTGCTCTTTTCCCGGAACGATTCCGGATTTCATAAGAAATCCCCACCGTGTTCTCCCCCGGCATCAGGGCCATGGTCTTACAAATCTCCACGCCCTCCACTACATAGCTCCACCGGGGATAATCCTCATATACAAAGGAGGTCTGGCACTTCCAGCCGCACTCCTGTCTCTCATGCTCCCAAAAGTCCTGACTGGAAATATGAAATTCCTTTTCCTCTGTTACAAGCACCTCCTCCAGCCGATGAATCATGTTCCATCGATGATTGGGCGCCTCCTGCGCCGCGCAGCTCATCAGCACGGCATGATCATTTCTGCTGCAGGAGCCCGCCATGGTCAAGGAAGAAAACCCTCCCAAACCATTGGCCATCAGCCAGCAGTTCTCCTCTCCCCGCTCTAAACTGCAAAAATCCTGTTTTCCATAAATAAATTCCATCGTTCTGCTCCCGTGTTCTGCTTTTTCACTGTCCCTGCTCTCGCTCCCCCGCTTTTGGGCTGTCCCTCTTCTCCCTTTGTCCTCCGCTTTTCTTCTACAGTCTCCGCCTGATATGCGCTCTCCTGCCAGCCAGCACGCCGCCGTGGGCGGCTGCCACTGCCACCATCTCTTCCCCGACCGGCAGGCGGCAATCAGCCTGGACATGATCTGCCAGTATCTCCCAGTCCCCCTCCGGCAGCTTTATCCGGCAGGCGGCACCGGATGCATTGTAGGCCACGAACAAAGTATCCCACTGGCAGTCCGATGCCGGATCTCTGTTGTCCACCAAAAACGAAACCACGCCTTCCCTGTGAATCGTCTGACCGCTGATTCTCTCGGATGCCTCTGCAGACTTATCATACAATCCCGGCAGATTTTTCCGCAGAGCGATCAGGCCCTTATAATATTCCACCAGCTCCCGAAAGCGTACCGTCTGTTCCCAGCGAAGCATATTTACCTCCGGCGCGGAGCGAAAACTGTTCTCATCCCCGAATTTCGTCCTGCCAAACTCCTCCCCCGCCTGGAAAAAAATATGCCCCTGACAGGTAAAATAAATCAACGCCGTCAGCTTATTGACCGCCAGCACATCCCGGTGCGGCTCCAGAAAAAAAGCCTGATCCTTCAATTCCTCTTCCTCTCGAAGAGTAAACAGAAGCTTATCCCAAAGAGTCAAATTGTCATGCGCAGACACGTAATTCACCACCTGTCCGCAGCTCCTGGGCCGAAAACCATCCACATTATCACGCCAGCCTGTGACGGCATCCAATACCTTATCCTCCAGCTTTCTTCCGCCGTTGACGAACCCCGGTTCCCTGGGATAAAATACTGCTCCCTTGATCAAATCCCGGGTATCGTCGCAGAAAATTGCTATATTTTCATCCAGATATTCCACATTCTCCTTAAGCGCGGCATGGGTTCCCGTCTCCATAGGCGACTCTTCCGCCCTCCAGGGCTCTCCATAAAGCAGCTTTTCTCCAGGGCCGAACTCCCGATCCAGCTCCTTACGGATTCGGTTCATCAATTCGGTGGTGAGCAGGCCCATCAGATCAAAGCGAAAACCGTCCATATGATATTCCCTGGCCCAATACATAACGGAATTTACAATATAATTATCCACCATTGCCCTTCCCGCCGCCATATCGTTTCCGCAGGCCGACCCGTCGGACAGGGTGCCGTCCGGCAGCTTTCTGCAAAAGTACCCCGGAGCCGTCCGTTCCAGCCAGGAGTCCGCCTCATAGGTGTGATTGTAAACCACATCCATCACAACCCTGATCCCTGCCTGATGGAAAGCCTGAATCATCTCCTTGCACTCCCTGATCCGCACGGTTCCGTCCCGGATCTCCGTGGCATAGGAGCCCTCCGGCACATTATAATTCACCGGATCATAACCCCAGTTGAACTGACTGTCATCTCCGGCCTCATCCAGCCATCCATAATCATAAAAAGGGAGCAGGTGCACATGAGTGATACCAAGCTCCTTCAGATAAGCCATACCGGTGGGAACCGGCTCCTCTCCTGCAGAAGATGCCTCTCTTCCGGCCCCGGCCTCCGGCTCCACAGTAAAGGCCTTGTATTTTCCACGGTACTCCCGGGAAATCCTGCTGTGGGGATCATAGGAGAAATCCTTGATATGAAGCTCATAGATAATATTTTCCGCAGTTTTTTCAGGCGCCCGGTCATAAGAAAATCCCTCCGGATCCGTCTTCCTTAAATCCACCACCAGACTGCGATACCCATTACAGCCGCAGCCCACGGCATACGGATCTGCCGTGCGCGTTAAAACACCCTGTCTGCAAATCTGAAAATCATAGTAAATTCCGTGAAGCTCCTCCTCCAGCGTCAGACTCCAGACGCCTCTTTCCTCCGGCTCCAGCTTCACACAGCGGAAGGCCTTCTCCTGGGAATCGTCTCCGTGATACAGACACAGCTCCACTTCCTCCGCCAGGGGTGCCCACAGCTTAAAGCAGGTACGCCCCGGAGAGCATGTCACCCCCAGGTCCTTACCATCATAAGCATACAGACGGTCAAACTCCTCCGTATAAACAAACTCTTTCATAACCTTCCTCGTCTCCCCGGAAATTCCCCTGCGGTTTATACCCATTTTCCGTTCACGCCGCAGCAGACACATCCTCATTACCTCCGGCTGTCCGCCGCTCTACAGATACAAAATGAGCCGCTGCAAATAAAACTGACGATCCGCAGCGGCTCTGAAATTCATGTGGCAGTTGTTACTATTCACAGCCCCTCCACGCCCATGGGCAAAACGGGCCAGCGCTACTGTCTGCCGCCGCTTTGCGGCTTTTTGTTTTGCTTATATGGCTGTGAATAGTAACTGGCAGTTCAATAATAATTTCGATCAGCCCTTGACGGCTCCCGACAGACCCTCCACATAGCATCTCTGCGTAATCAGGAACAGAATCGCTATGGGAATGGAGATCAGTACACATCCCGCATAGAACTGGGTGTAGAAATACTCCACGTATTCCTTTTCCAGCATGGTCCACAAACCGATGGCAATGGTATAATACTTGGTGTCATTACCCATGATAACCTTGGCAAAAATATAATCTACCCAGGGGCCCATGAAGGTGGTGATCAACGTATAAGTGATAATAGGCTTCGACATGGGGATCGTCACGTGGATAAAGGTCTGCCACTTGGTAGCCCCGTCAATATAAGCCGCCTCGTCAATGGTCTTGGGGATCGTATCAAAAAATCCCTTAGCCATGTAAAAGCCCAGCCCGGCGCCTCCGGAATACACCAGTATCAGCGCCACCTGCTTCAGTGTGCCTGTCTCCAGGAAACCCAGTCCCTTTAAAATATAGTATACCGCAATCATGGACATAAATCCAGGGAACATACCCAAAATCAACGCAATATTCATAAAGGGCTTACGCATCTTAAAACGCAGACGGCTCATACAGTAGGATACGCTCAGCACAAAGAACGCAGCTATAATAGTACTGATCACAGCGATCACAAAGGTATTCGTAAACCACCGGAAAAAGTCGATCTGGCTGGTGGGCCGGAACAGATTCAGGTAATTGTCCAGTGTAAATCCTCTGGGCCAGATATAACTCTTGTAGGAACCGCCCTCTGCCCGGAAGGAAGTCAGAATTACGTAAAATATGGGCAGCACCCATATGATACTGAGTATGGCCAGCAGTATATGGCACAACGTATTCGTTACAAATCTCTTTGCTTTCATTATTGGAACGCCCCCTCATCTTTGTAGGAACCGGTATGCCGGTAGGTCAACAGTGACAGAGTAGCCAGAATAATGAATACCAGGATACCGATAACCGCTCCCAGGTTATAGTCTTTCTGGGTGATGGTCAGACGATACAGCCAGGTAACCAGCAGATCCGTCTTTCCAGCGTAATAGTAATCCAGTGTATCGGGACCACCGCCTGACAGCAGGAAAATTACGTTGAAGTTATTGATATTTCCTGTAAAGGACGTGATCAGGTTCGGCGTCATGACAAATACGATATAAGGAAGAGTGATCTTCCGGAAAATCACAGGTGCACTGGCGCCGTCGATTCTTGCCGCCTCATATAAATCGGCGGGAATATTCTGCAGAATACCGGTGGTGGACAACATGGTAAAGGGAATACCGATCCACAGATTGATGCATATAATAGTAATCTTTGCCAGCGTAGGATCCGTGAAGAAGGGAACGGACTCCGTCATTCCGATGATTCCCAGCTGTCTGAGGATTACGTTCACAGGACCGTTGGCATTGAAGATCGTTCTCATGCTCAGCAAGGATACGAACTGAGGCACTGCCACGGAAAGTACAAACATAAATCTCCAGAAGCCCTTGAACCTGGTACCCTTGCGGTTGATCAAAAGAGCAAGGATCAGACCCAGGATAAAGCAGCTGAATGTAGCAACTACGGCCCAGATTAAAGTCCACTGCAGCACAGGCCAAAAAGTGGCCGCCAGTTTGCTGCCCTGGCCCAGCATTGCTTTGAAATTATCTAAACCGACCCATCCAAACAGATTTCCGGGCGGCTGATGTTCGTGGTCATAGCTGGTGAACGCGATCAAAATCATGAACACCAACGGCACAATGGTAAAAATAATGATACCCAGAATGGGAAGCGACAGCATTGCCGTATGCAGATTTTCTTCCCGAACGGAAAGGATATCATCCTTAAAAGTAGGGATGTGCATCCCTTTCTCCTTGCGGAACTGAGTACAGTAAGCGCTCTTTGCCGACATGCAGGCCAGGCCGATAGCTGCCAGTGTTAGAATAATCGTGATCACGCCGTACAGCAGGAAAAGCATGGAATTATCTCCTGCAGTATACTCATAAATTCCCAAGGCTTCATTGTAGGTCTGGCCCTGTTCCTTTGTTCCCAGAGTGATAAAATTACCTATGGCTCCGAAGCCAAAGGATATCATGTAATAGAAATAAACGATCTCTGCGGCCAGAAAAACCAACCCCCGGCCGATCTGCTTATTCAGAATATTTCCGAGGCCGAAAACAATGAGCGAAAGCTTTGTGACTGCGTTTCCCTTGGCAATGGCCTCGCCAATCCCCGCCTCGCTGGGTTTCAGGGAAGTGCTTTTCAATTTCTTTTTCTGAAAAACTCCCATCTTGGAACCTCCTCATAATCTTGGGATCATTTGTGGAGGATAAGGAAGTAAAAGCCCCTTATCCTCCTGCAATTTCTGATTTAAGTACAGTCTTATCTGCCCGACTTCACGTCAGAGCTTCTGCAAAGTCTTATTCTGTCATAGCCTGTACAAAGGCATCCAGTCTTTCCTTGGCATTGTCCTTGGTGATTGCGCCGCTTCTGATTTCTGTAGGAATCGCATTGGCGTAAGTCCAGTATCTGGTAGAGAACACTTCATGAGAAGGCTGCATTACACTGGCCTCGTTAGCTTCTTTTACAATAACCGCTGCAAGAGGATCAGAGGAAACAGCTTCGCTTGCGCCTGCATTGATGTTGGCGGGAACCTGAGCGGATTTCTCATAACGCAGCATCTGATTTTCTTCGTTTCCAAGGAAGGTGGCAAAGGCAACTGCAGCTGCCATGTTCTTGGAATGAGCGTTTACACCGATAGCCTTGGAACCATAGAAACCAAGAAGCTGATAGTCATTTCCGTCGGGATTGAAGGTAGGGATTACACCGATACCCATGTCATCTCCCAGAATGCCCGCATACAGATCATAGTTCCAGGAACCGTCAAACCATACGCCAAGTCTGTGATCTTCCACCAGCTCGGACACGGAAATTTCACCGTCATAAGCACACTTGGGGTTGTTGATCAGATCGATCAGGTAATTCGTAACTGCCACGCCCGTGTCACTGTTCCAGTCAACACCTGCAGACAGATCGTTTCCTTCCGGTCCGAATACAGTCAGGCCTGCTCCATAGTAATATGCTCCCAGCTTCCAGCCGCCTGCAGACTCAAAATAGAAATTGTATACATTGTCTGCTGTTTCCTTTGCCATGATCTTCTCCAGGGAAGTCACATCATCTTCGCTCATGATGGTCTTGTCATAGAACATAAAGAAGGTATTGTGGGTAAAAGGAATTGCGTAGGTAGCGCCGTCAATCTTTACGGTAGCCTGCACGGACTCAGCGATCTCATTATTGACCATCTGCTCTGCATCACCTCCCAGACGGGCGATGGCACCTGTATTTACCAGCTCCACCAGCTGATCCGATGCAAAGAAGTACACGTCAGCCGCTGCTTCCACGTCCTTCAGCACTTCCGTCTTGCAGTTATCCTCACCTACGATCTCGGTGGTCCAGGTAATGTTCCACTCCGGATGCTCTGCCTCGAAGGCTGCCTGCTGCTCTGCCATGATCCCGGTATCCACCTGGTTCTGAGGACACCATACCTTCAGTGCCACATCTGTGACATCTCCGGATGCTCCACCCTGATCAGACCCCTGATCAGATCCCTGCTGAGAGTCTCCTCCCGCACTGCCTGATCCCGAAGATCCGGCGTCCGGATTGCTGCCGCAGGCTGCCATAGATGCAACCATCGCAGCCGCCAGAACGATTGTGAGTAATTTTTTCTTCATCTTTCTTTCCTCCCGATTTCATGAATTCTTCCACAAAATGTTTCGATAAGTTTTGTGTAAAATGATGTTATCACAATGATTTTGTGATGTCAAGGCGTTATGTTGTGCACTTTCTATAGTATTTTTCTTCTTTTTTCACCATTTTGTGCAAATTAACCGAGATTACGAATCATTTGTGTCGATAAGTTTCGAAATGTTTTTTGGGAGAATTTTCGTATGAATGATCATGGATATATCAGCAATTATGCGCCTTTTGATCTTTTGATCATGTTTTTCCCATTCAGATGTTTAGTGAATTTCTTGTCATTTCATCTTCTTTCTGCTATAATGTCAAAAGACAAACTGATTTTTCTTGTACATTTTCATGAATTTTTATTACACTATTCGAATTCCAGAAGGAGTTATGGAATATGGCCACGATCAACGATATCGCCGCAAAACTGGGAGTCTCCAAAAGCACCGTTTCGAAGGGACTGAACAACGCCACCGACATCAGCGAGGAAATGCGGAAAAAAATATTGGAAACCGCAGTGGAATTAGGCTATAGCAATAAAAGGATGATGAACCGGGAAAAAAAGCTTTGTATCCTGGTGGAAAATATGGATTACGGCACCCCCAATCAGTTTGGATATGATATCATATTAGGTTTCAAGCAAATGGCTGAACCTGACGGATGGATTGTGGACGTGATGCCGGTGGACAAAGAGCTGCAGCGTTCCATGCCCTACGGGGTATTTATGATGCAGAACGGCTATCAGGGCGCTTTTGTGCTGGGATTTTCTCTGATCGATTCCTGGATGGCGGAATTTCGAACTTCCAAAATTCCCGCCGTTTTATACGATAATTATGTCAGTGGTAATTTTCGGATTGCCTCCATCGGCTGTGACAGCCAGGAGGGCTATGATCTGGCCATGAAGCATCTGATATCACTGGGGCACAGAAGAATCGGACTGATCTCCGGTCCCCTGGAATCCTATATCCAGAAAGCCCGGTACAATGCCTATCTGAACGCGTTGTCAAAGCACGGGCTGGAAATCAACGACGAATACATCGGTATGGGCTATTACGTTTCCGATTCTACCAAAAAGCATGTACAGCGCATGTATGATGCCGGTGTAACCGCCATCTTCTGCTCCCATGACATCCGGGCTATTTCCGCTATAACGGAATGTCAGGAGAGAGGAATCCGGATCCCGGAGGATATGAGCATTATCGGTTTTGACGACCTGCCTATGACGGCTTACACCGACCCGCCGCTTACCACCATCCGTCAGGACAGGCTGGCCCTGGGCAAAACCGGCTACTACGCTATGTCCTGTCTGCTGAACAATGTTGCCATCGGCTCCATCCTGCTTCGGGCATCTCTGGTGATACGGGATTCCACCGGTCCCGCGCCGGAACGCGTATAGGGAAAGAATCGAAAGAGACAATATAAGTGCAAGAGGTAACACAATGGAGAATTTGGAATATCAGAACTATATTTTTGATCTGTATGGTACGCTGGTTGATATCCGTACCAATGAAAGAAAAGCATATCTTTGGCAGAAAATGTCCCTGTATATGAGTCTGCAGGGCGCTCCATACACTCCGGACGAGCTTCGCCGGGAATATGCCGGATTGACGAATGAGCTTCGTAAAAACCGTTCCTCCAAGGATACTCAGTCTCACCTGGAAGAAATCGAAATCTCCCTGGAGGAGTTAATCCTGAATCTATATGCGGCAAAGAACAAAGCAGTCTCCCGGGAAGCAGCCTCAGCATGGGCCCTGGCCTTCCGCACCCTTTCGCTGGAGCACCTGCACTTGTATGAGGGCGCCCGGCAGATGCTGGAAAAGCTAAAGAATCAGGGAAAGCATATTTATCTGCTGTCCAACGCCCAGCGTCTGTTCACAGAGCCGGAAATGCGCTCCCTGGGCATATATGATCTTTTCGATGATGTCTTTTACTCCTCGGATGTAGGCTTTGCAAAGCCTTCCTCACATTTTTACGATGCCCTCCTTCAAAAGCACGGACTTGACACAGCTTCCTCCGTGATGGTGGGAAATGATCCTGATGCCGACGCCTGGGGCGCCTTTCACATGGGATTGGACAGTATGTATGTCCATACCGCCCAGTCTCCCCGGGGGAATTTCAGCCTGCCGCCCAATTGCCGGCACCTGAAGAGCATCGGCGAGGTAGTACTTTATTCGACAACGCCGCGTCTGTAAAAGCGCACATCCGTTCCCAAAACCACGGCAGCTTCTCATCGCAGGTATTTTTAGTCTACAGACTTCAGGGATTCCGCCATATTGATGCGGTCCAGCTTACCTGACATCATCCTGTTGACCACCCAGTTAAACAAAAATGTCAGAAGGATGCTGAGCAGATAACCTGTCACAGTAATCTTTACATTAAAGGCTATCATGTCGATGTCCACCTCATGCATCACATACATATGCAGAAGCTTCCCCAGTACCAGCCCTGCTCCGCATCCGATGGCTGTCAGCACCAGATTCTCCCTGAATACATATACCGCCGTCTCCCTCTTGTAAAATCCCAGCACTTTAATGGTGGCAATTTCCCTGATCCGCTCGGTAATATTGATATTGTTCAGATTATAGAGCACAATAAAGGCCAGACAGGCAGCACAGCCGATAATCACCAGCACAATATAATTCATACTGCCCATCATACTGGAAAAACGCACCTGCATATCTGCAATAACGCTGACTGCGGTCACATCCTCCAATCCCATGAAAGCGGCGCCCGCCTCGTGCATATCCGTTTCCGCCGGAAGCTTGATATAAGCATTCCGGAAATCCACCACATCCATGATCTCTTCCAGCGTATCGGCACGAAGATATACATAGTTATAAATATAGTTCTCACAGACTCCCGAAACCACTGCCTGAATCGTCTTCTGATTCTCATCCTGTAATGTGATCATATCTCCCGGACCAAGATGATAGCTCTCCGCTAATTTGCGGGAAATCACCGCTTCTCCTCTCTCCGGATACGCCAAGGGCTGGCCGCTGTCGGTATGAATATCAAAATAATCTCCTATTTCCTCCGGCCTCTGTGCCACAACCAGATTCACAGACTTGATCCCGCCTCCTATTGCAAGATCCATGGTTCCCTCATAGGCAAAGGTACAGCTTCCCCCCAGTTTTTCCACCAGCGACGTTAATTCTTCTGTCAAAACGGCAGAGTCAACTCCGTCAATAGAGATCCCCGTCTTCTCCTTCAAGGTAACTCCAATGTCATAAATCTGAATTTCTCCGAACTGCCGGTCAGCAATATCTGTCACGGAATCCCTGACACCAAAACCGGTAACCAGCAGCGCCGTACAGCCGCTGATCCCGATTACCATCATAAAAAATCTTTTTTTGTAACGCACAATATTTCTTACCGACACCTTCTGAAGGAATTTCAGCCTTTTCCAGATAAAGGGCACACGCTCCAGGAATACACGCTTTCCTGCCTTGGGCGCCCTGGGCCGCATAAGTCCGGCAGCGTTTTCCTTCAGCTCATGCCTGCAGGAGACCCAGGTAGTTCCCATGGAACAGGCAAGCGCACCCACAAGAGATATTATCAGCATGGGCCAGTCAAATACATAGACGATCTCCCCAAAACGATACATGATTCCATAGGTATACCATATGACATAAGGGAACACATGAATCCCCAGGAAATATCCTCCCAGACATCCCGTCAGCGCGGCGCTTCCCGAATAAAACAGAAACTTTCCCATAATGGCTGCTTCCCCATACCCCAGCGCCTTCAGCACCCCGATCTGGGTTCTCTGCTCCTCCACCATGCGGTTCATAGTAGTCATACACACCAATGCCGCCACCAAAAAGAAAAAAACAGGAAATACATTGGCAATACCATCCACGATGCTGGAATCGCTTTCAAAACAGACATACCCAATATTAGTATCCCGCCCCAGGACATAGGTATCCGGTGTTTCCAGATCATCGATCTCCTCCTGTGCCTCGGCGATCTCCTTTTCCGCATCTGCAATTTCATTCACAAACTCTTCATAGGCTTCATCATATTCCGCCTGGCCTTCTTCCAGCTCTGTTCGCCCCTCCTCCAGTTCCCGGCGGCCTTCCTCCAGCTCCTTTTCCGCATCCCGGAGCTTTCTTTGGGCTTCCTGAAGTTCTCCCTCCGCTTTGGCCAGCTCCTGTTCTCCCTCCGCAAGCTGTCGTTCTCCGTCCTGAATCTCGGTCTTTGCCTGGGCCAGCTGGGCTTCCGCCTCCGCAATCTGACCGGCCCCCTGGCTCAGCTGAGCCCAGGCGCCTGCAAGCTGCCCTTCCGCCTCCGCAATCTGATCCCATCCTGCCTGCAATTCGGCCTTTTTCGCTTCAAGCCCGGCAGCCTCCATCTGGGCCGCCAGCGCAGCTCGTCCCGCCTGAAGCTCGGCCTCTCCGGCCTGAAGCTGCTGCCGGTATGGCGCCAGCAGCTCCTCCGGCGTACCTGCAGCAGCCATTGCCTCGATCTGGCTTTGCAGTTCAATCAGCCTTGCCTCTGCCGCTGCAAGCTGCTGCTGCGCCGCCGCAAATTGGGCCTCAGCCTCTGCAATCTGCTTTCCGGCCTCCTCCAGCCGGGCCTTCTGACTGTCCAGCTCCCTCTTCCCCGATTCATAGGAAGCTTTTCCCGCCTCATATTCCTGCTTTTTCTCTGCCAGAAGAGCTTCGTTCTCTGAAAGCGTCTGCCTTCCCTCCTCAAGCTTTTGCCGGTTTTCCTCGATCTCCTTTTTGCCGTCCTCCAATTCCTGACGGCCTCTGGTCAATTCCTTTTTACCGTCGGCCACCTCCTGCTCGCCCTGCGCAAGCTCCCGCTCGCCTTCCGCAAGCTTCTCCCTGGCATCCTCCAGTTCCTTTCTGGCATCCTCCAGCTCTTCTTCCGCCTCAATACGCTTTTCTTCCAGCTCTTTTCGGGCATCCGCAAGCTCTTTTTCCGCTTCGTCCACAATAGAGCGGAACCTGCGCTCTCCCTGCAGCCTGCAATATTCCTTCCAGATCTCCTCTTTTGCGTCTATATCATCATTATATTTATCAGAATAAATCTGCTCGTCCTGGTTAAACTTTACATAAATCTCCGTGTAAGCTTCCATGTCAAAGCCTTCCGGAAGCAGATAAATAAATCCCTTTATCTGACCATTTCCCAGCGATGTGGTTCCTCTTTCAAACTGCACATAAAGCGGCGATTTGACGATACCCGTTATGGTGTATTCCTGATAGGCAAAATTGTCCAGATCATCCTGAGCATTATTCTCCGAAAAGCGGATTCTGCTTCCGATATCACTCTCGCCATAAAGATTCCCATCCACGACGCATTCGTCCGCCTGCTCCGGCATCCTTCCCGCCACAAGTACTACCTTATTAATTTCCTGCGTCAAGGAATGGGCTTTTACCACACCTTCATTGTCCCCGGCATCCAGATAGATAATGTCGGCGGACACCGCTCCCTCCGCCGCACGCACATCTTCTCTCGCCGCAAAGGCGGTCACATCCTCCTGCTCAAAGCCAAGGGTGGAAAGCAGACGAAAATCATACATCTGCCCTTCCTTCAAATAGGTGTCTGCCGAAGCCACCATCACATCCCGGGTCACCTTAAGACCGGAGAAAAATCCCACCCCCAGGGCAACAATAGCCAGGATCGCAAAATATCTGCCAAAGCTTAGTTTGATCTCACGCAGGGTCGTCCTGCTCATCATGGATTTCATAATTGTGACATTACCTCCATGTGCCTGCACATCTCTCTTTCCGATTAATTCTCTGTACCGGTCAGTCAATCACCCCGCCGCAAGCAGCGGGGCATGAAAATTGAAACGCCCCAGGGGCGGGGTATTGACCCTCGCGGCATTCGTCAAATAGCCATGCAGGCATGGCTATTTTCCTCATTGCTCGCGGGAATAAACTTTACCACTCAACGTCTTCCACATTCACAATATTTTCATTTTGTATCATGCTTTTGATGGTACCGCTCTTTACGGTAATGACCCGGTCCGCCATGGCAGTCAGCGCCTGATTATGAGTGATCACCACCACTGTCTTGCCCTTATTTCTGCAGGTATCCTGCAGAAGCTTCAAAACAGCCTTTCCGGTATTGTAATCCAGCGCTCCCGTAGGCTCGTCGCACAGTAAAAGCTTGGGATTCTTGGCAAGGGCTCTGGCAATGGCCACCCTCTGCTGCTCTCCGCCGGAAAGCTGGGCCGGAAAATTACCCATACGCTCCTGCAGCCCCACCTCTTCAAGCACCTGGGCCGCATCCAGAGGATCCTTACAGATCTGAGCCGCCAATTCCACGTTTTCCAAAGCTGTCAGGTTCTGCACCAGATTGTAAAACTGAAATACAAAGCCCACGTCATGACGCCGATATCCCGTAAGCTGCTTTTTGTTGTAGGCAGAAACCTCTTCTCCGTCCAAAATTACCTTTCCATCGGTAAGTGTATCCATTCCGCCTAAAATATTCAAAATAGTAGTCTTTCCCGCGCCGGAGGCCCCCACGATCACACAGAATTCTCCCTTCTGTATCTCAAAATTTACCTCTCTCAGTGCCTGGATCCTGACCTCACCGCTTCCATAGACCTTGCTTACATTATGAAATTCTACAAATGCACTCATATGATATCCACTCCCCGATTCCGCCTTCCCGCCGTCCTCAAAACCAAGCTGTGTTTTTTCACACGCTGCAGAGCTGCTCGTCAGCTTACGAAGTTTGCCTTTGCAAGCAAGCAAACCTCTTGTAAGCTACATTTCACTCTCAGCTTCGCTGCTCGTTAGCTTACGAAGTTTGCTTTTGCAAGCAAGCAAACTTCTTGTAAGCTACATTATACATTTTGTTTTTGCATCCGTCTCTAAAAAAACTCTGAAAATTTTGTAAACCCCAGTTCAGCCAGACCGTAGAGCCAGCGGAAAATCGTGCTTGCAGGAATTTTTCGCTGGCTCTACGGTCTGAGGGAGCGCCATCTCATGAGCAAAGGCAGCTGCGCAGCAGCGAAAAGTGTCGCAGACACGGCTTTGCGAATGGCGCGGGCTGAACGCAATTTCACTTACCCCCACAAAAGCCAGCGAAAAATCGTGCTTGCAGGAATTTTTCGCTGGCTCTACGGTCTGAGGGAGCGCCATC
>CAMWUL010000048.1 GCA_947177445.1 uncultured Lachnospiraceae bacterium | reverse complement strand
TTTCCCGCAGTAAGCCTTATGTTGCTGGTGCTAACTTAATGACATTGTTTCACGGGTAGGGGCCGCGAGGTGTTTTTGTGCGCTGTTTGCACAAAAACCCGAGACAGCACGCGCTGGGCATCAAGTTGCTTTGAACGGCGAAGCCGTGAAAAGTAACGATTTTAGGAGCCTGTTACGTATACAGGCTCTCAATGTCCTGCTGGGCATACAGGCATTCGATTCCCTTCTCGGCGAAATATTCTATCCACTCCCGGCCGGGAAAGCGGTCCGTCACGACCATGTCCACATCCGAGATCTCCCCGATCTGCGAAAATGCCACATTGTCAAACTTGGTGTGATCTACGGCCAGGATCCGCTGCTTTGCGGCCCTCAGCATGGCCTGCTTGACCTCGGAAAACATTTCATTGGAATCTGTGATCCCTCTTTGCCGGTCTATTCCCTTGCAGGACAGGATCACCTTGTCCGCATAAAAGGAGCTGATGCCGTTCACCGCCCTGGAGCCTACCAGCGCCAGATAGCTCTCCCGAAGCGTTCCTCCGGTGGAAATGATATCCCAGCCGCTGACATCGGAAAGCTCTACCAGCACTTCAATTGAGTTTGTGATTACAGTCAGCCGCCGCCGGCCCTTCAGCGCCTTAACGATAGCTACCGCCGTAGTGCTGGGATCCAGAATGATGTGCTCGCCCTCCTGCACCAGTCCCTCCACCAGACCGGCGATAGCCCGTTTTCCCTCCATGTTCCGTTTTTTCCGCACATTAAATGGCATGTCAAAGCCACTGTTTTCATTGAGTATCGCTCCGCCGTAGCTCTTTGAAGCAAGTCCCTCCTTATCCAGCCGGTCCAGGTCTCTGCGGATGGTTTCCTCCGACACGCAAAAAAGAGCACTCAGCTCGCTGACCACCACCTTTTTCTCCTCCTGCAGCTTTTCCAGAATCAGGTTTCTCCGCTCCACAGCCAGCATCTGTACTACCTCCTCTTCTCCGCGAGATCTTGTGCCGTCAATTCCATGGGAGTTGAATTACAAAATTGCCTTGCAGATCTGTGAATCCGGATGGGCAATCACTGTGGAATCCAGATACATACCGCTTTCGGCCACGCTGCTTCTGGCCCGGGAAATGGCCGCCTCCACTGCGGATACTTCCCCGCACAAAAATAAGTAGGATTTTCCGCACATTCCCTTGGCCACCCGCAGCTCGATCAATTCCACCTGCGCAGTTTTGGCCGCCGTATCCGCCGCCACAATGATGGAGGCCGCGTCAAAGGTTTCCAGAATTCCCAGAGAACTGATATGTTCAACATGAGTTGTCCCGTAAATGGCCGGAAAAATGCCATCATGAGGATTGCCCAGCACAAAGCTGTCAATCAGCTGCTCCGGATACCCGCTTTTTGCCGCGCTGACGGCAGCCTCCACCGCACTCAGATCTCCCGTGATCAGTGCGATATATTTTCCCGGACATACAGTCTGGGCTTCCACCAGCTCCACTGCCGCGGTCTTTACCATAATATCTGCCGCAGCCACACCGGCGGATACCGTCTTAAACTCTATCATGCCTATCGCTCTGCCCATTGCTCTCTCCTGTACTATCTCCTGCTGATAGTAATATAACTGTCGTTGACTTCCCGGACAATACCGTCTATGGAAGCATGAATCGCCACGCTCAGTCCCTCTGAGGGCATGGCAATGCAGTCTCCCGCCTTTACCTGCTGTCCCTTCTCCACGCAGGGAACGGACGGCGCACCGATATGCTGGCTTAAGGGAATGCGCACCTTATGAATCAGCTGCCGCTCCTGCCAGCAGCTGTCAGGCTGAAGCGGCGCCTCCACATCATATTTCGAAAGCCCCAATCTGGCCGCCAGCCTTTTTTCCGGCACCCTCCGGTATTCCCGCCCTGCCTGGACTCCTGACCCGGCAGCTCCGGGAGGCTTCACCCCTGCCCTTCGCAGCCCTGCCTTGTAATCCGCAATCAGACTCCTGGGAGAGAGTCCCTGCGGGCAGGAAAAGCTTTCACACAAGCCGCAGGAGCTGCAGAACATGGTGTTCAAAAACACCCCCATATCCTGAAAATCGGCATTGGCGGCGCTTCGCATAAACCGATGCGGCTCGATGGGATGTCCCAGGGCATGCCGGGGACAAAGGCTGGTACAGGTCTCGCATTGACAGCAGGCGGAAGCCGCCCGCTTCAAATCTATGGCCGCATTTCTGTCCTTCCGCCGCACCAGGGAATGGGACCGGTCCAGTACGATTACCGCATTAGTGGTCTTCGTCACTACCGCCCCCTCCCGGGCCGGATTTCCCATCATGGGACCGCCCACCAGAAAGACAGGATCCTTCACGGTGATCTCTCCCGCATGGCACACCACATCCTCCAGAAGGGCTCCTAAAGGAACTCTTACAGTCACAGGATGCTCCACCTCTCCCACCACAGAAACCAGCTTATCTGTCACTGGCTGCTGTTTCATGGCCCGGTATATATTATACACCGTTTCCACATTCAGCACCACTACGCCTTCCTCAATGGGAAGACCTCCCGGACGAATAACCTTTCCCAGAGCTTCATAGATCAGTACGATCTCATCCCCCATGGGATAGGCGCTCTCCAGCAGCTGTATCCGCATTCCGGGGAAAGCTTCTATATGTTTATCCACAGCCTTGCATGTGGCCTTGTATTCTTTTTTTATGCCAATGACAATCTCCCCGGCTCCTACTGTCCGGGCAATCTCGTCAAGGGTTTCCAGTATTTCCTCCGCATACCGCTCCAAAAGCTGTCGGTGCAGCTTCAAAAGAGGTTCGCACTCCGCACAGTTCATCAGAATAACCTGCGCACGCTGATCCAGCTTGGCATAGGTTGGAAATCCGGCGCCGCCGGCCCCCACAATGCCTCCCCTTCGCAGAAGCTCTTTTAACTCCTGAATGTCCATAGCCTCTCTCCGTCTTTGACAGTCCGGCCCTTTGCTTTATGCAGAACCGGCCTGTCACTCGTCAACGATTCCCACGATGGCAGCGTCCACCGGTGCATTTTCCATGCCCACCCGGGCCGCGCTTCCCGTGGCTACCAGGACAGTTTCTCCGATGCCTGCGCCGATATTGTCAATGGCTACAAACCGTTCCGAACCGCCCTTCATATCCTTTAAAGGCTCGATGACCATAAACTTGTTTCCTATCAGATTTTCACATTTTCGGGTGGAAACGATGCTGCCCACTACTTTACCGATCACCATGTTATCTCTCCTGTGGGATGAACTCTTCCATAAAGCCGCAGCCGCTGATCACAGGATCATAACCTTATGACCTGTACAAATCCCGCTGGCATTTGCCTCGTCAGTGTCAATGTGCATTTCCAGCGTAAAGCTGTCATGCACCCGGATTTTTACCTGATTAAATATGGTTCCTCTCTGGTTATCTGCCTTCACAGAGACAATATCACCATCATGCACCCCTGCCGCCGCCGCATCGGCGGGAGACATATGAATATGACGCATGGCAATGATGCAGCCTTCCTTCAGATATATGACGCCTTTCGGCCCCACCACCGCCACCGGAGCGCTTCCTGCAATGTCTCCTGATTCTCTGACCGGAACCGCGATCCCCAGCTTCAACGCATCGGTAGCGGAAACCTCCAGCTGAGACGCCCTTCTCACGGGCCCAAGAACTCTTACATTCTCAATAGCCCTGAGCTTCAGTCCCACCACGGTCACCGTCTCGCTGCAGGCATACTGGCCTCCCATCAGCTCCTTCTTTTTTGTCAGCTGATATCCCTGGCCAAAAAGAGCCTCCACATGCTCCTGAGTAAGATGAATATGCCTGGCAGATACTCCCACCGGAACCTGGAAGCCATTCTTTTTCTCCTCCATGGCATTCAGCGCCTGAAGAACCAGCTTTGTGATCATTTCAACTGTCTGTTGTTCCATGTCCTGTCCCTCTGATCAGCGCCCTGCTGCCAGAACTGCAGAGCCCTGCAAAAATATACCGCAATTTTTCTTTCAACGCCCTGATCACGGCTTCGGAAGACCCTCTGCCGGGCCTTCCGAAGCTGCACAGACGTAATATAACGGATATATGTAGGTTTACTGTACCTTGGGAAGAATCATTTCCACGTCGGTGTGAGGGCGGGGGATCACATGCGTGGCCACCAGCTCTCCCAGCTTTGCTGCACTTGCGGAGCCCGCCTCCACAGAGGATTTCACTGCTCCCACATCTCCCCGAACCATCACTGTCACCAGTCCGGATCCGATCTTTTCCGTCCCCACCAGAGTCACATTAGCCGCCTTACACATGGCGTCCGCCGCCTCAATGGCTGCCACAAGTCCTCTTGTCTCCACCATTCCCAATGCTTCCTGTGCCATTTTTCTTTCCTCCTCTTTCCTGATGCTGCAGATCACCTCCGGAATGCTGTTTTCCCGATGATGTCTGTCTGTTTTGAGCCCTCCCTTGGGTTCCCCTTTGGTTTCACTTTTGATTCCACCGCTGCTTTGGCTTTTGGTTTCGCTTTTGGCTTCACCGCTGCTTTGGCTTTTGGTTTCGCTTTTGGCTTCACCGCTGCTTTGGCTTTTGGTTTCACCTTTGATTTCGTTTTTACGCTCCTTTTCCTTCATTCCGCGCCTAAACCTCCTGGATGGTTCTTTCATCCAACCCAGATTCCGCCTCCTGCTTTTTCATAAATCTGGCGGCGCTCAGCTCCACAAGCCGCAGAATCTCCTGGTGGGGATTGGCGATAACCCCCTTTGCCGCCGGCTTCCTGACAGCCTTTTGTGCCGCAGTCTCCACAGCCTCGGTGACAGAAGCCACATCGCCCTTCACGACAATGGTTACCAGGCGCCCGCCCAGCTTCCGCTCCCAGGTGGCCAGCTCCACGCCGGAGGTCTTGCACATAATATCCAATGCATCCACCGCCGCCACTACGCCTGAGACTTCTATAAAGCCTAATGAAATGTTGTTCATAGACTGGCTCCTTTACCTTTTATGCCGCTTCGCGGCGCATATCCCATGCGGAAAATCTTTTGATCGGCGCTTCCTTAAATATGCGGCAGGATTTTTTCCACATCCGCATGGGGTCTGGGAATCACATGAGCCGCCACCAGCTCACCCAGTCTGCTGGCCGCTGCGGATCCGCTCTCCACGGAAGCCTTCACCGCTCCCACGTCGCCGCGTACCATCACCGTCACCAGTCCGGATCCGATCTTTTCTGTTCCCACCAGAACCACCTCCGCGGATTTGGTCATTGCATCCGCCGCTTCGATGGCTGCCGTCAGTCCTCTTGTCTCCACCATTCCTAATGCTTCCTGTGCCATAATATTCTCCTCTCTTTCTTATGGACAAAATTTTGTGTACTGTCAGTTTTTATCAAATGCATTCAGCTTCAGCATCTTGCCCGTGTCTTCCGTTGGCCTTGCGATGATGTGCTTTTGTACCACCCCGGTAAGGGATCTGGCCATTGCCTCCCCCGCCTCCATTGCGGCCTCCACAGCCGCCACACTTCCCCTGAATTTCACTGTCACCAGGAGAGGCACCGGCAGAGAATCCGCGTTGGCCGGTTTATTTTTGTCGAAGGTCTCCAGCCGCACGTCCGCCGCCTTACAGCCTGCATCTGCCGCCATAAACGCACAGACCAGCCCGTATACCTCCAGAATTCCTGCCGCTTCTTCCATAACACACATCCCTTCACACCTTGTTGATGACTGCAATCTTCAGCCCTGTCATGGCCAGATTCGTCTTCAGCGCCTCATTGATCTCCTCCAGGGGATAGGTGTGAGTGATCAGCTTATCCATGGGAAGACCCAGCTTTTTCGCACTCTTTAAAAAGTCAAAGGTCGTCACATAATCTCTCAGGGTATACACCCAGCTTCCCACCGTGGTAATCTCTTTTGAACAGATATCAAAGTGCGGATTGATAACAGCGTCTCCTCCGTTGATAAAGAATCCCAGCTCACAGAGCCCTCCGCCGTTACGGATAAATTTATAAATATTGGAGTGTCCCGCCGGAGAGCCGGTGCACTGGAAAGCAAAATCCGCCAGATGCCCCTCGCCCTTTTCCTGAACTGCCGCCGTCAGGGCCTCGATTCCTTTATACTCCTTGAAGTTTACAGTATCCGACGCCCCCAGCTGTCTGGCAAAATCCAGGCGTTTCTGTTCTCCGTCCACAGCGATGATCTTATTGATGCCCATGGTCCGCAGAATCGCAATGCAGATCAGACCGATGGGACCGCAGCCCTGCACCGCCACTCTGCTGTTGAAGCGCAGGATCCCTGTACTCTTCGCCCGTTCCACCGCATGGATCAGCACCGCACAGGGCTCGATCAGGATTCTCGAATACAGATCCAGATCACTTACATTAAATACCGTGGAACCGCCCCGAATCAGTATGTAGTCGGAAAACCATCCGTTCAGATGGATGTCATCATCCGGAAGCAGGCCGTACACATCGGCGCCTCCCACATTCTGTTTGTTCAGGTCAAACATGGTGATGTCGGGATTATCCTTGAAGATCATGCAGGTGACCACCTTGTCCCCCAGCTTCAGTTCCTTTCCCGCACTGTCTCTTTTTACGTTTTTTCCCATCTTAACGATCTCACCGGTGCCCTCATGTCCCAGAGCCACAGGAATCAGTCCGAAGGGATCCCTTTTGAATTCATGGGCATCCGTACCGCAGACGCCGCAGCCCTCCACCTTCACCAGAATATCGTCGTCTCCTACCGCCGGCATGGGAAATTCCTTTACCTCAAAATTCTCCAGTCCCGTGAGCATAGCCACATGGGCCGTGGACGGAATTGCACTGCCCAAACCGCCCCGGCTGACGTCTGCGGATGGCGCCCCGCCTGTACCCGCCATATTGGCAAGCACCTGTTTTACAATCTCTTCTATCTGTGCCGTGTCAGCCATTACCGAACTCCTTTCTCTGTTTCTGTCTCAGCTTCTTCAGTTTCTATCTCAGCATCCCCTTATCTGCTCCGGCATCACCGAATGCAGAGGCTGTCTGCCATAACGCAGCGTCTGCTCTTCGTGAAGGTTTTTGTACTGGTCAGCCCTTCGCCGGTACGGCTGGCTATGGTAAAGGTGCAATACCCTTCGCCCCCGAAGCCAAGCGCCGCATAGGAGGGCGCGTTCTTCACCAGAATCGCCGTATCGATCTCTCTGGCATATTTTGTGATATGATCGATATTCTTGGAATGGATGTGCGCCGAATGACGGTTCCCGTGTTCCAGCCACACCGCCTTCTCAATGGCATCATCGATATCCCTGGCCCGGACCATTCCAAGAATGGGCATCATCAGCTCCTCGGCAATCAGGGGATGCTCCTTCTCTCCCTCGAAGACAATGCATCGAATGTTGTCCGGCACAGTCACACCGATCATGCCAAGCAGAGTCCGGGCATCCCGCCCCACGCATTTGCGGTTCAGTCCCTTGGGTGTCAGCACCGTTGCGGTCAGCCGCTCCTGCTCTTCCCCGGATATCAGGTAACAGCCCTGTTCCGAAATCATATAATGCATCAGCTCATCCGCAATGGCCTCTACCGCCACGATCTCCTTTTCCGCGATGCAGGGCAGATTGTTGTCAAAGGTACAGCCGTTTACAATATCCTCTGCGGCCTTTCTCACGTCCGCCGTCTCGTCCACCACTGCGGGAGGATTGCCCGCGCCGGCGCCGATGCCCCTCTTTCCCGAGGAAAGCACCGCCGTAACCACCCCCGGTCCGCCGGTGGCGGCAATCAGGGGAATATCTCTGTGCTTCATCATAATATTGCTGGTCTCCAGGGTAGGCTTCTCCACCGTACAGGCCACATTGTCGGGCCCTCCTGCCTCCATGGAAGCCTCATTAATCAGATTCAGAGCAAAAATAGATGTTCTGATGGCCTGGGGATGGGGATTAAACACCACCGTATTGCCTGCCGCAATCATTCCCATGGAATTGCAGAGCACTGTCTCGCTGGGATTGGTGCAGGGCGTAATGGCGCCGATGACCCCGAAGGGCCCCATCTCGATCAGGGTTAAGCCTCTGTCTCCCGACCAGGCAGTGGTTTTCAGATCCTCCGTACCCGGAGTCTTGTCCGCCACCAGATGATGCTTCAGGA
Source organism: uncultured Lachnospiraceae bacterium (assembly GCA_947177445.1). Classification (GTDB taxonomy): domain Bacteria; phylum Bacillota; class Clostridia; order Lachnospirales; family Lachnospiraceae; genus Acetatifactor. Next base: position 18,989 of record CAMWUL010000048.1, on the reverse strand, counting down.
TCTTGTGGCCCACATTGCCCATGCCGGTCTCGTTTACTCCCATTCTGGCCAGAATCTCCGCATTTTCGTGGGTCTTTCTGCGGATATTACTGATGATCTGCTCCCTCTGGTCCAGAGACATCCTGCGAATCACGGCCTGGGAAGCTTTTGCCGCCGCAATGGCTTCGTTCATATCCTGGAAAACACCGTGGCTTTTCGCCGCAGGCTCCGCCATATTCAGCTTTGCCACCACTTCCTGGACGATATCCTGTACCAGGCTTTCACTCACTTGCATATAATCCTTTCCTTCCCTGTCTCACAACAGTTCATATCTCAAACAAATTCCGTTTTCACATGAAGTTCCGCTTTAACACGAAGTTCCGCTTTATCGGCTTTCGCTTTCGGCCCGTATCAGCCTTCTGCCCGGTTCAGTCCGGAGTCATTCTCCGCCTTCCTCGAATACAGCCTTGCCGTAAGCAGCCAGCTCCGTATCCTCCTGGGCCGTGCCGCCGCTGACGCCCAAAGCCCCCAGGATCACATTTCCCCTCTTCAGAAGCTCGCCGCCGCCGAAAATCACGATCCGGCCATGATTGGTAAATTGAATACCGTACAGACTCTCTCCCGGCTGGCTCAGCTGCCCCAGGCGGGCGGTGGACATCTGAAAGGCAGCTGCCGTGTAGGTTTTGTTCAGCGCCACGTCAAAGCTGCCCGGGTATGCGCCGTCCATACAGTGCACGGCCACCGGATTTCCCCAGGCATCCGACACTGCCGTGACCACCCGCATATTCCGCTGGGCTGCCCTGGCCTCCACCTTCCCGATCAGCTCCAATGCCTCCGCCAGCGGCATGGTGGTATGGACAAAACCGCCCTTCACCGCTGTCAGTCTTTCCGCCGCTTCTCCGGCCATGTCCCCGGCCATTTCTCCTGCTCTTTCCCGGGTCCCTCCTGCCGGCGCACTGCGGCTGCCCGCCGTTTCCTCCAGCACCCTGCGGACGATTCTCTCGATTTCTTTCCTGTTCACGCTCTCTGTCTGTCCGCCGTACATTTTAACCTCCATGCCGCATCTCCTGCGGCAGCCCGATGCAGATTTTTCGCAGGCGATTTCACATCTGCGGCTCAATTGGGGCCGTGTGCGAAAACTGCCGACAGCTATCTTCCCAGCTGCTCCAGCACCTTCCTGGTGATCTCCGCCACCAGCTCTGCAGAAGCAGTTTCGTTCTTCGTCCCCTTGCAGTCCCCGCCGCAGGTGTGACAGCTGGGCCTGCCCTCCTTGGCATTGGGGCAGAGATTTGCCGGATGACGGCCTTTCATGCCGAACTGCCTTCTGATCTCATAAAGATCCTCCACCTGCTGAGGAGTAAATTCCTTGGGGCCGCCCAGAACTCTGGACTGGTACAGAAGCTGCGCATAAAATTCCACGGATTCCATCTTCAGATAAGCGCTCAGCAGAGAATCGGAATAGGTCAAAGCCCCATGGTTCTCCAGAAGAACGGCGTCAAAATACTGAACATATTCCGATACGGCGTCGGGGATCTCCATGGTGGAGGGCCTGCCGTATTTGGCGATAGGCACACATCCCAGGGCAATCACCGCCTCCGGCATAATGGGCTGTGTCAGCGGAATCCCCGCGATGGCAAAGCTGGTGGCATACACGGGATGCGCATGGACAACGCTCCGCACGTCAGGCCTCTCCTGATATACCCGCATATGCATCTTGATCTCAGAGGAAGGCTTGAATCCGCCGTTTGCCTGAATCACATTTCCCTGAGCATCCACCTTGCAGATATACTCGGGAGTCATAAAACCCTTGGACACCCCGGTGGGAGTGCAAAGGTACTCGTTGTCATTCAGCTTCACGGAAATATTGCCGTCATTGGCGGCCACCATATTCCGGTTGTAGATCCTTTTGCCGATATCACATATTTCTTTTTTGATTTCATACTCGTTCTGCATTTTGATTCCTCCTGGTTTGTTGGTTCTTGTCCTTATTATAAGCCGTACTCCCACACAAGTCAATGCTTTTATGTTGGATTTTGTTGTTTTGTGTGGGATGTAGATTGTTTTTCACGGGTAGGGGCCGCGAAAAGTAACGATGTGGATTACTACTTATATATCCTCTTGTCTCAGATACTCCAGCAGCGCCTCCACGCCCTCCCCGGTCAACGCATCCACATAAAAAATCCTCCTGCATCCGGCGTTTTTCAGCCACAGCTCCGCCAGCTCCTTTCGAGCCCCGGGCTCATTGATCTTGGTCACAATGCCGATTACTTCCCGGTTTACCATACAGGTGATGTTGGGCGGAAACAGGGTGAAGCTTTCCGTGGCAGCCACAAGCAGCCCCACCACATCCGCTTCATAGGCGTACAGTGCCAGTGCATGGCCCAGACGATGGGTCTGGGCATATTCTCCCGGAGTATCGATCAGCACATCGTCATAGTGAATATACTGCGTTTTATGGTAATGCACGGTTTCTCCGGTGAGCGCCTGCTTCAATGTGGTTTTGCCGCTCTCACTGCGGCCCATCAGAATCAGCCTCTTCATTCCTCCATGCCCCTGCTTTCCGTCTTTTCCCTGCATTCTCGTTCTGCGTCACGTGATGTCTTACATCCTTATGATGTCTTATATCCTTGTGGTGCCTTACGTCCTTATGATGTCTTACGTCCTCGTGGTGCCTTATGTCCTTGTAATACCGCACACGGTATACTTCAGCACGTCTCTCACATAGTCCAGAATGGCCTGTTCCGAAGCCTCCACCTCCGAAACTGTCCCCGTGATAATCAGGGAACCGCTGAACCGATCCACGAATCCCAGATCCACCGATGCCGCCTTCATTGCCACATCCGCCATAATAATGGCCGTCTCCGCCGGAGAGACCGTCAGAATGCCGATGGCCGCTCTTGAGCAGTCCACCTTCGGATTCAGCCCCAGCTTTTCATATAAAAGGGGATCCGGGTTCGCAATCAGGTGGGCCAGGGTGATCTGCTTTCCAGGCACCAGCTCCTGGACAATTCTTTGTTTATTCCTGTCGTCAAGCCAATCCATTTCCATACCTCCATGCCGGTGATGCGGCACAAACCATCTGCAAAAGCTGTGGCTGGAGCCCCACAGACAGTTTCAGCCTCCGATCTGACACCGCAGGCTTGTTCCATTCTCCACCGCCTGTTTCAGCGTCTCCATGTATTCCGGCTCGGGTGGGAGAATGTGCGGCAGCGCATAGACTCTGCCCAGTCCCTCATACTTGTCCTGCCCAAGCCTGTGATAAGGCAGCAGATAAATATCCTCCACCCCGGGAAGGCTGTCCGCAAAGGCCGCGATCTCCAGAATCTCCTGGGGCGTATGGTTAAAACCGGGAATCACAGGCACCCGGATGCTCAGCCGGGTCATCCCGGAATCCGCAATCTTTTTTGCATTTTCCAGCATCAGCCCGTTGCCTCTGCCGGTATACTCCCGGTGCTTTTCGCTGTTCATATGCTTAATATCCATAAGATAATGATCCAAAAAGGGAAGGATTCCTTCTATAACGCTCCACTCCGCACAGCCCATGCTCTCCATGGCGGTGCGGATGCCTGCTTCCCCGGCGGATTTGAGCAGTGCCCTGGCAAATTCCGGCTGGCACAGACTCTCCCCGCCGGAAAGAGTCAGACCACCGCCGGAACGGTTATAATAGGGCCTGTCCTTCTCCACGATCTCCAGGACCTGCTCCACCGTCACATCACGCCCGATTATCTTTTTTCTGCCGCCTACCGTCATCTCCTGGATCCCGTATTCCTGAGACTCCGGATTGCAGCACCATCTGCACCTGAGCACGCAGCCCTTTAAAAAACAAATGGTGCGGATTCCTGTCCCATCGTGGATGGAGTACCTTTGAATGTCAAATATTCTTCCCTGTACCTGCAGATCGTCCATACTCCCTCCGCCGTCTCCTTTCCACGCTGCTGCCTTTCCAAAGACCAAAGGTCCTTCCGACGCCGCAGCCCCGGGCCTTCCCCGGCATGAGCCTTTTTTGCATCACGGTTTTTCAGACACTGCCCCAGCCCTGCTCCGTCCTCCGGATAATATCATCCTGCAGGGATTTGGAAAGGGTGGTGAACAGTGCGCTGTAGCCTGCCACCCGTACCACCAGATGGGCGTATTTCCCGGGATGCTCCTGGGCATCCAGCAGAGTCTGCCGGTCCACCACATTAAACTGCATGTGGCTTCCCTTCTGGTCAAAATAAGAGCGGATCAATGCTACAAAATTCTCAAGCCCCTTCTCCCCGCTCAGGGCCGTGGGGTGAAATTTCTGATTGAACAGGGTGCCGTTGGAGGCGATGCCGTGATCCAGCTTTGCCACGGAATTGGCCGCCGCCGTGGGACCGTTCACATCCTTTCCCGCAGAAGGCGATACTCCGTCCGCCACGGGGGTGTGAGCCAGCCGCCCGTCGGGCGTGGCTCCTGTCTGCGCCCCCAGGGGCACATTGGCGGACACAGGATATAATCCCGCCTGGAACTGTCCCCCTCTGGGATTGCGGTATTGCAGAAGCGGCCGGGTGTATGTATAGGCCACATCCCTGGCAAACAGATCCACCTCCTCAATATCGTTTCCAAACTTGGGAACCTGATCGATCAGCTCCAGCAGCTCATCATAGCGTTTTTTCTCTTCAGGGGATGGCTGTGCATTCATCACCGCGGTAATCATTCCCGGGATCTGGCTCTCCTCCACCGTCATTCCTCCGGCCTCCATTTCCCGCAGGATCCGGGTAACAATCTCCCCGGCGCTGACGGCGTCGAAGCCCCTGCCGTAATTCATTGCCAGCGCTCTCTTGTATTCGGCCATGGTCACCTTTTTCTGATCAAACACCAGTGTTTTTACAGCGTACAGAGAGTCTGCCATATTTGCCACACCAAAGCCCTGAGGACCGGTAAAGTTGTAGACGGCGCCGCCCTCCTGAACCGATTTACCCCGTTTTATGCAGTCCTCCACCATGCAGGAAAGAAACGGAAGCGGGCATCTGGCCGCATGGGCCGTATCGATGGCATTATCCGCATTTACCAGCAGAGAGATATTGTATTCCTGCTGCCTCCTGTAGGCCTCATAAAATTCCTCGAAGGTGGTCATATCCTCCACCCTTCCGGTGGAAGGACCAATCTTCTCCCCTCTGTCCCAGCCGTCGGAAAACACCAGCTCCAATGGACGGCACATATTATAAAACGCCGCGTCATGCCAGCCTTCTGTCTTTCCCGCCTTCTGGGGCTCCACGCAGCCTATGATATTATAGTCTCTGGCATCCTCCAGGCTCAGTCCCCTGCTGAGCAGAGACGGAATAATCACCTCGTCATTATAATAGGCCGGAAGTCCGATTCCTGTCCGTGTCAGCTCCGCCGCCTTCATCAGCAGGGCATGGGGCGATTTATTCCAAACCCGGATGGAAAGAGAGGGCTGGGGAAGAAATACATGGGCGGAGGCCGTAATGCACATAAAGGACAGATCGTTGGTCACATCCACCCCGTCCTTGTCCTGACCTCCCACGATCAGATTCTGAAACAGGCTGTACCCCGCAAAGCCCTCGGCGCTGGCGGCATCCCGGCACTTATTAAGGTCATTCAGCTTTACCCAGATACAGTCTAAAAGCTCCTGGGCAAATTCTCTGGAGAGCCTGCCTTCCTCCAGATCCTTCTTATAAAAAGGATACATGTACTGGTCGAAGCGCCCGGGAGAAATGGAGTGGCCGCTGGACTCTATCTGCAGCAGCTGCTGGACAAACCAGAAGCTCTGACAGGCCTCATAAAAGGACTCCGCGCCTCTGGCAGGCACTCTCCTGCAATTCTCGGCAATCTGTAAAAGCTCCTGCTTTCTCACAGGATCAGTACAGCTGGCCGCCTCCTGTTCCGCCAGCCGGGCATACCGTCCCGCATAACGGATCACAGCCCTGCAGCTGATGATCACTGCCTTTAAAAACTGACTTTTGGTACAGTAATCCGCGTCCTGGGGCTGACAGCTGGCCAGCTCCTCCGCGGCCTGAGCTATGATTCCCTCAATGCCTGCAGCCAGCACCTTGTCGTACTGCACGGTCACATGTCCCACACCGTTATAAAAATAATTGCCCGGGGTAAACATATTATGGTCTATGGCCTTCTTTGTCTCCTCGGCCATCAGCGACAGAGCCAGTTCGCTTGTAGTCTTTCCCTTCCAATATGTATGCGCCTCCAGCAGCTCCTTTTTTGTCTGCTCCGATATGTAAAAGGGATCCGCCTTGCGGCGCTCCACTGTATCAAACTCTGCCTCCAGCCACTCATAGGAAAACTCCGGATAGGTCTGGCACCCCCGGGGCGCAATGGTAGTGCTTCCCACGATCAGCTCCTCTTCTCTTATGATAATGGGGATGTTGTCCAGAATATGCTCAAAAGCCAATGCCCGCCGCATGATGATAGGTTTATCCTCCGTGGCCCGATAGGATTCTGTGATCAGCCTGGCCCTGGCAGACTCAATCTCCGGCATTTTTGCAAATAAATGAGCCACCAATCTGGGAATTCTTTCCGTTCTGGGTATCTCCCGGGTCTCGTACTTTGCCATATGATCCTTCCCTTCCGTTTTACCCCTGCTGGGCTTTCATACAGACTGCTGTCTGTGGATTTTCATACTTTCTGTTTCAGTATATTCCCAAGTCCTGCAAATGTCAACAAATCAAAGGATCATTTTGTTATTTTATGTGGTTTTTGTTTTGTTTATGTTGGATACATCTCCTCGGAGTTTCTGACAAGCTCCGCCACGTATCCAAAATCATCATCCTTCAACGCTTTCTGAAACTCCAGCATCAGCTCCTTGTTGGGAATTCTGATTTCTCCCTCATAGTAGGACAGCAATCCATAGATTATCATGGCGGCATAAATCTCCTCCCTGTTGGACGGCGCCGCCTGCCCCGCCGCATATTCCTCCAAAATTTCCATTCGGACGGGCATATGATTCACCATTTTTAAAACGTCATCCCGTACTTCGCCGATATTGTTTTTCAAGAAAAAAAGTACTTCATCCATCCTACCGGTTCTCGTCCAATAGCTTCGGCATTTTCCATTGATCAATGCCAATATTACCGAACGGGGATTGTACATTTTTTCGTTTTCGTCGATAATATATCCATTGTACCATTCTGCCATTTCATCCCGGGACAGCCGTGACTGCCTGCGGCACAGCTCCTCCACTTCATTTTCCGTAAAACCGAAAAACTTATCAAAGTATGAATCATGGAGCATTGTATATTCATCAAACATATTCAGCGCTGAGCTCATGCTGTATTTCTTGACGGGCAGTACCCCGGTCATATATACAAGCGCCGCGTATGGCTTATCCTTCAGCAGATCTCTTAAAAACTCAAGAAAATCCTCCTGATTCTCCTGATATAAATCATGGCTGAAAATATAATCCCACTCATCGATTATAAATACAAATTCATCCCCTGTGGCAATAAGCATATCAGATAAGCTTCCAAATTTCCTGCCTGCAAGAACAGGATAAGCTTCCCTGATATCGGTTTCCAGAATGGTTGTAAAGCGGTTAATATAATCCTGATACGTGCTTCCCTGACCTGACAGCTCATTCAGCGAGAAGCTTATTATGTTGTATTGATTCAAATGACGGGCATAGCTCTGGCTTCTGCTGATGGTCAGATGGTCAAATATCTCTTTTGTGGGGAACGCCTTTCCATAGTACGCCCCCAGCATATTCAGTATGGAGGTTTTTCCAAATCGACGGGGCTTGGTAATGCATAAAAATCGGTTTTTGGTCTTAACTCGTTCATTTATTTTTTCGAGAATTGCTGACTTATCTACAAAGTATCTGCCGCTGCTCAGCATTTGAAAATCTTTGCAGGCCGCATTCGTGTTCAGGTACAATGCCATTTCCTCCGCCTCCTGTGCTGCTGTATATGTGCCTACCTTATCATAAATGCGTTTTGGATTCAATGTTTATCTTTATATGATTGTAAACAGCCGAAACCGGTGGTAAAATATACCCAGGAAAATTGGAGGTAAAAAATGATCAGAAAAAGAAACACCAGAAAAAACAACAAATTAATGTGTCTGACTGCAGCAGTGATGATCCTGCTGTTTGCCCTGGGCGGATGTGCCGGAACGGACGGACAGGAAAGCAGCGGAAAGTCTCTGCGGGATCACGGTATGGATGTGATCAGCGTCATGGAAGAAATGGTGAAAAGCAGCGACTACGCGGACCTTATGGGAAACAGTGCGGACGCGGTGGAGGAAATACGAGCCGATCTGGCCGCCGGGGATTATGCCTCTCCCCTGGCAGTATATGAGGTGAGCTGCCCCGACATCCAGGATGTGCTGGCATTGACAGGAGGCAGCGGAATCATGGATGGCTTTTCAGAAGGGCTGAGGAATCACCTTAACAACAGAGCCGCTTCCACACTGATCAATCTGCTCAACACCAGAAGCGGCTACGCATCCCTGGCCGCCGCGTCCGTCTATACCGCAGGCAAAACCTTTGTCTGCGAAAAGCCCCAGGGAAATACACTCTATCTGTACACCTTCGAAAACGGATATCCCATTACGGTGACCTTCACCGCAGGAGAGGATAACTCCATGACCGCCACGGGAACCTTTCTCATACTGGAGGATTTTGATATTCAGGCAGCCGAGCAGCTGATGACGCTGCTAAAGGGATTCGGTTTTGAGGGCGAAATCCGCCAGCTGCCGTAACCGCCCCTACTGCACCGTAAGATTGGAATACCCCATCAGACTTTCATCCACCGCCCGGGCGGCTTCTCTTCCCTCCCGGATGGCCCAGACTACCAGGGACTGTCCCCGGTGCATGTCGCCGGTAACAAAAACCCGCTCCCTGCTGGTCTGGTACCCTCCGGCTTTCGTTTTCACATTGGTTCGTCCGTCCAGCTCCACGCCGAAGGCCTCCGCAATATAGGACTGGGTTCCCAGAAAGCCTGCGGCGATCAGCACCAGATCCGCCTCCAGCGTTTTTTCGCTGCCGGGCACCTCTTCCATGCTCATCCTTCCGGTTTCCGCATCCCTCTTCCATGACACCCTTACGGTCTTTACTCCCTTCAGACTTCCGTTTTTCCCCTTGACAAACTCCTTTACCGTAGTCTCATAGATCCGGGGATCCCGGCCATATACCGCAATGGCCTCTTCCTGCCCATAATCCGTCTTGCATACCTTCGGCCATTGCGGCCAGGGATTATCCTCCGCCCTTTGTTCCGGCGCCTTGGGCATCATTTCCAGCTGGACTACGCTTTTGGCTCCATGGCGGATGGCTGTGCCCAAGCAGTCGTTGCCCGTGTCTCCTCCGCCGATGATCACAACTCTCCTGCCTTTGGTATCCACATATTTTTTGTCTTCAAACCCGGAATCCAGAAGGCTTTTGGTGTTTGCCCTGAGAAAATCCACCGCAAACCAGATTCCGGAGGCATCCCTTCCCGGCACCTGGATATCTCTGGGCTGTGACGCACCGCAGGCCAGGATCACCCGGTCAAAATCCCGAAGCAGCGCCTCCGCCTTCACATCTCTTCCCACATCTGTGCCGGTGACAAAGACCACCCCTTCCTCCTCCATAATCTTCCGCTTCCGGTCCACGATCCCCTTTTCCAGCTTCATATTGGGAATACCGTACATCAGCAGTCCCCCCGCCCGGTCAGACCGTTCAAATACCGTGACGGAATGCCCCCGCTTATTCAGCTGATCTGCCGCCGCCAGGCCCGAAGGTCCGCTGCCCACAACGGCCACGGTCTTTCCCGTCCTCACCTTGGGGGGCCGGGCTGCCGCAAAGCCCTGCTCATAAGCATTTTCTATGATGGCATATTCATTTTCCTTCGTAGATACCGGCTCCCCGTTCAGCCCGCAGGTACAGGCCGCCTCGCACAGGGCGGGACATACCCGGGAGGTAAACTCGGGAAAATTGTTTGTCTTCTGCAGGCGGCTGTAGGCCTCCCGCCAGTTTCCGCCGTACACCAGATCATTCCACTCGGGAATCAGATTGTGCAAAGGACAGCCGCTGGTCATCCCGCAGATCGTCATCCCCGACTGGCAGAAGGGAACGCCGCACTCCATACACCGGGCTCCCTGAAGCTGCTGTTTTTCTCTGGAGAGATGTCCGTGGAATTCCCGGAAATGTCCGATGCGCTCCAGGGGCTCCCGGGATCTGCCCGTCTCCCTCTCATATTCCATAAAGCCTGTTGGTTTTCCCATTTTCCGTCACTCCTGCCCTTTCCTGGTATTGGCATAAAATGCCTCAATCTGCGCCTGCTGCGCGCTGAGTCCCTTTTCCTCCATCTGTACGATAGTCTTCATCACCCGCTCATAATCATGGGGAATGATCTTTTTAAACCGGGGCAAAAAGGTTTCAAAATTCTCCAGGATCCGCTTTCCCTTTGGAGAATCCGTGGTCTCCACATGCTCCCGGATCATTTCCTTCAGCTCCAGCGCATCATACTTGGAGGTAATTTCACCGGAGGATACCATCTCCTTGTTCAGATGCCGGTACAGGTCACATTCCTCGTCCAGCACATAAGCGATGCCGCCGCTCATGCCCGCCGCAAAGTTTTTGCCCACGGGCCCCAGCACTGCCACCCGTCCCCCTGTCATATACTCGCATCCGTGGTCTCCCACACCCTCCACCACCGCCGCGGCGCCGGAATTTCTCACGCAGAAGCGCTCCCCGGCCACGCCGTTGATAAAAGCCTTGCCGCTGGTGGCGCCGTAAAGCGCCACATTTCCCACAATAATATTCTCGGAAGGCTCAAACCGGCTCTTCCGGGGCGGGTAGACAATCAGCCTGCCTCCGGAAAGACCCTTGCCAAAATAATCGTTGCTGTCACCCTCCAGCTCCAGGGTCAGCCCTCTGGGAATAAACGCGCCAAAGGACTGGCCTCCGGCTCCTGCGCAAAGCACCCGGAAGGTATCCTCGGGAACCTGCTCTCCCAGCCTCCTGGTGATCTCACTGCCCAGAATGGTTCCAAAGGCCCGGTCCGTGTTGGACACCTCCACCCGGACACTGCACCTGCTGCCGCTCTCCAGCGCCTTCTTCAGCTGCCTTAGCAGCACCCTCTCATCCAGAGTCTTTTCCAGTTGGAAATCATATACCTGTTTCGGATCGAAAATCTGCTTCTTCCGGGAATCTCCGGAGGATTCCGATAAAATCTGCGCCAGATCAATCTGTGAAAGCCCGGGCTTTAAGTCTTCCCGCATTTTCAGCAAATCGGTTCTGCCCACCAGCTCATCTACCCGGCGCACCCCCAGACGCGCCATATACTCCCGCAGCTGTCTGGCAATAAACCGCATAAAGTTTTCCACATACTCGGGCTTTCCCCTGAAATTTTTCCTCAGCTCCGGGTTCTGGGTGGCCACTCCCACAGGGCAGGTATCCAAATTGCAGACCCGCATCATCACGCAGCCCAGCGCCACCAGAGGCGCTGTGGCAAAGCCAAATTCCTCCGCCCCCAGAATAGCCGCAACAGCCACATCCCGTCCTGTCATAAGCTTTCCGTCAGTTTCGAGCCGCACCTTTTCCCGCAGTCCGTTCATGATCAGCGTCTGATGGGTCTCCGCCAGTCCCAGCTCCCAGGGAAGCCCTGCATTGTGAATGGAGCTGCGCGGAGCGGCTCCGGTGCCTCCGTCATAGCCGGACACCAGAATCACCTGGGCCCCTGCCTTGGCCACACCTGCGGCCACAGTGCCCACCCCTGCCTCGGACACCAGCTTTACGGATATCCGTGCCCGGGTATTGGCATTCTTCAGATCGTAGATCAGCTGGGCCAGATCCTCAATGGAATAAATATCATGATGAGGCGGCGGAGAGATCAGTGACACGCCGGGAGTGGAATGTCTGGTCTTTGCGATCCATGGATACACCTTTCCCCCGGGCAGATGTCCGCCCTCGCCGGGCTTTGCCCCCTGGGCCATCTTGATCTGGATTTCCTTTGCGCTGACCAGATATCGGCTGGTGACGCCGAAACGCCCGCTGGCCACCTGCTTGATGGCCGAGCACCGGTCCAGGCCGTCGGGACCTATGGTCAGCCGTTCCTCCTCCTCGCCGCCCTCTCCGGAATTGCTCTTTCCATGCAGCCGGTTCATGGCTATGGCCAGGGCCTCATGGGCCTCTCGGGAGATGGATCCATAGGACATGGCTCCTGTTTTAAACCGGGTGACAATCGCTTCCTCCGGCTCCACCTCCTCCAGAGGAATCCCCTTTTTGGGATACCTGAATTCCATGAGCCCCCTGAGATTCCTGGCAGAATTCTCATCATTGACCCTGGCGGCGTATTGCCCAAACAGCTCATAATCCCCCCGCCTGACAGCTTCCTGAAGCATGTGAATCGTGGCCGGATTATACAGGTGCTCCTCACCGCCGCTTCGCAGCTTGTGGCGGCCGGGACTGTCCAGGGTCAGGTCGCTGCCAAGTCCCAAAGGATCAAAGGCCAGGGAATGAAGTCCATCCACCTGCTTTTCAATATCCTCCAGGGTGATTCCTCCCACCCGGCACACCGTATTGCAAAAATACCGGCTGATAACCTGGGGAGCGATGCCGATGGCCTCAAAGATCTGGGAGCCCTGATAGGACTGGATGGTGCTGATCCCCATTTTAGAGGCAATCTTCACTATACCGTGAAGCACCGCATTATTATAATCATTTACCGCCGCATAGTAATCCTTATCCAGCATATGGTTGTCAATCAGCTCCCGGATGGTCTCCTGGGCCAGATAAGGGTTCACCGCGCAGGCGCCGTACCCCAGCAGCGCGGCAAAATCATGCACCTCCCTGGGCTCCCCGGACTCCAGAATCAGCGCAACTCTGGTACGCTTCCTGGTGCGTACCAGATATTGATTCAAAGCGGATACTGCCAGCAGGGAGGGAATGGGCACATGATTCTCGTCCACCCCTCTGTCGGAGAGAATCAGAATATTGGCGCCCTCCCGGTATGCCCTGTCCACCTCCACAAAGAGCCTGTCAATCGCCCGCTCCAGCCGGGTGTTTTTATAATAAATAATCGGGACTACCTCCACCTTAAAGCCCTCGGCCTTCATGCTCTTGATCTTCAAAAGGTCTGTATTGGTCAGAATGGGGTTATTCACCCGCAGCACATTACAGTTTTCCGGCGTCTCCCGGAGAATATTTCCCTCGGTGCCTATGTACACGGTGGTGGAGGTGACAATCTCCTCCCGGATGGCGTCTATGGGCGGATTGGTCACCTGGGCGAAAAGCTGTTTGAAATAATGAAACAGGGGATGATAGGTTTTGCCAAGCACCGGCAATGGCGTATCCACTCCCATAGCGGCTATGGCCTCGCTTCCGTCTCTGGCCATGGGCAGAATACCGGTCTTTACCTCGTCGTAGGTATAGCCGAAGGCCTTCTGCATCCGCTGTCTTTCTTCCTCTGTATATTCCGGCACCCTCTTGTTGGGGATGGTCAAATCCTTTAAAAATACCAGATTATTGTCAAGCCATTCCCCATAGGGCTGTCTGGAGGCATATTTCTCCTTCAGCTCATCGTCGGAGACCACCTTTCCCTGAAGGGTATCCACCAGCAGCATTCTGCCGGGGCGCAGGCGTTCCTTCACCCGGATCCTTTCCGGTTCTATATCCAGTACTCCCACCTCCGAGGACAAAATCAGCGTGTCGTCCTCCGTGATCAGGTACCGGGAAGGCCGCAGACCGTTGCGGTCCAGTACCGCCCCCATAATATCGCCGTCGGAAAACAGGATGGAGGCCGGGCCGTCCCAGGGCTCCATCATAGTGGCATAATATTGATAAAAATCTCTCTTTGACCTTGACATGGCCCTGTCGTTGGCCCAGGGCTCGGGAATGGCGATCATCACCGCCAATGGCAGATCCATGCCGCTCATCACCAGAAATTCCAGAGTATTGTCCAGCATGGCGGAATCAGAGCCTGTCTTGCTGATAGCCGGCAGAACCTTGTGCATCTGGCCCTTCAGGTATGTGGATTCCATGTTTTCCTCCCGGGCCAGCATCTTGTCTGCATTTCCCCGGATGGTATTGATTTCCCCGTTGTGAACCATCAGCCGGTTGGGATGAGCCCTCTCCCAACTGGGGTTGGTGTTGGTGGAAAAACGGGAATGGACCATGGCGATAGCGGATTCAAAATCTTCGCTTTGAAGATCCGCATAAAAGGTCCGCAGCTGTCCCACCAGAAACATCCCCTTATACACGATAGTCCTGCTGGAAAAGGAAACCACATAGGTATCCTCGGTGGACTGCTCGAAAAGGCGTCTGGCGATATAAAGCTTCCGGTCAAACTCCAGTCCCTTCTTCACTCCCGAGGGTCTGGCCACAAAGCCCTGCATAATATGAGGCATGCATTCCACGGCTCTGTGCCCCAGCACCTGGGGGAAGGAAGGCACCTCCCGCCAGCCCAAAAACTCCATCCCCTCTTTCGCCGCAATGATTTCAAACATCTTTTTTGCCTGATTCCGGCGCAGCTCCTCCTGGGGAAAGAAAAACATTCCCACCCCGTACTCCCGCTCTCCTCCGATGGAAATTCCCAGCTCCGCCGTCACCCTGACAAAAAACTTATGGGGAATCTGGGTCAGAATACCCACGCCGTCTCCGGTTTTCCCCTCGGCGTCCTTCCCGGCCCTGTGCTCCAGATTTTCCACGATCTGCAGGGCGTTTTCCACTGTACCCCGGCTCTTCTGTCCTCTGATATTCACACAGGCGCCGATCCCGCAGCCATCATGCTCAAATTCCTCCCTGTACAGCGGCGCCAGGGATATTTCCTTTTTTGCATCAAACATACACTGTACTCCTTCCCTATACGACAAAAGCGCAAAGAAGCCTTCTACGCTCCTTTGCGCTTTTTATCTCAATTACTATACAATAATTTCTTCCATTTGTAAACAGCTTTTTTACCGCCTCCGGTACACCCACATCTTGATCTTATGGTATATCCCGGTAAAGGCCCGGCTGTCCGCCAGCGCCCGCCGAAGCGGCGCCAGAGTCAGGGCCATCTGCGCCTTATAGCGAAACAGCTCTCCCCGGCTCATATAGGCTGAGGTAATCTGCCCATGCTCCCTCCGGTCAAGCTCTGCGTTTGCGCGGCTCTCCGAATATCCTCCGCCCTCATAGGAGGACACCGGAAAATCCATGTGCAGAAATTCGGCGCCGCCCCGGTAAAAGCACCACAAAAAATGGTCGTAATCTGCACGGATCTTATACTGCAGATCATAGGGCTTTTCCCGGCAAAGAGCCGCCCCGTAAAAGCAGGACTGATGGCAGGGAATATTGCGGTAGCAGGTAAAGCCCGTGATGGCCGGAGCCGACGCAATCGCCGCCCGATTTTTTTCGCTCCAGGTATCCCCGTACAAGATCAGACGATCCGTATCCGTCCCCGCCGCCTCCTGCCGCCGGACAGCCGCCGCGGTGCGCTCAAGCACCCGTTCATCCGCCAGCAGATCCCCGCAGTTCAAAAACAGAAGAAACTGCCCTGACGCCAGGGATACTGCCTGGTTCATGGCATCATAAATGCCGCTGTCTTTGCTGTTAATGTACCTTACCCTGTTTCTAGAAGGCTCACCCGCCTCCTGCACACACCTCCAGATATCCAGGGAGCCGTCCGTGCTTCCGCCGTCCTTTAAAATAATCTCATAGTCCTCCCAGGTCTGGCAAAACACACTGTCCAGGGTGGCCTTCCACTTTTCTCCGGGATTCAGAGCAACCACTATAATCGAAAACAACATAAGCCCGCACCTCAATGTCCCTCCGCTCCGCCGGCTGTTTCGAAATCATTCCGGCGGGCTCAAAGCCTAAAAGATCTTCTTCTGCCTGTGCAGAAGGAAAATGCTCCCCGCCGCCAGCGCAAGGCCTGCCAGGCACACCGGCCAGCAGACAATGCCCCCTGCCGCCAGGCCCGTCTTGGTCAATATATATGCCAGCAGATTTGCTCCCATATGTACTGCCACAGCCGCCCGGAAATCCCCGAAATACTCCAGGGCATACAGGATCAGCATTCCCATGGCAAAGCCGTAAATGCCCTGTATGGAGTTGCCGTGGTACATACCGAAGAAAAGGGCCGCCATCAGCAGGGCGGGCATGGGCTTCATCATTTTGCCCAGGCAGGGATACAGGATCCCACGGAACAGGATCTCCTCGGCTATGGGCGTCACCAGGCCGTACACTACAAGCCCCAGCAGGAAATGCGCGGCATACTGGCTTTCCGCCACCGCCTGATAATCAGCGGCTCTGGCCGTAAGCCCCAAAAGCTCCATGAGCATGTTGAGACCGATCACCGCCCCCACAGTTGCCGCCGCCGTCAGCACATAGCTCTGCACCGGTTCTCCCTTGATATGCAGAAGCTTCCTGTCCTCCGTCATTCTTCGGATGGTCTTTCTCGCTATGCTCCAGATAAACGCCGCTCCCGCAATATAGCCTGCCGCCGCCATCAGCGCCGTGGCATTGCCGGTGGCGATCAGCTGACCCTCCTGGTCATAGGCAAACAGAAAAGGAATATTCCCTCCGCTGGCATTGGCCAGATATACCAGAAGATACTGCAGCAGGCTCAGTGTCACCAGCCTTACCAGCATAAACATTAAAAAGGGATAGGCCAGCATCCACACCTTCTGAAAACCCGTGGTCTTCTGCTGTTCCTCCGTGCCCCTCAGCAGAAATTTCTGCAGCTCCTCCACGGAACGCACAATGTAATCCGCCCTGGCCGCCTTCAGCTCCTCCAGCCTGCCATAGCCATAGGTCACGCCAACGCTCTCCACGCCCAGCGCCCTGGCCCCCTCCACGTCAAATTTCCGGTCCCCGATCATATACACCTGATCCTTTTGCACCGGTTTATCCTCAAAGAGCCTTTTCAGGGCTTCCTCCACCACCTCGTCCTTGTTCACTCTGGTTCCGTCCAGCTCGCTTCCCACCACCACCTTAAAATACCTGGCAATATTGAAATGCTCCAGAATCCGTTCCACAAATACGGTGGGCTTGCTGGACGCCACCGCCAGAAACAGGCCTTTTCCGCACAGCGTTTTCAGCATCTCGGGGACGCCGTCGTAGAGCTTATTTTCAAAAATACCGGTATCCCGGAAACGCTCCCGGTATTTCTCCACCGCGGCGTCAGCCGTCTCCGGATCCATCTGGTAAAACTCCATAAAGCTTTCTTTTAAGGGCGGCCCGATAAAGGGCTCCAGCTTGTCCAGATCCGGCTCCTGGATCCCAAAGGATGCCAGGGCATACTGAACGCAGGTGCAGATTCCCACCTTGGGATCCGTCAGGGTTCCGTCAAGATCAAATAGTAAGTATTTTTTCATGCTAAAAGCTCCTTATCCTGTCTGTGCTTTCGTCCGCCGTTTTTTCCAGCTTCAGGATACGGACGTCGTACCCCGCCGACTCATTGACCTGTACATGGACGGTATCCCCCGCCTTTTTCCCCAGAAGCGCCTTCCCCATGGGCGATTCGTTGCTGATCAGCCCCTCCAGGGAATTGCCCCGGACGGTGGTCACGATTCTGTATGTCTCCACGCTTCCGTCGTCCACAAACTCCACGGTCACGGTGTTGTTGATCCCCACCTCATCCTCGGCGGATTCCTCGGAGATCACCCTGGCCGTCCGGATCATCCGCTCAAGGTAGCGGATGCGGCTCTCGTTCTGATTCTTCACCTTTTTTGCCGCATGGTACTCAAAATTTTCACTGAGATCCCCATGGGCCCTGGTCTCCTTTACCTCCTCCAGCGCCTTGGGCCGCACCACCAGCTTCCGGTACTCTATTTCCTCCTGCATTTTCTGAATATCGCCTGCAGTCAACTCATCATACATCCTCTTCCCCCGCCTTTCCTGACCTGCTTTCCACACACTGTCTGCTGCTCTTTTGCTGTCCCGGTTTTCCGTGCAGACGGCCCCTGCGGTCCATCACAGCTGCAGCCCATACACCACGGCCACTCCCAGAAGGATCTGGACGATGGCAAACCGAAACACTGTCTGGGTGTTGGACCATCCCCACTTCTTTCTCACATGATCGTGCAAAGGCAGCCTCACTTTGGTAAGAATATGAATTTTGGGCCCTCGAATCAACGCCTGCTTCACAAGCCCCAGCCCTCCGTCCAAAATCAATACCAGGGCAATGGGAATATATAAAAGAGGCGAATAGGTTTTTAAAATGGCAATACTGATAAACAGCCCCATGGCCCGGGATCCCGCATCTCCCATCATAAGCTTGCTGGGCGCGGCGTTGTACCACAGATACGCCAGAATACACACCGCAAAAAGCAGAATCAGGTAGGAAAAATCTCCTCCCCTTTCCAGCACCCGGTCCACCGCATATATGGTCATGATCGATATGATGGTCAGCGTGCCCGACAGCCCGTCCACTCCGTCGGAGCAGTTGGTGACGTTCACAGAAACCCATACCAGGATCACAATGAGAATCGCATAAAGCCAGGCCGGTATGGCCAGCTGTACCTGGAAAAAGGCCAGCTCTATGGTTTTGGGATTGTATTTCAAAAATGTCATGGCCGTGAGGGCCGCCACACACAGATCCAGAAAGCCCTTTCTCAGCTCCCCCCAGGGCTTCTCCGAGGCATCATCCAGAAAGCCCGTCATCATACAGATCACGATCAGGATCAGATAAATGATCCGCTCCGCATCCATGGGGGCAAACAAAACCGCCGCTCCCGCGAACGCCAGCACAAAAATGATTCCGGCTCCTCTGGGCTTTCCGGCAGATTTCGCGCCGTCGTAGGCGTATTCCCGCCCGTGATCCTTGGGCAGCGCCCCCTGCAGCTTTGCGGTGGCCGCCACCGTGACTCCAAATGCAAAAATAATTCCGGCCAGCGCCAGTAAAGAATGGAATTCTTCTGAGATCATAGAATACAGCATATTACTCCTATCCGCGCAGGCCCATCCTGCCGCAGCTTCCTGTAAGTTCCAAGGCTAATCATAGCATAAAAATCCCCCTCAGCCAAGCCCCTTTTCTGCAAATGACGCACGAGCCCCTTCCACTGGTTACTTTTCACGGCTTCGCCGTTCAAAGCAACATGATGCACACAAAATGAGC
>CAMWUL010000047.1 GCA_947177445.1 uncultured Lachnospiraceae bacterium | reverse complement strand
TTCTCAATATAATCTATGACTTTTTTTACAACTTCTTTTTGGTCTTTCATCATATTTCCTCCTTGCGCTCTTATCTATTATAGCAAGTTTAAATATACATGTCTTAATAAAAAATGCTATTTTGGTACCAAGCCAGCAGTATGATGGGCAGCCTCGGAAATGCCTTTTTAATTTTCCCTGCCAGCCTCTTGAACGCTTTTGTTTCACAATCCTGCTTCCGTTTCTCCTCACTCATGTATTTCTGGCTTTCGGCATCTTCCCCATTGTTCTCTATAAATTCACTGGCCATGCTTACGACCAGGCTCTCCCCCAACACGATCTTTGCCTCCAATACATCGCAGTGGTGATTCACTGCTTCTTCCTCTGTCCCTTTGTTATAATGACGTTCCAGGCACCCATCATTAAGCTTCCGGCTCCCGGAATAAGTCTGT
Source organism: uncultured Lachnospiraceae bacterium (assembly GCA_947177445.1). GTDB lineage: Bacteria > Bacillota > Clostridia > Lachnospirales > Lachnospiraceae > Acetatifactor. Next base: position 26,748 of record CAMWUL010000047.1, on the reverse strand, counting down.
GTACCATCCACGATTACCAACCATTTCTTCTGGAATCTGGCATCATAAAAGGCTTTGCCGCGGATCAGTCCATAGACCTGCTTCTGCTGCACCTGCTGCAGTTCAACCGGATCCAGCCTTTCAAAATATTCATTGACTGAAGTGGAATAAATGTGCGGAGAACCTTGGGACAAGCCGTAATGCCATCCGGAGCTGGGTAAAGGCGGCAACTGAGAACGCCGGGGAAGTTGGCCAAGGCAAAGGAACAGGCAAAACAGCCGACAGTTGCCGAGGGAAAACAGCACAGAACCCAAAGCAAAGGAAAGGGGGATATGGCACTATGAAACTTTCACGATACGAGCAGGAAACGATTGTAAACTACAATGCAGGAGAACAGACCGCCACTGTCTACAATAGGGATAAGACGGTCATACGGAAACTTGACACGCTTGTTGCCGATTTTCCCGACACATACAAGCTGACAGGGTGGGACGAAATTTCTAAGACCATTCTTTTCCGAAATCATACGTCAGCTATCGCAAGCCGAGAGCGGTCAGCATAGAGCAAAAGGAACGGGCAAGGCAGATGATGATTGCAAAGAAGTTACTTTTCACGGGTGCATTATGTTGCTTTGAACGGCGAAGCCGTGAAAAGTAACGCAAAGAATAAGACAAAGGGAGATTAAGCAAAATCTAATGGAATTGTGTGTGTGGTTGTGGTAGAATATCCACACTGGGATAGTTAGACAAATTATTAAAAAGCACTCAAAAGTTTACATTCAGCAATCCTAACTTGCTATACATATTGTTAATAAAAAGATATAATAGGTGAGAAAATGACAACAGGTGAAAAATTAGCATTGCTACGTAAGAAAAAAGGTATTTCACAAGAAAAATTGTCTGAACTATTAAATGTGTCTCGTCAGTCTGTTTCAAGATGGGAAACTGATATAAGTTTTCCTGAAACGGACAAACTTATTAAGTTAAGCAAATTATTTGAATGTAGCACTGATTTTCTGTTAAATGAAGATATTCAAGGAAATGAAGAAAGCAGTATTGATGTATCTATTGATAATTGCTATAAGTTTATACGCGAGTGCGGATATTTCTTTTTGGCAACATCATTTAATAATCAGCCCAAACTAAGACCTTTTGGTATGATATATTCAAATAAAAAGGCATTATACTTTGCTACGGATAAGCGGAAAAATGTTTATTCTGATTTAGTCGGAAATCCACAGATTGAAATGGCAAGCTATAATGGGAACACACGCAAATGGATAAGAATTAATGGAAAGGCAGAAATTGAAAATTCCATTATGATTAGGGACGAAATGATAAACAAATACCCTTTGCTAAAACAAAAATTTTTTGATGAAACAGAAATGTTTCTTGTCATTTTCAGATTGCTTATTCACGAAATTAGTATTTATTAAACATGGAGGATTAAAATGGAAAAACTAACTTTGGAAACAGAGAAAATACTGAACGAGCGATTTAACAAGGACAATATAATTGCTTTGGCAACCGTACAAGACGGTATGCCATATGTCCGTAATGTGAATGGATTTTATGAGGATAGTTCATTCTATGTGATTACATATGCACTTTCCAATAAAATGAAACAAATAGAAAAATGTCCATATGTGGCGATTAGTGGCGATTGGTTTACAGCACATGGAAAGGGAGTAAACTTAGGTTGGTTTTGTGCAGATAAAAATAGAAGCATTGCCAAGAAACTAAGAGAGGCTTTTAAGGAGTGGATTGACAATGGACACAACAATTTTGATGATGAAAATACCTGTATTCTTCGCATTGAATTGACGGACGGTGTTTTGTTCTCACATGGAACAAGATACAATATAGATTTTTGGGATAAAAGTTGTTGATGAATTAAGGAACTGCTGTTTGAAAACAGAAGTTTCTGTTCGTAGGGCTAGGATTTCCCTATCTCTTCTTCTCGCCTGCACCTCGCGATGCAAACCTTGAGAGTCGCTTTAAAGTTCGTCGGTAGCTGCGCCTATGTGGACTTTCACCACAAAACACGGGCATGCCCGTCATACGTATAAACAAAACCAGACCTCCCAAGAAGTCTCGTTTTGTTCATCAGTTTATACCAAAAGGTACTATCTTACTGCTCCTGTGCCGCTGCCTGAGCTGCCTCAAGAAAATATGTATCTGACCATGGTTCTGCCGGATATCGTCCCGCAGGTCATCCACATGATGGCTCCAGCCGCGGTGGATCAGCAGCAGATTCTCGCCATAGAGATCCGGCAGCTTCAACTTATCTTTTTCCGCAAGCGGATGATGGATGGATATCGCCCACCACATCTATTTTTCTTCCCAGATTGGCCAGAATTTCTCTGGTAGATATAAAGATTTTCCTGCTTTTGTCAAGATCAGGCCGCGGTGAGTTCGTTCAAACAGCTTCACATCCAGCGAGCCCTCCAGCAGATTGATAGGGGATGCTTTGAGAAAACAAGAAAAATCTGCCTGGTCATATCCATTTTTCAAAAGCGATGTCTCCACGCACATACTCATAATTGTCCAGCTTTATTTCCTTAAAGCCGTATTTCTCATAAATATGGATCGCCGGCTTCAGTCTGCTGTTCGATAAAATAAACAGCCTCTTTGCCCCATGGCCGATTGCCCATTGAACCGCTGCTCCGAATACGGCACTTCCGCACCCCTTATGGTCTTTATGCTTGTTAGAGCCCAGTTTGCAGATTTCCCATGTGAACTCATCCATGGGCTTTGCCATACAGGTGGCCAGAGGGATATCCTCCTCAACTGCAAAATAGATCATAGCACCCATTGCCAGATCCTCATCAATTTTTTCAAAGGTTTCCAAGTCTCCTGCTTCAAGAAAACCAAAGTTGTCCATAATCCAGTCCTTGTTGAACTGGATAAAGTCATCTCTGTATTTTGTGGTATATTCAATGATCTCCATCTCTTCCGCCTCCCAGAATTTTGATGATTTCAGCCATATGACAGGACAGCTTCTCCAGGTCATCATCAGAAATCCCTGCCAGTTCCTTTTCCACCTGCAGATTCGACTCTGCGGCAAGCCTTTCTGTCAGAGATTTCCCTTTCGCCGTCAGGGAAATCTCTGACAGCCTGGAATCCTTCCCCGACTCCTCTCTTTTCACAATCCCGCCTGCTTCAAATTTCTTCAGCATCCTGCTCAGATAACCCTTGTCTATACAGAGCGTTTTTACAATATCCCGTGCGCTGATTTTCCCATAATCATATATCTCATAAAGGATCCTTGCTTCAGCAACAGAGTATTCTGAATTTAAATACTTTTGTGTCAGAAGATGAAAAAACGGCAGATAGAAACGGTTAAATCTTCGTATATCAGATGCTGTCTGCGCTGCTTTACTCATAAACTGCTCATCCTCCCTCTGCGATATAAATGCGCCAAAGGCTTTCCCGGCATATAAAAATGTTGATTTTGTCAACTCATTCAACATAACATATAAAGTTGATTTTGTCAACTGTTTTTATATAATTGCAGTTACAGTTTCCTTATATACTTTCCGCTAAAATATCAGCACAATAATACCAGCAACTATAAACTGAGAATTCCCGCATTGATCAGCCCGTTCAACGGACAGATCATAAATATCCCTCCCGTTTTTCTTTACTTATCATTCAGCGTTTCCTCCGCCAGTATCTTTAATGCTTCATAGCTTTCCCTGCTGACGGCGTGTTCCATCTCGCAGGCATCCGCAGCAGCCGTTTTCTTATCCACCCCAAGCCCCGTCAGGAGCCGGCAGAAAGTATTGTGCCGCTCATAGGTATCCTCGGCAATCAACCTCCCCTTTTCCGTCAGATGGACTTCGTAAGTCCCGTCCACAAAAACATATCCCTCTTCCGCCAATGCCTTTAAAGCCACGGAAACAGTCGGACGGGATACCCCAAGCTCCCCTGCAATATCCGAGCCATGCACGGCTTTTCTTTTGGTAAGCGTATAAATAGTTTTCAGGTAGTCCTCTACCGATTTTTTCTGCTTCAAATCTGCACTCCTTTCCAATCCCTGGCACGGCTTTACTTTTACTTCAGCATAGGGATATGCAGCGCATTGGAGATCACTACAGCCTCAAAGTACATCATAAAGTCATACCGTTTTGCCCATCTGTCCCAGAATCCTTTATTGTCTTTCTCCTTCATGATTTTCTCCACCTCGTAAACCGACCTATCAGTGACTGCGCAAATTTCAAATTCAATCCTGCTGTCTTATCCATAAGAGCTCACTTCAAAGTAATGTGCATACCCACGCCGACGCTAATGCAATAAAAGGATATACAATCATACGGATAAACTGCTCCTTACAGTTGAAACCAAACTGATGATACCCTGCACACCCTTCCGTTTCCGGATAATAATGCTGGTAAAAATGTGACCTTGTAAGCAGGAACCAGTCCAGAAAAATAATGTCAAACGCTTTCATCAGGTACAGCATAGCCAAAAACCTGCCCGCAAACTGCCAAAAGGAAAAATCATGCCGGAGCCCGTCCCATGCACCGTATAGAAATGCCGCCGGAAACAGCAATACGGCAATTGTTAAAAGCACCCACCCGATTGCCCTTGCGCCCTGGAAAGGCTCTTCATGCTCTAAAGCCGCTGCCTGTATATCCTTTGGCGCAGACTTAAAAAGCCGCCTGTCCTGCACCAGCGCCACTGCCGCAAATATCATGAGAAACAACGCCGCCATCAAAGCCAGCGACAAAACCAGCGTTACAAGCATAATTTGCTGCACCTCCATAGCTTCATTTAAATATTCTTCTGCTTCTTTTTGTATCCGCAGTCACAATACGGTCCGCCGGAAGCCAGTGTGTACTCCCGGGCAAAATCCGATGTGCCACTTGCCTCGCTCATGGTGTAATCCAGCCGGCACATGGCAGGGACAAGGTCATACAGCCCCAGCTCCCGCATCAGTGTGCAGATGCCGCAGGCGGTAAATCGGGCTTCATATCCGCTGCCATCCGGATAAAGAAGGAGCTCCATGTTCCACGAATAGGAATTCCTGTCCGCAGCCTTCAGCCGCTCCGTGGCTTTCATGGAAGAGATGTCCTTGTCAGAAAACTTGGATTTCCCGCTCTGACGGCAGAACCACTTCATGGCAGGAGTCATCATGGAGCCGGCATAATACGCCGTCAGCCGCTTCACATCAGGACGCTTTGGCATATTCAGCACAAAAGCGGCAAGCAGGGCGCAGTTGACGATATTCATTTTGAAACGGTCTCCCTTTTCAAATTCCGGCAGTCCGGCAATGATCTCTTTATACCGAGGCTTTGCTTTTGCAGCAATTGTTTTTGCCGTGTTCCTGTCCAGTCCTAATTCCGTGATCAGATTTCTTTCAAAGGATTTTCCAAATAATACCCACATCCCCATGGGCATTCCCATGTATTTCATATACGGATTACCTCCCGTTTCTTGGCAGCCAGGGAATACAGCGGTTCACCTTTTTGCAGTATTCCTTTTCAGCCACTTTTCTTCCATCCCGAACAGTCCTTTCTTCTCATACGGCTCACTGCTTATGGATACGGCATCGTATCCCGCTTTTGCCACCACATCTTTCAGTTCCTGCTCCGGGATGTCCTTCTCCGCAAGAATGACTGTCTGCTTCTTTGTATGTGAGCTTGTCACCTTTTTTACCTGAAAGGCATTTCTCACAGCCTCGTTGATATGCGCCTCGCACATACTGCAGGCCATCCCTTCTATACCCACTGTTATCTTCACCATAAAACACCCTCCTTGCTTTCTCAGCTTAAGTTAGCAAAAGCTAACTCGCGCCTCTAAAAAAGCGGCTATTTTGTGTTAGTAGCCGCTAACTCAATTTCAAGTATATCTCTTAGACTTCGCTCTTGTCAATAGAATATTCAAAAATGGTACCATATATTAGGGCAATCGCAAAGTATTGCAGCGGGGTATTGACCCTCGCAGCATTCGTCAAATACCCATGCAAGCATGGTTATTTTCCTCATTGCTCGCGGGAATAAAGAATTTACCGCTCTGCACCTGACTGACAGCACCAATTTATCTGTATATATGATAAAAGTCAAATAATTTTTAATATCCCTATAAATTTTCTGAAAAATTATCCGAAATATAAATTAACAAAACACTTATACTGTTCAAATACACATCCAGGGAGGGATCATCGCAGCAAACGGAATTACAGGTATTTTTATGGTGCAGCCAGTGGCGGCAGTTCCTAAGACAGGCAGGACGGGACGCGACAATCGGAGAATGGTTCAGCCTTATCCGAAAACCAAAAATTCCGGAAGCCGGTTTGCACAGGTTTTGGAAGAAACCACCCGAAAACCGGAATCCGCCGCTCCCAGATATTACAACTTCACCACGTATGATCGGGACAGCAGGCTTCAGAACCATCGCTATCTGTCAACGGAATACCGCTACTGAAAAACGGCCCCTGAGCCAGTCGCTCAGGGGCCGTTTCATTGCCGCTTTTTTCTATATCGCCAGATCAACATGCTGCACCGTTCCCGTATCTCCGTTTTCTTTCAGTCTTCCTCGTCGGTCCATCCATTTCCGTCACGGTCATATTTTGCCAGATTCGCAAAATCGTTGTCAGATGTTAGAAAACTATCTAACTACTTCCAAAACACAGCTTCACCCGATATAACAGCCCGAAAAGCAAACGTATAATTCCTCCGCACACAGCAATGGTAAGGCCTTTTCCCACCAATGCATCGCCGATCCCCATATTAACCGCATACTGTATTTGCAGCTCTATGGGCGGATCCTGATATGGAATCCCTGCTTTTATCACCCAATAATATAAACCCACTAAAAAAAAAAATAATGATTCCGGCTAAGATAATCGCGTTGAATACCTGACAAAGCCTGCTGCGCATTTTCTCCTTCATATCGTTTCCCCACTGATAAACACACCGTATTTTATCCCATTAAATCCGATAACGTAATTCCATCAAAGTATGAATTTGTAAGCCTGTAAAATTCTGACCACATCGGCAGGGTTTTACAGGTTTCGGCGCGCTCACATTTGTTTGCACTACAGTTCAGACAGGCCACCGGCGCCAGCTCGCCCTCCGTAAGACGAAGGATCTCCCCCACACGATATCTGTCCGGCTCCGCCGTCAGGCGATAACCGCCGCCCTTTCCCTGATGTCCTTCTATCAGCCTGTTTTTAGTCAAAACGGGAAGAATCCTCTCTAAATACTTCAAAGAGATATCCTGTCTTTCAGCTACCTCCTTCATGGGGACAAAGCCCTTCCCATAATTTTCGGCCAAATCGATCATCACCCTGAGTGCATATCTTCCTTTTGTTGAAATCATCATGACGGCTGCCCTTCATAACTGTTATGGCTGTATTCCACACCATTCTTCTCACAATAATCCTGCAAAGCTTTCTTTATTGCTTCCTCTGCAAGCACGGAGCAATGAATTTTGGGGGCGGGAAGACCATCCAGCGCCTGAACCACTGCCTGGTTGGTAAGAGCAAGAGCCTCTGAGACAGGCTTACCCTTGATCAGCTCGGTGGCCATGGAGCTCGACGCTATGGCAGAGGCGCATCCGAAGGTCTCAAATTTTGCATCCACAATAATATCATTTTCGATTTTCAGATAAATTTTCATAATGTCTCCGCACTTGGCATTACCAACCTCGCCGATTCCGTCGGCATCTTCAATTATGCCGACGTTTCTGGGATTGCGGAAATGATCCATAACCTTTTCGCTGTACAAAGCCATAGCAAAACCTCACTTAATAATAAAATCCCTTTTGCCGCTGACAAGATCTCTCCAGACGGGAGAAATACTGCGCAGATATTCGACTGCTTCCTTCACCGCTTTAATGGTATACGTGATTTGCTCTTCCGTATTTTCCGCTGAAAGCGTAAGGCGAAGCGATCCATGGGCAACATCATGCACTCTTCCGATTGCAAGCAGTACATGGCTGGGATCAAGCGAGCCTGAAGTGCAGGCGGAACCGGAGGAAGCACAAATTCCTTTATCGTCGAGAAGCAGCAGAAGGGATTCGCCCTCGATTCCCTCAAAGCAAAAGTTCACATTGTTGGGCAGACGCTTTTCCGCGTCACCATTGAGAATGGAGTGCGGAATATGCGTAAGCCCGGCAATAAGCTGATCACGCAATACACGCAGCCTCCTGCTGTTATCACCCATGTGAGCGCAGGCCTCCTCAAGCGCAGCCGCCATCCCCATAATCCCGGGAATATTCTCCGTGCCTGCCCGCCTGCCCCTCTCCTGAGCGCCTCCCTGGATGAGAGGCGTCAGTGCTGCACCTTTTTTTGCATAAAGAATACCGATTCCCTTCGGACCATGAAATTTGTGCGCCGCAAGTGAAAGCATATCAATATTCTGTTCTTTGACATTGATCTCCAACTGCCCCGCCGCCTGTACGGCATCCGTATGGAAAAGAACATTCCGGGCACGGCATATCCTGCCGATTTCTTCTATTGGCTGAATCGTTCCGATCTCATTGTTGGCGTACATCACGGTGACAAGACAGGTATCGTCACGAATAGCGGCTTCCACCTGATCCGGCAAAACCACGCCGTTCTCATGAACATCCAAAAGCGTGATCTCAAAGCCTTCCTTCTCCATTTTTTTCAGGGTATGCAGTACCGCATGGTGCTCGAACGCCGTTGAGACAATGTGGCTTTTCCCCTTTTTCCGGCCAATCTGTGCCGCGGATATAATTGCCTGATTATCCGCCTCGCTTCCGCCGGAGGTAAAGATTATTTCCTCAGGCGACGCGCCGATACAGTGGGAAATCTGCTGTCTTGCTCTTGTTAATGCTTCCGCCGCCGTCTGACCGGCCGAATGCAGGCTGGACGGATTGCCGTATACGGCATCCATGTATGGAAGCATGGCGTCGATTGCTGTTCTGCTCATTTTTGTAGTTGCTGCATTATCCAGATAAATATTCATTTTCTTCCTTCTTTGAGTGCCGGTGAGTTTCTATTCCGAAAACAGCGGGGTCGATAAATACCTGTCGCCGGTATCGGGCAAAAGTACAACAATGGTCTTTCCTTCGTTTTCGGGACGTTTGGCAAGCTCAATCGCGGCAAAAGCGGCGGCTCCGGAGGAAATGCCCACCAAAATGCCCTCACTCCTGCCAATCAGTCTTCCGGCTGAAAACGCTTCTTCATTGGAAACAGTGATAATCTCATCATAAATGCCCGTATTCAGCACATCAGGTACAAAGCCGGCGCCAATGCCCTGAATCTTGTGAGCCCCCGCCACGCCGGTAGAGAGTACGGCAGAATCGGCAGGCTCTACAGCCACTACCTTGACAGCAGAGTTCTTTGATTTCAGATACTCGCCCACACCGGTTACCGTTCCGCCGGTTCCTACACCCGCAACAAAGATATCCACCTGTCCGTCCGTATCCTGATAAATTTCGGGACCTGTAGTTTCCCTGTGGGCCTTCGGATTGGCAGGATTTACAAACTGCCCGGGAATAAAGCTGCCCGGGATCTCCTTTGACAGCTCTTGTGCTTTTTCAATGGCCCCCTTCATACCCTTTGCTCCTTCGGTAAGCACCAATTCGGCGCCATAGGCTTTCATAAGCTGACGGCGCTCCACAGACATGGTTTCGGGCATTACAATGATGATCCTGTAGCCTCTTGCAGCCGCAACCGCCGCGAGACCGATGCCGGTATTACCGGAGGTAGGCTCAATAATCACTGAGCCGGGCCCCAGCTTTCCGGTTTTCTCGGCTTCGTCAAGCATTGCCTTTGCAATACGGTCCTTTACAGAACCGGCAGGATTAAAGTATTCCAGCTTCGCAAGAATCCTTGCTTTCAGGTTGTTTGCCTCCTCAATATGAACCAGCTCCAAAAGAGGGGTTTTTCCGATCAGCTGATCGGCAGACGTATAAATTTTTGACATAACAATTCCTCCTTTTATTTTACAGCATCAAAACCATTTTGCAGGTCAGCAATAATATCGTCAATATGCTCCGTACCGATGGAAAGGCGTATGGTGTTCGGCTTAATTCCCTGATCCTCCAATTCTTCCTCCGTAAGCTGACTGTGGGTAGTGGTTGCCGGATGAATTACCAGACTCTTTACATCGGCCACATTTGCCAGCAAAGAGAAAATCTGAAGGCTGTCAATAAACCTGTGCGCTTCTTTCACGCCTCCTTTGATCTCAAAGGTAAAGATCGAGCCCCCGCCGTTGGGGAAATACTTTTGATATAACGCATGATCGGGATGACTTGGCAGGGACGGATGGTTGACCTGCTCAACCTGCGGATGCTCTGCAAGGAATTCCACCACCCGTTTTGTATTTTCCGCATGCCGTTCCAGTCTCAGCGAAAGTGTTTCGATTCCCTGAAGCAGCAAAAATGCCGCAAAAGGAGAAATCGCCGCGCCCGTATCACGAAGTAAAATTGCCCGAATGTATGTTACAAACGCTGCCGGGCCCACAGCCTTTACAAACGATACGCCATGGTAGCTTGGGTTAGGCTCGGCAATGGCCGGATATTTCCCGGAGGCCGCATAGTCAAACCTGCCTGAGTCAACGATGATGCCTCCCAGAGTCGTACCATGACCGCCAAGAAACTTGGTGGCAGAATGCACTACAATATCTGCGCCATGCTCTATGGGCCGGATCAGATACGGAGTGCCGAAGGTATTATCTACCACCAGAGGCAGGCCGTGCTTATGTGCAAGCTCCGCCAAAGCGTCAATATCGGGAATATCGCTGTTGGGATTGCCAAGTGTTTCAATATAGATTGCTCTGGTGTTGTCCTGTATGGCGGCTTCGACCTGCGCAAGATCATGTATATTTACAAAGCTGGCCGTGATGCCGAACGCCGGAAGCGTATGGGCCAGCAGATTGTAGCTTCCTCCGTATATGGTTTTCTGGGAAACAAAATGACCGCCGTTCTGCCCGAGAGCTTCCAGCGTATACGTAATGGCTGCCGCTCCGGAAGCAAGTGCCCGGGCAGCCACACCGCCCTCCAGAGCCGCCACGCGCTGCTCCAGCACATCCTGGGTGGAGTTTGTCAGCCTGCCGTATATATTTCCGGCATCGGCAAGACCGAACCGGGCGGCTGCATGAGCCGAATCTCTGAACACATACGATGTAGTCGCATAAATAGGAACCGCCCGGGCGCCGCTTGCCGGATCCGCACTCTCCTGTCCCACATGAAGCTGTAAAGTTTCAAACTTGTATTTGGACATAACCTTTTCTCCCTTCGTTGTAAAAAGCTCTTAAAACCTACCATCTAGGTTGGTATTAGTATAGAACGCATTTCTCGATCTGTCAATCATAAATTAATATTTTTTCCAAACTTTTCCCGAAATAAATTTTCACCAAACTATTGACACCTGCATATAATAGTGATATATTATACAAAATTTAATACTTCAAACCGTTGAAGCGGAGATAACGGCAATGATGCCTTTACAGAGAGCCTGCGATGCTGAGAAGCAGGTGAGAAACAAGTTGTCAAATGGACCGCGGAGGGCGCAGTCAAATGTGATTTTTCACAGAGTATTCTGCGACGCTGAAGGCAAGCGTATAAATGCCGGGGATATGCTTGTATCCCGCCAAGCGCACGGATATACCGTGAATCAAGGTGGCACCGCGGATTGTCGTACTGAATCAGTACCTGTTCGTCCTTGACAGAAAGTAATCTTCTGTCAGGGACGTTTTTTTGTTTCATGACAGAACAAATTTAAGGAGGTAATTACAATGCAGGCAGCAATGAAAACCGAAAAAATTCCTTACAAAATTTATCTGAACGAAAACGAGATGCCCAAGGCATGGTACAATCTGCGCGCCGATATGAAGCAGAAGCCGGCCCCGCTCTTAAACCCCGGCACCCTTCAGCCCATGAAAGCCCAGGAGCTTTCAGGCGTTTTCTGTGAGGAGCTGGTGGCACAGGAGCTGGATAACGACACGCGGTTCTTTGAGATCCCGGAGGAAATCCGCAATTTTTATAAAATGTACCGTCCCTCCCCGCTGGTCCGCGCATATTGCCTGGAAGAAAAGCTGGACACACCCGCGAAAATTTATTATAAATTTGAGGGCAACAATACCAGCGGCAGTCACAAATTGAATTCCGCCATAGCCCAGGCATATTATGCAAAGAAGCAGGGACTGAAAGGCGTCACTACCGAAACCGGAGCCGGCCAGTGGGGTACCGCTCTTTCTATGGCATGCTCCTACTTCGGCCTGGACTGCAAGGTATACATGGTAAAATGCTCCTACGAGCAAAAGCCCTTCCGCCGTGAGGTGATGCGTACCTACGGCGCATCGGTCACACCGTCACCGTCTATGGAAACAGAAGTGGGCAGAAAGATCCTTGCCGAGCATCCGGGCACTACAGGAAGCCTTGGCTGTGCCATTTCCGAAGCGGTAGAAAAGGCCGTATCCAGCGAGGGGTATCGCTATGTACTGGGCAGTGTGCTGAATCAGGTGCTTCTCCATCAGTCTGTTATCGGTCTGGAAACCAAAGCTGCCCTGGACAAATATAATATAAAGCCCGACATCATTATCGGCTGTGCCGGAGGCGGTTCCAACCTGGGCGGCCTGATCGCACCGTTTATGGGCGAGAAGCTTCGGGGCGAGGCTGATTACCGGATTATCGCAGTGGAGCCGGCATCCTGTCCCAGCTTTACCCGTGGAGTATATGCATACGACTTCTGTGACACGGGAATGGTCTGCCCGCTGGCCAAGATGTATACGCTGGGCAGCGACTTTATCCCTTCTGCCAATCACGCAGGCGGGCTTCGCTATCACGGCATGAGCTCTACGCTGTCCGAGCTGTACCATCAGGGCTTGATGGAAGCAATCAGCGTGAAACAGACAGAGGTATTCGAAGCGGCGGAGTATTTTGCAAGAGTTGAAGGCATCCTGCCCGCACCGGAAAGCTCTCACGCGATTCGTGCCGCCATTGACGAAGCAGTGAAATGCAGAGAAACCGGAGAAGAGAAAACCATTGTATTCGGCCTTACCGGCACAGGCTATTTTGATATGATTGCTTATGAAAAATTTCACGAGGGTAAAATGAGCGACTATATTCCCACCGATGAGGAACTGGCTGTTTATCGCGGAAAACTTCCGGAAATTGAGTAAATAAGTGCCCTTTATTCCGGATTTCTGCACCGTTTTATGGGTATTGCCGTCACAGTCTGTCACATATTGTAAATATATCAGATATTGCGCGGACGATTCACGTTTCCATTTCCAGGTACCCGTGGTAGAATAATCACAGGTTAACGACCTGACAAAGGATCATACATCACGCTTACGGCAGAAAGGAAACGAACAAATGCTTAAAAAAGACCAAATCACACAAGAGCTCTTATCCATCATCACTCAGGACAACACCATGGAGGATATCAAAGATACCTTAAAATTATCCATGGACAGTATGAAGGCCAAGACCCTGCAAAGCCTGCTCACTGCGGACAGCGAATACCAGACCTGTCAGCAGGAATATTTACAGGCTTACGAGGAATTCCGGAATACGGCCTTCACAGAATCCCAGCGCGATGTGGTAGATGCGCTGCTGGCCCGAATGGACGAGCGCGGCTTCGAGTATACCGCCAATGCCTATATGGCCGGCCTTCTTGACGGCTACCGCATTTTAAAGTATTTTGGCTTGACGCAGGAATAAATACGCGTTATTATGCCGCCGCTATGGATAACCATAACGGCGGCATTTCTCTAGCAGCTGCGATTCTCCCCGTTGTCAAGCAGCTTTACCGGACCGGAAATCACTTCTCTTGCCACATACAGGGTACTGTCAGCCCGGGCGTTCATCGTCCACTTCACGAGAGTCAGCTCTCCCCGCTGGATCTCAATACAGGTAATGCAGCGCGGATGGACACAGCTTCCCGTATTATAATAGAAGGAAGGCTCCTCGGGAAGCACAGGGCGGTGTGTATGCCCTGTGATCAAAATATGATGATGCGCTTCGGCCCAGCTGCGCAGGCTTTCCTCGCATTTTTCCTTTACCTCATAGTTCTTGGCCGCGCTGGTGGGATCCAGAAATCCCAGATTCTCCAGCGGACTCCAGAAATATCGCACCAGGAACCGGGCTATGGGCCAGAACGTGGAGTTCAAAAGGCTGGCCTGGTGGCCGTGGGTCAGATACAGCGATTTCTCCGGCATGGATGCGGATTGCAGGATCAAAGCTTCCAGGAAAGCCGGGTTCTTCTTCCGCACAATATTGTGGTTGCCATAGAGAAGATACAGCCTGCCTCTTTGTTCAAACCGGGCGAACATGCAATAAGTGTCCTCATGAATCTCGGCAATATTGCGGAGCTTTCGGTTTTCCCACAATTCCTCCCCGTCTCCCAGCTCAATATAGGTGAAGCCGTTCCGATAATAATGCTCCAGAGCCGCATAATACAGGTGCTGGTTTTTCAGAAAATTGTCGGAGGAGGTTCCCACTCCCCTGTGGCAGTCGCTGAATAACACATATCGGGAGCATCTGTTCAGCGGCAGCACAGGAGCCTGGGCAAAAGCACGGTCCAGACGGCTTGTAATACTCATGGCTTTTCATGCCGGGGCGGACGGCAGCAGCGACAGCATTTGGGACGCCGGCAGCCTCTCTTCTTATGGCACCGCCTGTGATAACGGCGCAGACGCATCAGCCTCCTGAAGCAGAATGGCAGATAGTAGTAAAGAAACAGAACCCGGTCCTCCGTACATTCAAAGGGTCTGGTGACCCATACGAAAAGACGGCAGTTTATCCGGTTCAGACACTGAGAAAACCATCTGTGGAACCGGGTCAGCAGACCGTAGTGCTCCGGCAGGGGCCGGTGGAAGGTAAAGGACAGGCGGAGGTTTTGGACCGTGATCATTTCCGCCGGATAACCTGCCTCGCACAGACCATGGTAAAAGGCATCCAGCATTTGTCTGTCGTTAAAGCCCACAGCGGCCTTCAGACACAGCCTCGAGGGCTGGGAAAACACGCCCGGTACGAAAGCGGTCAACCACCAGTGTCTCTCGGAGATCTGAACAAAATCACCGTTTTCCTCATACAGCTCCAGAGAACAGGAAAGCATCTCATTCTCCCCTGCGGCTTCAAAATGCGCGGTCTGATATTCCGCCCTGGTAAGCAGCCTGTCGGCATGATAAATCCCGATCTCCGCACCGGTATTAATGCCGTATTGGCCCTTCCAGAATTCGATCAGCCACGTTCTGCCCCGGTAATCAAAATAGACCGGAAGCGCGTCAAACACCATCTGGAAACGGGGCGCCATATAGTCGTAGAGCCACGCATAACCGGCAGCCTTCTGCCAGGCGTCCACGGTGGAGGAGAAAAACCCGCAGCAGCAGTGATAGACGTACCCGAAGGGCTCGGCCAGCTCCTCCAGCAGGGAACACTTCCTGTTTTTATCCATACACCGGATTTTACAGATCAGCTTTTTCCTGCGAAAATGGCCGAAAAGCATGCCCAAAAGGGCAAGCATCAGTAAGATAAGCAGTGCAGCATACATAATATATAACCTATCATCCTATGTTGTTTTGCTTTATTATATGCCGCCTGCAGGATAGAGTTACCGCAAAAACATAAAAACACGTATCCCGCAGAACCCATTTCCAGGTTCTGCGGGATCATTCAAAATTACACGTTAAAGCAGCTTCCTCCCACAAACTCCCTGCAGATGGAATTGTTGGGCAGGCTCTCGCTGGGAACACTTAAAAAATAATTCAAAAATTTCAACAGCCTCTTGGCCTCATGATACTCCGGCGATCCCTTGGGAATCTGGAACAGCAGCGGCTCCGCGAAGGGCTTCAGCACCGCCAGCTCATAGATCATGGCCGAATTGAACATGGCGTCCGCGTCCTCCTGGAACGGGAATATATTTTCCTCTTCGCCCCTTCTGACGGAGGGCCACATCTGGATGGTTCTCTGAGCGACAGTCCCTCTGGTGCGCGCATCCCTCACCATCCTGCGCAGAAGCCTGCCGTCTGTGGTGGGAATTCTGTTGTGAGCATCTATATTCAGGGACGTCAGGGCGCTGATATAAATTTTATACTTGCTTCCGCTCGGCAGCGCATAGGACATTTTTTCATTTAATCCATGAATTCCCTCAATTACCAGGATATCCTCCTCCTTCAGCTGCTGGTAATTTCCGTGATACTCTCTCTTGCCGGTTTTGAAATTGAATGAAGGGATCTCCACCCTCTCCCCGGCCAGCAGCTTTACCATATCCCGGTTAAAGCCCTCCACATCGATGGCCTCCAGGCATTCAAAGTTGTAATCCCCGTTCTCGTCCCTGGGCGTTTTTTCCCTGTCCACAAAGTAATCATCCAGCGCAATGGGATGGGGCACCTTTCCCAGCGTTCTCAGCTGAATGGAAAGCCTATGGGAAAAGCTGGTCTTGCCGGATGATGTAGGTCCGGCAATCATAATAAATTTCACGTTTTCCCGTCCCGCAATATCCTTTGCGATCTCGCTGATCCGGCGTTCCTGCTGAGCCTCCTGCACTAAAATCAGCTCGCTCAGGGAGCCGCGGCATATCTGGTCGTTTAAGTCTCCCACGGTCTCAATCCCGGCCCGTCTCCCCCAGTCTCCGGAACTCTCCAGGGCTCCGAACAGCTTCCTGCTCTCATGGAAGGGCTCTACTGTGGTGGGATCCTTCTTCTGAGGCAGCAACAGCATAAAACCGTCTTCATAGGGGATCACCTCAAACCACTTCACGTATCCGGTGTGAGGAAGCATATATCCGTAGTAATAATCGTAATAGCCCTCAATCTCATAGACATTCACAGTGGAGCTCATGCGGTAACGGAACAGCTTTTCCTTATCCGTCATACCATGCTTTGCAAACAGCTCCATGGCATCCTCCAACGAATAAGAGCGTTTCCGAAAAGGCACCTTCGCACAGACAAGCTCCTTCATCCGCGCCCGGATCCTTTCCGCATTTTCCTCCGTGGAAGGAATCCTTCCAATGGGGTTGATATAATAACCGTGCCCTATGGCAAATTCCACACGGCATTCCTGGGCGGCTTCGGCTCCGAACACATCGTAAACCGCCTTCAAAAACAGCATGGCAGCCGTCCTGACATAAGTCTTGTGACCCACATCGTCCCTCAAGGTGAAAAACTCCACCTGGCAGTCCTTTGTCACCTTCTTAAACAGCTCCCTGATCTTGCCGTTGGCCGCCGCCACAGCGATCAAGCCGTCATATTTCTCCTGATAATCCTCTGCGATCTGCTCAAAGGTAGTTCCCTGAGGCACTTCCTTTTTTTCTCCGTATATGGATATTGTCACCATTGCCGCGCTCTCCTTTCCTGCCCGCTTATCCTTTGCTGTTTGCTATTCCCTTGCTATATGCTTTTTCCTTACTATTCGCTTTTCTCTTGCTATTTGCTTTTTCCTTACTGTTCGCTTTTCTCTTGCTGTTTACTTTTCCCTCACTATTCGCTTTTCCCTTGCTGCCCTGCTTCTCTATAATACTCCTGTGCCCACTGGATATTGTGCAATTCTCCCAAAACCTCCCGAAGCCGCTCCTTTGTCCGCTCCGAAGGCTCCGCAGACAGCCGCTCCGACAGAGCCTCCAGCACTCCCTTCCGAAAGCAGAGAAACTGCCACAATACTGGATCCCGTCTAGCCAGCAGCAGGGGGCCGAACTCCTCTTTGCAGAATTCTCCCAACGCCCTGTCGTTTTCTGCCTTCTGCAGGGCTTCTCCGCCCGGGTCACACTCCTTTGTCACACATTCCCGAAATACTGCCTTCATGGCAAAATAATATTTTTCTTCCTCGTATACCGCTCCTTCGTCTATAATAACAAACCCGCTTTTTTTCAGAAAACGCCGAAACCTTCCCAGCTCCGACTGGGGCTGGAGGATCAGCTCCTTCAGCTGCGCCGCCCGCTCCATGCTTTCTGTCAGTATTTTTTCCATCAGCGGACCGCCCATGCCGGCGATCACCACGGTATCCGCCTCCCCCGGGCGGCATTCCTTCAGTCCGTCCGACAGCCTGGTGTCTATGTATGCTCCCAGCCCACATTCATCTATATGTGCCCGGGCTGCCGCAAGAGGCCCCATTCTCACGTCCATGGCCAGCGCCCGGGGACTGATCCCGTTCTGCACCAGGTAGATGGACAGAAATCCGTGATCACAGCCCACATCAGCTACCCTGTTTCCAGGCGTCACCATGCGGGCAAGCATCTGAAGCCGCCTTGAAAGAATCAATCCAGGTAATCCTTCAGCTTCCTGCTGCGGCTGGGATGGCGCAGCTTACGGAGAGCCTTTGCCTCGATCTGCCGGATCCGCTCTCTAGTCACATTAAACTCCTTGCCCACTTCCTCCAGGGTCCGGGCCCGCCCGTCATCCAGGCCGAACCGCAGGCGCAGCACCTTTTGTTCCCGTTCCGTCAGGGTGCCCAGCACCTCCACCAGCTGCTCCTTCAAAAGCGTAAAGGCCGCCGCATCCGCAGGAACAGGTACGTTGTCGTCCTGGATAAAATCTCCCAGATGGCTGTCCTCCTCCTCACCGATGGGAGTTTCCAGCGACACCGGCTCCTGGCTGATCTTCAAAATTTCCCGCACCCGGTCCACCGGCATCCTCATCTCCTCAGCGATCTCCTCGGGAGAAGGCTCTCTGCCCAGCTCCTGAAGCAGCTGTCTGCTGACACGGATCAGCTTGTTGATGGTCTCCACCATATGCACCGGAATCCGAATGGTTCTGGCCTGATCCGCAATGGCCCTGGTGATGGCCTGGCGGATCCACCAGGTGGCATAGGTGGAAAACTTGTAGCCCTTTCGGTAGTCAAACTTCTCCACCGCCTTGATCAGTCCCAGATTTCCTTCCTGAATCAGATCCAGGAACAGCATTCCTCTTCCCACATAGCGCTTGGCGATGCTGACCACCAGACGCAGGTTTGCCTCCGCAAGGCGCTTTTTCGCCTCCTCGTCCCCAAGCTCCATTCTCTTGGCAAGCTCAATCTCTTCCTCTGCGGAAAGCAGCGGCACCTTTCCGATTTCCTTGAGATACATGCGTACAGGATCCTCGATGCTGATGCCGTCGGGAATGGACAGATCCAGATTTTCCACGTCCACCTCATCCTCTTCTGTAAGGATGATTTCCTCGGTGTCCACGTCGTCGTCCTCCGTGATGCGCAGCACGTCCACATTATTCTGGTCCAAAACCTCCAGAATCTTCTCGAACTGTTCCTCCTCCAAAGGCATGTCCGCGAAAAATTCACTGATCTCCTGGTATTCCAGAACATTCTTCTTTTTCTTTGCAACCGCTAACAGCTCTTTTACCTTTTCGTCAAACCTTGCCTGTGTATTTTCATCCATCGTAATAATTCCATCCTTCCCCGGGGGAATCCCCTGTGATATACCTCTGTCCAAGTAAATCATATCCTTATTCCAGTGAAATATGCGCTTTTGCAAGCTCTTCCAGCGCTTTCTTGCCCTGTATCACCTGATTCAGGGCATTTATGTCTGTTCCCAGCCTGGCTGAAAAATATTCATAGCTGTTTTTTTTCACCGCCAGGAGGATATCGTGAAAAGCCTTTTCCCGTTCCTGCTTCGTGTTCAGCTCGGGAAGCTTGGAATGAAACAGCGCCGCTGCCTGCTGCTGCTCCTCCCCGTCCTCAAACATACTGATCACCGCGGCCGGGTTGTAATTCCCTTCCTCCAGATCCTGAAACAGGCGCTCTGCCACCTTTCGGTAAAGCTCCTCCGTAAAATCCGCTCCGGAAATATATTTTTTTATTTTTTCATAAAGCCCGGGCTCGTCCGTAAGCCATGTAAGCAGCAGCCTCTGAGGCTTCTTTCCCTTTTCCTCCGGGTCCTTTTTTCTGCTTCCCGACCTGGGCCGCTGCGCCAGGGGCTTTGCCAGTCCGGTCTGGGCGGCATAGCCGGTCACCAGCCTGCGGAGCTGCTCTATCCCGATAAGATATTTCTCCGCCACCGCCTGCAGATAATTTTCCCTCTCCAGCTCCTCGGAAAACTCACAAAGCTTCCGGGCGATCTCCCGGTGGAACCTGGTCTTGGATTCCGGATCTGCCATGTCGAACTGGCTCTCCAATATCCGGATCTCAAAGAAAAAGCTGTTTTCCGCCTGGTCGATGCGCTCCTGAAAGGCTTCCTTACCAAGAGCCTTCATAAATTCGTCGGGATCCTTGTAGGGCTGCATGTTGATAACCCGGCCCGTAAGCCCTGCCTCCCGCAGGATTCCGATTCCCCGCAGAGCCGCCTTCACACCGGCGCCGTCGCTGTCGTAGGCCAGCAGAACGTTATCCGTATAGCGCTTAAGGAGCACCGCCTGCTCTGAGGTAAAGGCCGTTCCCAGAGAAGCCACCGCCTGTCGGAAGCCTGCCTGATGCATGGAAATCACATCCATATAGCCCTCGCACAGAATAATATTTCCGCTTCTGGCTGTCCTGGCAAAATTCAGCCCGTACAGATTTCTTCTTTTGTCAAACACCGGCGTCTCCGGAGAATTCAGGTACTTGGGCTCACCGTCTCCCATAACACGGCCCCCGAAGCCGATAACCCGGTGGTTCAGGTCCTGAATAGGGTACATGACCCTGTTCCAGAACTGGCTGACAAGCCCGTACTTCTCAGAAACGGAAGCCAGCCCCGCCTCCCGGATCAGCTCGTCCGAAAAGCCCCTGCTTCGCAGGTACTGCACCAGCTCGGCCCCGTTCTTCCCTGCATAGCCCAGGCCGAACTGATGAATGGTCTCGTCGGACAGCTCCCTCCTTTTCAGGTATTCCCGCCCTTTATCCCCTCTGGGACTGCGAAGCTGGAAATAAAAGAACTTTGCTGCCTCCTTGTTGACCTCTAAAAGCCTGGCCCTTTTACCCTCCCGCTTTTTGACCTCCTCGTTGTACTCAATCTCCGGCAAAGCTACACCGGCCCGGTCTGCAAGCAGCTTCACCGCCTCGGGAAAGGAATAGTTCTCATAATTCATCACAAAGGTATATACGTTTCCCCCTGCCCCGCAGCCGAAGCAGTGGTACATCTGTTTTGCGCCATTCACCGCAAAGGAAGGGGTCTTCTCGTTGTGAAAGGGACAGCAGCCCCAATGATTGCCGCCCTTTTTCTGAAGCTTTACATACCCTGAGACCACATCCACTATATCATTTTTCAGTCTGATCTCTTCTACGAGCTCTTCCGGATAGTACATCCATACCTCTCTTTCGGCTCATCCCAAATCTCTGCAGGCCCTTCCCCGGTCTCAGGGACATTGCCCTCTCCGGTGCTTCGACGGCCTGTGATCATACCTGCGCGCTATATGGCCCATGATCTGGGTATGTATATCCTCTCATAGATCGCCACGGCAAACCGGTCCGTCATGGCTCCCACATAATCGCATACCACCTGTTCTCTGGGCTCGCCCTCCGACAACAGATTCAAAAACTCCTCCGGCATATCGTTGATATTTTTCATAAAATGCCGATACAGCGTTTCCATCAGCTCCTCAGCCTTTTTCTCCTCGCTCTTGGCCACGGGATTTACATACACGTTCTCAAACATGAACTGCCGCATTTGCTTCATGGCTCCGGAGACGGCCTCCGACATGCAAATATCGTTTTTTCCCATACTGTTTGTCACAATATCATGGACAAAATGATCCAGCCGTTCGCTGGGAGTACAGCCGATCACATCACGGATCTCCTTCGGCACATCGCTCTCTCTCAGGATTCCCGCCCTCACCGCGTCGTCCATATCGTGGTGAATATAGGATATCTTGTCCGAAAGCCTTACCACCTTGCCCTCCAGGGTGTGGGGCTTACCGATGGTCTGATGATTCAGAATGCCGTCCCTGACCTCGAAGGTCAGATTCAGCCCATGGCCGTGCCTTTCCAGCCTGTCCACCGTCCTGACACTCTGCTGGCTGTGTTCGAAGCCGATGGGACAGACTCTGTTCAGCGCCCGCTCCCCCGCATGGCCAAAAGGCGTATGACCCAGATCATGGCCCAGGGCAATGGCCTCCACCAGATCCTCGTTCAGCTTCAGAGCCTTGGCAATGGTCCGGGCATTCTGAGACACCTCCAGCGTATGAGTCAGCCGGGTGCGGTAATGGTCTCCCTCCGGAGACAAAAACACCTGCGTCTTATCCTTCAGTCTGCGGAAAGCCTTGCAGTGCAGGATTTTATCCCTGTCCCTCTGAAACGCCGGGCGGATATCACACTCCACCTCCGGCTTCAGCCTGCCCTTAGACTCCATGCTGAGGGAAGCATACGGACTCAAATACTCCTTTTCTCTTTGTTCCAAGCTTTCTCTGATCGTCATAGTTATACTCCCTGCCTCCTCCCGGGATACATCCGAAGCAAACTCATTCTCCTAATATTAATATTCTGCGCTCAGTGCAAAATTCCTTTCTTTCCGGAAGGCGAATTTCTATTTCCCTTCCTCTTTTTCACCCTTCAGCGGCATATATCAAAAATAAACTCCGCATTTTTCTCCATAGCGTCCCTGGCGGCCTTCATGGGAGACATCTGGAACACATGCCACATACCCGGATACACATCCATTTTTACCGACACATTAGCATCCACCAGCGCCTGGTGAAGCCGCAGCGAATCGCTGAGAAGGATCTCATTCTCCCCCGCCTGAATATACACGGGAGGAAAGCCGTAAAAATCCCCAAACAGAGGGGACACAAAAGGGTCCTTCCTGTCCCTGTCGGGACAGTAGGCGTTTATCATTCTGTCAATGTACTCCCGGTTCAGCACCGGGTCCAGCTCCGCCTTGGAGACGAAGGATTCCCCCGAGGAGGTCAGGTCCGTCCAGGGCGACATCAACACCAGCCCCCTGGGCAGCAGTCTCTCCTGACTCTTTAGCCTCAGCACCAGGGACAACGCCAGATTCCCTCCCGCAGAATCTCCCGACAAAATCACATCCCTTGCCCCATATCCCAGCAGCATCAGATAATTCCAGACCCGCATGGCATCCTCCGCAGCCGCCGGATAAGGATGCTCCGGCGCCAGAGAATAGTCGAAGCAGAGCACGTCCATGGATGTGGCTGCCGCCAGCTTGGAGGTCAGCGTCCTGGCGTACAGACTGCTTCCGGTGGAATAGCCGCCTCCGTGGCAGTGCAGAATCACATATTTTTTCATATGGGCACGGTTCACGCTGACCCACTCGCCATACATGCCGTCTATATCGATCTGTCGGTAATTAAGCTCTCTGACATTGCCCAATATGGCTCCTATATGATCCTGAGACTGCCTGTGCTTCTCCAGATCCGTGCTTTCCACCAATCCATGGGCCCTGCGAACCAGATGCATCAGGCTCTGTTTTCGCTTATCTAATGCTTTATCAATCCCTTTATCCATACCTTCACTCTCTTTTGTTATTCTTTATTTAAAAATGCAGTCTTCTGCGCACCGCATCCCGAAGCCTTCTCCGGGACAGCATGGTGATGATGGCTATATCCAGAATAGCACAGACTGTCAGAACCACTGCAGACCAGCTTAAGTGAAGCGGCTTCTCTCCGTATCTGCGGATCAGAAGCTCCAGCCCCCCGCAGAATACTCCCACGGCAGTAAACAGATACAAGGAAACCGTGAGAAAGGATCTGGGCAGCTTTCGGACACAGAAGGTAAAGATCTCTGCCATGGCAGTGGAAAATGCCGCAATGGGAAGCCCAAGCCCCCAGAACCATTCCCGGCTTCCGGTCAGGAAGGTCAGCATAAAGAGATATATTGCCACCGCCGCTCCGTCATACAGCAGGGAAACATATATGGGCTGCTTTGTATAAATCACCACCGGAACCATAATGACCCAGAGAATGGCGCATACGCCGATCACCGCCAGCGACCAGGGATAGCCCTGAAATACAAGAATATTCAGTATACCGCAGGTAGCCGCCGTGGCCAGCGCCACCATGGACAGCAAAAGCCCCAGATCCTTCCGCTTCACCACCTCCACCGACCCTTTTTCCGCCGGGAATGGCGACTGGGCTTTCTTAAGCTGCTCCAGCTGTCTGGGGTTCAGCACAGGCGTATTGCAAAGAGGACAGGTCTTCAGAGAAGCCTCAAGCTCCACGCCGCAGTTTACACAATATGACATTTGGACACCCTGCCTTTCAAAGTTGACTTTCAAAACAGCAACAACGCTTCAGACTGACCGGTTGCTTTCTATTTTTACATGGATACCGTCCTTCACCAGCCTGCGGAAAAAATATCTCTCTATATCCGCTTCTATAATACTGCTGGCAAAGTTGACGGTCAGCACATCCCCAAAGCTGATAATGGCGCAGTTGGTCCGCCGGGAAAAGGGCTGGCCCATATAGATGTCAAACCGCTCGATATGCGCTTTCATCCCCTCCGGCACCTTTAATGCTCCCATATTGGTAAGGCCGGCGGAGGAATTTTTATCCTGGACCCTGGTATAGAAATTCTTTACCACAAAATCCTTGATAAACAGAGGGACCACCCTGATCAGCGGATTCCTCTGAGTGGCCGCATTGGTAGTGATATCTCCCCGGAGCAGCTTTTCGTTCAGATGGTAATGCATATAGTTGTGCACCTGCTCCACAATTTCCTGAAAGGTGTACTCTCCCAGTCTGGGATCGATCCCCGGGTAAATCATGGTAATAAAGTTCCGCAGAGTCTCCGACGGGAAAAAGCGCCGCAGATTTACCGGCATGGCAATTTTCACGGGCCGCAGGCGGACATGGGGATCCTCCTCCTGTTTCTGCAGCAATGCATACAATAAAACCGCGTTCAGATATTCCGTAATGGTGGCGCTGTACCTTTTTGCCACCGCCATCACCTCTGACACTGACATAATACCGTCCACAATGTTTAAGGTATAGAAGGGCTCGGCAGTCCCTCTGACTCGAAAGGCCTTCTCCTGAAGCCTGGGCGGACAGACCCGGGCATTGGCATACCGCATATATGCGTCCTCCAGCTCCCCCGGAGAGGGCTTCTCGTGAATATCCAGCACAAAACCGCCGTTGTCTATATTTTCATATCCCAAAAGCCTCAGATAGACAGCTGTCAGAGTCTGAAGCACGCACATGCCTCCGGTACCGTCCCCCAGGCTGTGATGGGCCTCCAGGGCAATCCTGCACCGATAATAATATACTCTCACCAGATAACGGTTGTTTGCTTTAAAATGCATGGGCTGACAGGGATTTTTCACATCCTCCTGCACGAAAGGCCCCGGTCTGTCATTGGGCTCCAGATAGCGCCAGAACAGCCCCTTCCGGATAGCCGCCTTATAGGTGGGAAACCGGGGCAGCGTCAGATCAAGAGCCTTCTGCAGGACCTCCGGCCTGATCTCCTCCTTCAGTACCACCGAAAGCCGATACACGGAGGAAAAATCCCTTCTCTGCAGCGTAGGATAGACGATGGCCGACAGATCCAGCTGATACCATTCCCTGTTTCCCGCCCTTTCACTGGGTTCCTTTTTTTTCATAAATATACCCCTAAGCCTGCCTCGCGGCGCAAATATTTTTCCATGATTCCTGATAAGGAAAAAAGAGTGCTAAGTTTATACTTAACACTCTTCTGCCGTGCAGGAAAAGAGACTTGAACTCTCATGGTATTGCTACCACACGGACCTGAACCGTGCGCGTCTGCCAATTCCGCCATTCCTGCGAACAAATCATATTATATATGATCCACCGGAAAACGTCAATAGTTTTTTTGACATTTTTTTAAATTTTTTTTTGCTCATAATACGACGCTTCCTCAGTCCCTGGAAAGGGCAAAAACCATGCAGGCACTTTTTTGCCCTTTCCGGGGACTGGCCAAACTGCTGCTACAAATAATTATTGAATAAATTCCCGCTGGTAAAGCTGGTATTATAGGAACCGGTGGTGCTGTAGAAGCTTCCCTTGCTGACCTCCCGGTCTGCGGCATAATTGATCAGGGACGCCTGGGCGGACACCCGGTAGCCGTAGGAACCGCTTCCGTTGAAAAGGGATTTTACCTTGGACATATCCGCCTTCATAAAGGCATCCTTATCCAAAGACAGGGTGCTGTCCGCATTGATGCTGATCCCTACCGCAAGAAGCGCCTTCAGGTTGCTGGCCGAATCGTTAATCATGCGTCCGGCTCTGGTGGTGACGGAGGTGCTGTCCGTTTTGTCTACAGCATTCACCACAGAATTATAGTTGGTCACAAAGCTGTTCACCGCCTTGTAGATGGCATCGGTATCATATCCCTTTACCACCGACTCTGTGCCGTCCTCATTTTTGACAGTGATGTCCTTCTGCTGAAACAGAGATTTGGACAGCAGGGCATCGGCGGAATCCTTCAGTGCATCCGTGCTGGTCTGCACCTTTGCATAGGCCTTGCTCTCCTCCGTGGTCAGCTTCTGGCTCTTGCTGTTGGTCTTTTTGTTTATACTGCTGTTTTTCGCAAGAGACTTCACGGAATCCGAACCGCTCTCACTATAATAAGCCTTCATCAATTTCCCGTAGCTGCCGTTTTTTATACTGGCATAATCGCTCAGGAAATTGCTGCCCGCCACATTTGCGGCGCCGCTTCCCAGACCGGAAAACAGAAAAGAATAGTCCGATTTTGGCTGAATACTCATAATCCTTACCTCCATGTGCACATCTGCGCCGCTCCTTATCGAAGCAGACAGACACTTTTTGCGCTTGGCCTCCATGCCATTTTCCTGATTTTTATATCGGCATTTACAATCTGGAAATTTAGCCCTCTGAGCATAAGCAAAATAAAATTTTTCCGCCTGTGTTCATATAACAAAAACCTGCCGACCCGGATAATCTCCGATCTGCAGGTTTTTCTTCCTGGAAGCAAGGGGGCTCGAACCCCTGGCCTTTCGCGTGTGAGGCGAACGCTCATC
>CAMWUL010000046.1 GCA_947177445.1 uncultured Lachnospiraceae bacterium | reverse complement strand
CAGCGAAGTGAGGAATGCGCTTGCGGCGGTGGCAGCAAGAATAACCAGCGGGAATACAAGGAACATTTCAAAGGGATTTATCACATAATCAACAGCAAGCTCCATACCCATCATCCTGAAAACCGGATCAATGAAAAGATGCGTAAGCGGCAGGGCGAAAAGCTCCGCAGCAATTACCGTCATACACCCGACGAAAACAAAACGCAGGGTATGGTAAGCGTAGATTTTTCCGTTTCGTATGCCTATCGCTTTCATAAGCGCAATTTCGCCCCGCTCCTTAACGATAAAGGAGCGCTCCATAAGCACGGTGATCAGCGCCGCTAAAATAATTATGAGGACAACGACCATTTGTTTTATCGTATCAATAGTATCCGTAACTTTGAGCACATCCGATATACATTCGGCCCGGTTCTTGACGCCGTCAAATTCGGGATAAAGCTCCTGAATTTTTTCCATACGCCGGGTTATTTCCTTTTGATCGGGAGCGTCGGTGAATTTGATCTTTGTGAAGAACGCGCCCTGGGCCTGTATGTAATTGATCTCCTCGTCCTCGTGAAACCGCACTCCCTCGCCCATATTGTACATGGACTGAAAAATCGCCGTTATCATAAATTCCCTGTCGCCGTCGATGGTTTTTATGGTAATCGTATCGCCGATATTCGCTTTCAGTTTATCTGCAGAACGCCGGGTCAGTGCGACCTCACCGACAGACTGCGGCGGCGTGCCCTCAATGTACTCGTACATATCCGTGGTTGTTCCTGTGCCCTGATACATTGGAATGCTGCTCTCGTTTCCGTCGTGTGACACGGGCAGCTTGAACAGCATTTCCAGCATACAGCGCGCGGGCATACCGTTTCGGGCGAGATTTTCCTCCATATCCGAAAGGTATTCCTTCAGCTTTTCGTGCCCGTTCTCCGTCATGAACTCCATTACCCCGCACTCAGCTGATATGTCGAAGTCTGCAAGATTGAAAGCGTTGGCAAGAGTGCCGCCTTTCATCGTAGAAACCGTTGACGAAAGGATAAGCAGAAGGGACAGGCAGAGGAAGAAAGCGAAGGTTATGATGCCGAAGCGTTTTGGGCTGCTTAGACAATCGTTCAGCGCGAGAAACGACGTTTCGGGAAGCTTTGATCTCCCAAGGCTCATAATGCTCTTTTTGCGGAAGCGCTCGCCTGTCTGACCGTTTCGCACAGCGTCAATGGGTGTCATTTTCCCGACCCTGCCCGTACAGCCGCAGCAGAACAGCATGATTACGACCACTATGATCACCGCGCAAACAATGTTGGCAAAAGCCCCGTTCCCATTGTTTATCATAAAAGATTTAGAGGAAACGCTCATCAGCATTTCACCGAAAGGAAAGCTGAGCGCAAGACCGATAACCGCACCGATAACAGAAAGCGCCGCGTATTTTGCAAGGTACAAACCTCTGATCTTTCGATTGCGGATACCAATCGCTTTCATAACGCCGATCTCGCGGAACTCCTCGGAAAGGGTGAAAGCAATGGTAAACCGCAGGATCACAAACGCGACAGCTATCAGGATAAGGCTCACCACAAGGAGGATACCGACCACCATGGTATCAAAAACATAAGAAAATTTGATATCCGCCTTATCCGCTGTCAAAAAGGCGCTGTCCATAAGCGGCTTGATTTCGGATCGCATTTTTTCCATATCCGAGGCGTGTATGTAAACCAGCTCGCCGCCGTAGAATTTCTCCATATTTTCCGCAGAGATGAATTTTTCAAAGTCCCCGGCGCTTATGATATAACGCAGTATCGATATTCCCTTTGAGCCAAGAACCGCGTCCCTGACGCCGCCCGCGAACGTGAATACACAGCTTATGCCGCCGAGACTTACCGTCATTTTATCTCCGATCTCAAGCCCCATATCCTCCGCCATGCCTGCCGTCATATAAAACTCGCCGCTTTTTACCGATTTGAGAATACTGCCGTCGTCAAGAATATAATTCATGGACATATCCCTGTCACTCTGAAGAAAAATCGAGCCTGGGGTGGTTTCGCTTTCCTTCTCAAGGGTGATATTTTCGGACTCCATAAACAGTATTTTTTCCCTGCCGAAGCTGTCCACCGAAGGGGCGGAATTTAAAATCCCCTCAATATCCACCGTTCCTGATTTGTTCATTGTGGCCGCAAAGTAATCGGGTGCGTCCGCCATTTCAAGATAATCGTCAAGGGCCGTTGTGACGCTTATGATGTTATTTGTGCCCGACGATACGAACATTGACGCAAGTATGATAAACACCAGCAATATCACGTTCATCGCCTTTTTACGTTTCAGGTCTTTTTTCAGTATTTGTAAATACATTTCCGCCGCTCCTTTCGCTTTGTGATTTCATTGTAGCATAGAAGTTATTAAACAATCCTTAAATCGATTGGCGGCATTTGGACAAAGACGCCAGAGCAAAAAGACAGGCTAACGAATTATTTCATTCGCTACCCTGCCCATAATACAAGCTCAGTTTCTATATCTTTTTTGTGACATTCCTTAAAATACCCCCAAACACTTCCCAATCCAGTAAATCAGTCCCAGCAGCCAGCTGGCAAAAATTCCATACAAGATCACCGGACCTGCGATCGTGAAGATCTTACACCCAATCCCGAAGACCTGCCCCTCCGTCTTAAACTCTATGGCGGGGGCGGCCACCGAATTGGCGAAGCCGGTGATGGGAACCAGCGCCCCCGCACCGCCCCATTTCACGATCCTGGGATAAATATTGAAGCCTGTCAGGACAACGGAAAGCAGCACCAAAATAAGCGAACACCAGCTGCCGGCCGTCTGCTTATCCAGCCCCGCATTTCCTGCGTAATTCAGGATAAACTGCCCGATACAGCAGATGATTCCTCCGGTGACGAACGCCTTCAGCATTTGCAGCCCCAGATTGTGAGTAGGTGTTACCTCCTTCACATACTGCTCATACTCTTTTTGTTTTTCCTTCTGTTCATTTGTCTGTTCCATATTACAGCCCTTCCTTTCTCATTCCGGCTCATCAATCCCGTTTTCTTGATTTCAAAGTCTCTCCCGTCTTTTTGACTTCGGAGCCTCACTCCCGTCTTCCTGAATTCAAAGCCTCACTTCTGTCTTCTGGACTTCACAGCCTCGCTCCGTCTTCATTTTGGTGCCTGCCGCCCATGTCATTCCTCTTCCTTGCCTTCCCGCCCGGCAGTGGCGATCAGAGCCTTATCCACATCCTCCTCATAATTGCGCATGGCCACCTCGATGGGCGTGGGATCCTTGGTCAGCCGCCTTCCTCCCACATGGTTAAAAAACAGAATAATCCCCGCCGCCAGTCCGATGGAATAGGACACCTCCAGCACATTGAGTCCCTGGGGCTCCCGGTTCATGACCATTTGATACATTTCGGTGAACACCTCATTGATTCCCACATCATTATGATAGGCCATAATGGTAAAGGCTGTTCCGAAAAAACTCACCAGGCATACCAGAGCGGCCTTCAGCCACTGCTGCCATCCCTTATGTCTGTCCACGTCCACCCATTCCACCAGCACATCCGGCTCCCCCACAGTCTGTACGTTGATTCCCGGACAGGTATCTTCCATCAGCTCCACAAGACGCAGGACGCCGATAACGCATCTCTTTCCATCCTTCTTTCCAAAGTGGTGTACCTTCAGCGCTTTGAGTTTCGCACTGATATTGGCATCCGCACACCGCAGGCTTCCCAGGTCCGACAGAAATACATCCTCGCTCTGTACCTCTACATTTCTGTCACATTTAATGTATACATTTATATTTGGCATGGTGTTTCCTTTCTTTCCGGTATTTCTTCCTTGTCAAAACCAGGAATCCTGCTTGCCGCATGACGTCTCCCCATGCAGAAACAGCGAAATTCCCATGGCCGCTTTATGCTGTCCTGTGAAACTCCGACCAGAAATAAAACAGGGATCCGCATAGCTTTCCCGCCGCCATGCTGAGAATGGCCAGTCCGATTCCGTGGCGGAAGGAAATGCGCCTGGTAAAAATGGGAATACTGTCCAGCATCTCCGCAATAGCCAGCGCCAGACAACCGATAAACATACCGGCAAACAGTCCGAAAAGCAGCTGCCACCCGGTTCCCAGTCCCGTCCACAGCGCTGTCTGATCCGGAAAATGCCGCTGCCACCAGGCACCGAACTGGCAGTATCTGGAAAACACACTTAAGATCCCTCCTGTTATAGTGCCGAAAATCACCATTTCTTCATACAGCAGAACCTTACCGGCGGTATGTGTCTTACCGGCAAACCGGGGAACAAGACCCACCGCTACCAAAACGGTAAAAACTCCTGCTGCCGCCAGCAGGCCGTAGCTTGCTCCCATAACTGCCAGAAAACCGAACCTTAAAACATCCAACGCCGCTCTCCTCCTTCCCGCCAAATACTTTTGCTTTTGATCTCTCGTAAGCTATATTTTCCTCCAAAAAACATAAAAATATGCACAAAAAAAGAGTGCTTCGCACTCTTTTTTTGAGGCTGTCCTACTCCATGGGAGTAACGCTCCAAGTGAATTTCTATTCCCACAGCGGTTCAAAGCTGATGTTCAGGTCCACATCCGTGTTGATTCCCTGCACCGAACCTTTATCGGAATATTGCCATATCTTGTACGCGTAAGGGTAAAATATCTGGTCGCTGTAGGATGCATACCATTTATCATAACTCTCCAGCTGCGTCAGATCCAGCATCAGCGCCCCCATTTCCGTATTGTGATAGATCATGGGTTTATAGCCTGCCTGCTCTATGGTCTGGCAGAACAAAACCGCCAGAGCCGTTCTTTCCTCCACGGATATATCGTTCATCCGGCCCTGGGCTCCGCTGACTCTTTCCACATCAAAAACCACCGGACAGGCGATTTCATAGGGCCGGATCCTCTCAATTACAAACTCCGCCTCCTCCCGGGCCTCGGCTTCCGTGATAGCCTGACTGTAAAAATATACTCCCACCTTGATTCCTGCCGCCAGGGCCCCTTCAATATTTTTTACAAAATATTCATCCTCCACCATCTTTCCTTCACTGCCGTAGCCCCGGAAGCCCACCCGGATAAAGGCGAATTCCACGCCGTCCTGAGCCACCAGGTTCCAGTCGATGGCACCCTGATGCTTTGATACATCGATTCCCTTGTGAGAAATTATCTGTCCGTCCACAAGGTATTG
This sequence comes from uncultured Lachnospiraceae bacterium, assembly GCA_947177445.1. Classification (GTDB taxonomy): domain Bacteria; phylum Bacillota; class Clostridia; order Lachnospirales; family Lachnospiraceae; genus Acetatifactor. The sequence goes on along the minus strand of CAMWUL010000046.1, from coordinate 22,058 downwards.
ATATTCGCCGCTCTCCAGAATATTTACATTGGCGATATCCAGCTGATTCTGCTTCAGGCTCCTGTTGATGGGAACAAAGTGATAGCGTCCTCCGCTGGCCACTATAAGATCATCCGGATAAAGGGGCCGCAAAGTCTCCAGCACTGTATTTCCGTTGGAAAGTCCGTCCTTGATCCCCTCCAGAATCTGCGCCGACACCTGTCCCTGGGCGGAAAGCACCGCCTCCGCCACCCGTGCATCCAGCTCCTCCTGGGAATAAACCACCTTTTCTGAGACAGCGCCCACAGTGTCGTCATCCAAATCGGATCCGCTCTCGTTCGTTCCCTGACCCTGGCCTCCCTCCGAAGACACGCCTTCCTGATCAGCCAGCCTCGAATACAGCGTAACTCCGCCGTACATGATCCCCACCATCACCACGAGGCACCCCAGCATAGCCAAAAACGTGCCGAACACAGACCTTCTGCGCCTGTTCTTTCTGGCCGCCGCTCTCAGCTTTTCTTCTCTGTCCATATTTTGTTCGTTATCCATATGTATCCCTCCCAGCACGCGTCAAAATAAAGTTCTTTACTCATTTTGCGTGCATTGTGTTTCTATTTTGCATCAAAACCGTGAATAGTAACCTACATCTTACATAATATATGATATTACCTCTCGGGAAAAGCGGAAATTTTTACATTTTATAAAAAATTAAATAAGTCATTCTATTACGCACAAAACCGGAGGGTCTGAAATTACCCTCCGGCTCTCTCTCTCAGCCGCAGCAATATTTTTTTCTCCAGCCTGCTCACCTGTACCTGGCTGATCCCCAGCAGCCCTGCGATCTGGGTCTGCGTCATGTTCTGAAAATACCGCATGCTGATCAGCCGCTGTTCCGAGGGCTCCAGGGTGTCCAGAAGCTGACGCAGAAGCATATGATCCAAAAGCTTCTCTTTCTCCTCATCTGAGCTGCCGCAGCCTCCGGCCATACTGCTTCCCACGCTGCCGCTTGCTCCCCGTACCACCTTGTCCACCAGGTATACCTCGCTTCCGTCCTCCTGATAGGCGCAGCTGTAGATGGATTCCACCTCTGTGGAAGCCTCCATGGCCACCACGATTTCCTCCCTGGACAGCCCCGTGGCATCCACGATATCCTGTATGGTGGGCTCCCGCCCGTTTTGCACCTGAAGCTTCTGTCTGGCCTGTTTTACCTTAAACCCGTTTTCCTTAATCGTCCGGGATACCTTCACCGGCCCGTCGTCCCGCAGGAAACGCTTGATCTCCCCTGTAATCATGGGAACTGCGTAGGTGGAAAACATCACCCCCAGCCCCAGATCAAATTTGTCTATAGCCTTCATCAGCCCGATCACCCCGATCTGAAACAGGTCCTCCGGGTCGTGTCCCCTGTTGGCAAAGCGCTTCACAATGTGATGCACAAGCCCAAGATTTTTCTCTATCAGTACCTCTCTTGCATCTTTCTCTCCTGCCTGTGACCTTGCGATCAGTACTGACATATCCTCCATATACAAACTCTCTCTTTACACATTTATCCAATCACCGGCGCCCATTTTTTTCTTCATCCGCACGACGGTTCCTTCCCCGGGCCGGCTTTCCACCTCCAGATCATCCATAAAGGCCTCCATAAAGGCAAACCCCATTCCCGAGCGTTCCAGCTCCGGCTTTGTGGTAAAAAGCGGTTCCATAGCCTTCTCGATATCCTCAATACCCTTTCCTCTGTCTGTGATCCGAATATGTAAAACATCATTTTCCAGCAGGCAGTACACCTGAACCTTTCCGGGATCGGACCTGACCTGGTCGTGGGGGGTTCCCTTTGGGCCCCCGTAGCCGTACAGATTCTCATACCCGTGAATAATAGAATTGGTCACGGCCTCGGACACTGCCGTTTTGATATCATCCAGCTCCTCCAGCGTAGGGTTTAAAGGAGATACAAAGGCGGCCACAGCCACTCTCGCAAACCCCTCATTGACCGAGACCGCATCAAAGCTTATTTCCATTTCGTTTCTCATGACTCCAGTACCTCCACAATTTTTTCTAGTCCCGACACCTTCAGGATCCTTCTGATCTGCCTGTCCGCATGAATGATATAGACGTGTCCCCCGAAACAGGATATTTTCCGGTGCCGCCCCATGATAATACCGATTCCGGAGGAATCCATAAAACGGGTATTTTCAAAATCAAACACCACATTCTTAACCTCTTCGTCCATAAGATACCTGTCCGCATTCTCACAGATGAAACCGGCCCCGTAATGATCCACCTCCTCCGGCAGTCTGATCATCAGACAGTTATTGATCACCCGGAAGTCCTCTGTCGTAATCTGATCCATACCTCTCACATCCTTTCACGTTTTCTGACCCCCGGCACACATGCGGAAGCTCTTGTGGCTGTTCACGGACTGGCTCCGCGAGGTGTTTTTGTGGTTACTTTTCACATGTAGGGGTGCGCTGTCTGCACATATCAAAAAGAACCTATGGAAAATACAATAGGTTCTTTTCTTTCGTATCTTTATGTGTATCTCTCTTTACGGTTATCCCGGTCAAAGCCTGTCCGGAAAGTCAATTGCCCAGCTGGTTCCTGTACCATTGGGCACTTCTGGCCCTCTCGGTGCCCGGGAACAGCTCCACAAGCCTCTCGTATACAGTAATGGCGTTTTCCCGGTCTCCGCTGTCCTGACAGGCACGCCCCAGATAATAGAGCGCATCAATATTGGTCTCATCATAGTCAAAGGCCCTGGAAAAGCTCTCAATGGCAAGGGCATAATCCCTTGCCCTGTAGGCCTCAAAGGCCTCCGCATAATAAGTGGCGGACAATTCCGGTCCTATGGTGGACACCAGCATACGATACAGCCTTTGAAAGGCCTCCGTGCATTCTTCCATATTGACCGACTGCACGATTCCCTCCAGGTCGGCTGCCGCCGCAAGGGCATCTCTGGTCTCCAGATAGGTGGCTGCCGCCGCAAGCAGGCTGTCATAAAGCTGAAGCGTACCTCCTGCCCCCACAAAGCTCTCGATCTCCTGACGGAGTGCTTCTGTCTCTCCCGTAAGATTCTGCACCCGGGTCTCCAGCTCCTGAATCTGAATCGTTTTGGCATCCGAAGCATTGCTGATTTCCGTAATCCTCTGCTGGGCCTGCTGCCATACATTGGTTCTGGCGGCGGGCACCAAAAGAAAATAAGCCGCCGCCAGACCGATCACAAGACCGATACCAAGGTTCACCACCGTGGACAGGCCGCCCCCCTTGGGCTCCTTCACATTCACAGGCTGGATGATCAGCTCATTATCACTCTGGTAGCGCACCGACTCTTCCTTCCTGCGCCGCCCCGGCTGCTTTACCGACTCATCCGGCATCAGCATCAGCTCCACTTCCCTCAGGTAGCGGAGCGTCTGCGTGTTGTTCTTGTCGATATCCATGCACTTATGCAGTTCACGCTCTGCGTACTCCCACTGCTCATTGTCCATGTACAGCAGAGCCAGCAGCTGATGAGCCCGGATAAACCGGGGATTCAAAGACAACACCTTTTTCAGCTGTATCACCGCCAGATCCTTGCTGTCCTGATTGCAGTACATAAGAGCCTGATTATACTTTTTAATGGTCTGGTTAATCGAGTCCAGCCTGGCCGAATTGGCCTGAAGCTTCTCGATATAATTATCGGCGATGTTTTTATCGGGACGCAGGTTTTTGCTGATGACCCATTCCCGCAGGGCCGTTACCACCTCACCCAGCTCAAAATACACAAGCCCCAGCAGATTTCGGGCCTTAATATTATTTTTATTCAGCTTTAAGCTCTGGCGGAGACTGCTGACTGCTCCTGTCAGATCTCTGACGCCTGCCTTTTCCAATCCCTCGTTATAATACATATTGGAGGCATGAATAATCTTTTTATACAGAGAAACGTCCGCTCCGCAGGCAGTACAGAAGTCATGCTCCGATAGCCGGTAACCGCAGTTATAGCAAAACATGATTATTATACCTCATCTGTCTTATCTTCTGACTCTCTGATCATATTTACCAACAGATCTACCATATCTGTCATATCCTGATTATAAATGGCGTCCTCCGCCTCTTCCACCTCAAGGCTGGGACGAAATTTTTTCAATTCTTCTTCAAAGTTTATCATTTCCGCTCCCGTCTGTGTCACTTTCGTTTTTCATAGTCTGATCCAGTATTTCCTTGACCTCACCCGCCAGATACAGGCTTCCCGCCACATAAAGCCGCTCTCCCGGCCTGCGGCTGTCCGCCAGCGAATAAAAAGCCTCCTTTACATTATCAAAGACGCTGTATCCGCATCCGGAGCATGTGCCGAACAGTTCACCCAGCTGCTGTGCCAAAACCCCTCTGCCGGTCTGCATGGGAGCCACGGCAATTCTCTCAAAAAGGCCTGATGAATCCAGCATCCGGGCCATATTGACATAATCCTTGTCCCTGACCGCACTGAACAGGAGACTTCTGCGGCCCTCATATCCGTCCTGCTTCACGGTTTCCAAAAAGGCCCGTATCCCGTCCTCGTTATGGGCTCCGTCCACAAAGATCTCCGGCAGAACCTCCTCCATTCTGCCGGCCCAAAAGCAGTCCCGAACCCCCTGGCGGATATGCTCTGCCAGAATCGTACTGCCCTTGTCCAAAATCTCCACCGCCCGCAGGGCAAGCGATGCATTTTCCATCTGATATGCCGCCACGGTGCTTAAAGTGAGATTAATATAACAATAATACTCAGTGTTTACGAAAAAATCAATGCTTTTCTTCTTAAAATTTAAGAAAGTGTAGTCCTTTTTCGACACGGAATATGCCAAAATCCCAAGTTGCGCCGCGCGCTCCCTGAAAACCTTCGTGGTTTCGCCGCAGGTATCCCAATAAACCACCGGCGCTCCCTTCTGCAGGATACCCGCCTTTTCTGCGGCGATTTTTTCCAGGGTATCGCCCAAATATTCCGTGTGATCCAGCCCGATGCGGGTAATCACCGCAAGCTCCTTGCGGGACACGGCATTGGTGGCATCCAGCCTGCCTCCCAGTCCGGTTTCCAGAATGCAGAAATCCGGGCGGCTCTCCGAAAAAAGAATCATGGCCATCAAAAATAAATATTCAAAAAAAGTGGGGTGAGGCGTCTTTGCGTCCAGCAGATCATATATACGCAGAAAAGCCCCCAGAAAAGCCTTCTCCGAAACCATCTCCCCGTCTATTACAAACCGTTCCCGTATATCTGTCAGATGGGGGGAAGTAAAGACCGCCGTGCGGTATCCGGCAGCCTCCAGAATAAAACGCATATAGGCACAGACGGAGCCCTTTCCGTTTGTGCCTGCCACATGAATGATCCGCATGCTTTGATCAGGATCACCCAGACGGTGTAAAAACGCCCTGGTATCGTCCATGGTATTTTTTGTGGTAAAGCGGGGGATTTCATTGATATAAGCCACCGCCTCCTCATAGGTACTGATCGTCCTTTTCTCCAAAACCGCCCTCCCTGCCGGCACAAGTGCTCTGCCGCTCTCCTTTGCCGGACTGCATACCCGAAGCCAACCCGGCCACAGTGAACTATATTCCCCGGGACCGGATTTGTCAAGCCCCGTACCCGGCTCATAAGACTGACTGACCCGCCCGGTTTTTAACGCTGAACCCTCCGTAATCTCCACCGTGTCCCGGATCTGCTCCGTGATCTCTTCCAGGGGCCGGCACGCAAAGGAGGTCTTCATCCAGAGTATCCGGCCCCAGACAGCTGCAGTAAATGCCCTTCATTTCCCGTTTGAAAACAGCTCTTTGCCTGCAAGCGTTTTTTGCGCGAAGTTCACACTATTTAGCCACCGTCTCCTCCAAATGAAAGGAATACAACAGTTTCTCCTTCACTCTGCGCTTCATAAGCCGCTCCACAGCCTCCTGATAATAGTCCATCTGGGTCTCGTAACGGTTCCACAGCTCCCCTCCGGTCTTCACTGTATCCGTCTTATAATCCAGCAGCACCAGGCCGTCCTCCTCTTCAAAAAACACGTCAATGATTCCCTGGATAAGCACCTTTTCCTCCTCCGGAAATTCCTCTCCCAGCCGGCGGGCGCTGATTCCCATCACAAAGGGCTGTTCACGGTACAGCTTTCCGGCCCGCTGGGCACGCCACAAGCGAAAGCCCAGAGAGCTTTCCAGAAAATGCAGAATTTTTTTCTCCCTCACCGCCTCAAAATATTCCCGGCTCAGGCGCCTGCTTTCCACCTCCCCCTCCAGGAAACCGTGAAGAAGCCCGGCCAGCCTCCGGGAGTCCAGACGTACTGAATATTCCTGATAATCCGCCGGAAAATCTCCGTCACTGCCGCCGTCACAGTCCAATCCTGCTGCCGCCCCTATAATGCCTTCAAAATCCAGCAGCTCCATGACTCTATGGAAGGCGCTTCCCCGCACGGCGCCGCTGGTCTTTTCTTCCTCCCTGCGGAAGGCGGGAATATAGGGCTGTACCTCCTTTTCCTCAAAAGTATGATAGGCTTCCTCATCCCGGTCTGCCATGGCGGCGATCTTTAATTCCGATACGGTTGTTTTGGTATACAAGCCTCCAAGGCCTGCGTATGGATAGACCGCGTTCAGCCTCTCCCGCAGCCTCTCCAGCGCTTCCCCGTCCCCCAGGCTTTCCGCCTGCTCCAGCAAAAGCCTTTTGTCAGACAATTCCACCTGCTCCTTCAGTTCCCCGGCGGCCTGCTCCTCCGCGCCTGTGGCGGATATTCTGACACAGGTGCGGCTTATCACCGGCAGTAAAAAATCCAGAAATCCCGAGGCACGGGTAAAATCCACATAGGACAGACATTTCTCCACTCCTTCCGTCCTCTCTGCCGCCAGCGCTTCCGCCTTCCCAAAAGCATCTTCCGCAACCGCCGTCAGGATCAGCTTCTCCTTCGCCCTGGTCATTGCCACATAGAGCACCCGAAGCTCCTCCGCCAGGCTGTCCTCCCGCAGCTTACAGGCTACTGCGGCCCGGCGCAGCGTCCTGCCCCGGACTCTTCGCACCGGATCTACATAGTCGGCAGCCAGCCCCAGATCCATGTCTACGATCAGTGGCTGGTTCACATCCTGCATGTTAAATCTCTTGCTTAAGCCGGCCACAAAGGTAATGGGAAATTCCAGGCCCTTGCTTTTATGGATGCTCATAATCCGCACCACATCCGCATTTTCATCCAGAAGCCCCGCCTCACCATAATCCACATCATATTTTTCCAGCTGCTCAATATACCGTACAAAGTGAAACAGCCCAAAATAACTGGTTTTTTCAAAATCCGAGGCGCGGGTGAAAAGCATTTCCACATTGGCCCGGCGCTTGCTGCCCCCGGGAAGCGCCGTCACATAATCCAGATAGTCAAAGTCATCCACCAGCTTTGTGAGCAGCTCCCGAATGGGCAGATAAACCGTACAGGCCCGATAAGACCGCAGCATATCCAGGAAATCCGCTGTCTTCTGCGCAATAGACATGCAAAAGGCTTCCGAATCCTCTCTGCACTTCTCACAGGACTTCTGCGCATACTCCTCCAGGGCCTCGTATAGGCTGCAGTCCCGCAGGGCGCTGCGGATCAGAGCAATCTCCTCCTCGGTAAAACCGCCGAAAACAGATCTCATCACCCCGAACAATGGAATATCCTGCCGGGGGTTGTCCAGCACCCGCAGCAGCTGCAGCAGCTCCTGTACCTCTGTCGCGGCAAAATACCCGGTCCTGGCGGTAATATGCACCGGAATTCCTTCCCCCTCCAGCACGGACTGAAACTCCTCGTCCCAGCCGCTGTTGGTGCGAAGCAGAATCACCATGTCGGAATACCTGGCAGGACGCATACCGCCGGCCTCACGGTCCGTCACAAGAAAACCTTCTCTCAGCTTTTTGATTTTAGCGGCTATGGCCCTTGCTTCTGCCTGCTTTGCCTCTGCGCCGGAAGCCTTGTCCGGCTTATCCACCAGAATCAGTTCTGTATCGTTGCTCCATTCTACGGCTGCTTCGTCCCCTTTATCCGGCGCATCTTCCACCCCCGCTCCGGATCTTTCCCCGGGCTCTTCCTCCAGACACAGTTCCCCTGGTTCCTCTTCTTCCTCATGTATTTTCCCCAAATCCGGTTCGTTTCCCGTCCATTCCGGATACACTGCCCCAGGGTACAGAGCCGCCCGTTCATCGTAAGCAATCCCTCCTGCCTCCAGGCTCATTATACGTGAAAACACATCGTTGACCGCCTCCACCACCTGCACCCTGCTTCGGAAATTTTTGCTCAGGTCAATCCTCCGACAGCCAGCCAAGGGCATGGATATGCATTCTGAAGGCGCAGAAGCTCTGTCCTCAGACGCAGAAGCATCCCCGGCAGCCACAGAGACACTCTCTGGATATTCCGGAGTATACGTATTGTATTTTTCCATAAACAGCTCCGGCCTGGCCAGTCGGAATTGATAAATGCTCTGTTTTACGTCCCCCACCATGAAACGGTTGAAGCATCCGTCCTCCTCCCCGGAGACGGCCTGCAGCAAATATTCCTGCACCAGATTGCTGTCCTGATATTCGTCGATCAGGATCTCCGCAAAATGCTGGCGGTACTCCCGGGCTACGGAGCTTGGTCTGATCTCTCCGTCTTCATGCTCCAGCAGAATATCCAGGGCAAAATGCTCCATGTCGGAAAAATCAATCACCTTCTTCTCCCGCTTTTTTTCCAGCATACGCCGGTCAAAGTCCAGCACCAGATCAAGCAGTGTGCACACCGGCTCCCCGCAGGCCTTTCCACGGTCCGCCGCCAGGGCCAGAGGCGTTGCAAATATTTTTTCCGTCAGATCCTGGATGCAGTCCTTTACGTCCGCCCTAAGCGCCTTGGCCTGCTCCCGCAGCCTGGGGGATACACTATCGTCCTTTTTGGAGGAAAGGCGGCCAAAGGACGCTGCGGGAAGCTTCCTCTCGAAATCCGCCAGAGAACGGCACCGTGCCAGCTCTTCCAGCATTTCCAGCTCCTGATCCGCCATCTCTCCATACATATACGGGCCTTCCGGGGCCTGGCACAGTCTCTGGACCTGCTTCATTTTTTCCGCGCACCCTTTGACCATCCGGCTCAGATATCGGGTAAGATATCTGCCGTAATCACTCTCACAAATTTCCTCCACATTCCCCGCCGCATAATCCTGCTTTCTCTCCTCCAGCCATTGGGCAGGCCAGGGAAAGCTTGCCGCGTACCGGGACAGCTTTAAAATATGCTGCTCCAGGGTTCTTTCCTTTCCTCCGGGGCAGAAATATTCCACGCAATACCGGAAGGCCTCGCCGCCCTCCCGGTATCCGTCCTCCATCAGCTCTGCCAGCACCTCCTGCTGCATCAGCCGGATTTCTCCATCGTCGGCAATGCGAAAGGCAGGATCCAGTCCAATCTCATTAAAATGATTCCGTAGCAGAAAAAGACAAAAGCTGTCGATGGTAGTGATCTGAGCATTGTGCAGCAGCGTAGCCTGTCTCTGAATATGCTCTGACTCCGGATTCTGTGCAAGCCTGGCGGCAATCCCTGCGGCGATCCGCTCCCGCATTTCCGCCGCCGCTGCGTTGGTAAAGGTAACGATCAGAAGACGATCCACATCCACGGGATGTTCCCCGTCACAGACCATCTGTATGATCCTCTCCACCAGCACCGCTGTCTTGCCGCTGCCCGCTGCCGCGGAAACCAGAATGTTACAATGATGTAATTCAATGACTCTTTGCTGTTCCGGTGTGAATGATATGGCCATACTTTCAAATACTCCCATCTGTTATCCACATTTTATCTCTTGTCTGCCGCCTGCACTTCATCTGATACCAGGCGCTGCACCTCATCCGATGTCTGCCGCCGGCGCGCCCTCCGACATTCTCTCCAGAATTTCCTCCCGGTCAAGCTCCTCCAGCTTCCGCAGTCCGCATCCCGGCATGGCAGGTTCGAATCCGCATACCCTCTTAAATGTACACCAGGTGCAGGCCTCCTCGCTGCCCTTCTGATACGGATCCAGAGAAATCCTTCCGTCCAGAATCGCCCGTCCGATCCCGGCAATCTTCCGGTTCACGTGGTCGGATACCAGCTGAAGCTCCTGACGGCTTAAAACGGAAGAACGGGCGGAGAAGGCGCCGTCCTTTTTCCGCTCCACCGGGATCACATCTGACCGGGTCTCCATCTCGCCGTCCAGACGCTCTACGATTCCGGGGTCACTGTTCACCACTCCCTGCATGCGCAGCTGTCTGGACAGCTCCTCCTGAATCTCCTCATCCGTCAGCTCCACGGGCGTTTCCACCGACGGATCCTCCACATGATAATAAAGCAATGCCGCCGGAACCGCCTCCTTCCCCGGATGCTTTCCCGCCTCCAGCTCCAGCGCCGCATTCATATACACCACCAGCTGAAGCTGAAGCCCATAGTACACCGCCGCCAGATCGAAGTGCTTCTGGCCGGATTTATAATCAATGACCTTCACATAGACGCAGTCTTCATCCTCCGTCACATCGATCCTGTCGATACGCCCCTGCAGCCGCATCTTTTCCTGATCGGACAACGTCACGCGAATGCTTTTCAAATCGTCAGCAAACCGGAAGGAAAGCTCGTAGGCATCCGGTCTGAAGCTTCCTTTGCGAAGCTGCTTCTGCAGAGTCATCACCGTCCGGGTCAAAATCCTGCCCATCCGGGTGATGGCATATTCATTCCGGGCAGTGCTGTAGAGCACCGTGTCCCCATAGGCGGCGGCACAGGACTCCAGAGCCTCCTTTACCACCCGCTCCCCAAATTCCCGGGGAAAGTCAAACCAGGTGTAGTGCTCTTCCTCCAGTTTACGGGCAAACTGCTCCAGGACTCCATGGTACACATTTCCCATATCCACAGTCTCAAAGGAAAAGTCCTGCCGCTCCTGCAGGGTGAGACCATACTGAAGAAAATGCCGGTAAGCGCAGGCCGCATAGGTTTCCAGACGGGTAACACTGCTCTCCAGATATTTCCCGTAGAGCGCCCGGGCCACCGCCTTTGAAAGAGCACTGTCCTTATAACGCCGAAAGGCCGCCTCTGTCAAAAAGTCTCTCCTCCCGCGGATCCCGCCCTCCCCATAGGCGCTGTAAATGGTATAAAGCTCCTTTACTCTCTCCGGCTCCAGAGGGCCTGATGCATACTCTCTAAGCTCCCTGGCCAGATATCCCATTCCCTCCCGCCTGGTGACAATTCCCTCCAAGGCGCTCCTTTGCTCCGGAAAATCCACCTGAATCCCCGGAAACAGCTTTCTCACGGTTTCCACCAGATAAGCGGGCCTCAGGGATTTTCCGCCGCTTCCCGTCTTGGACCAGGACAGATACAGCTGTCGGGAGGGCTTTGTCATATTCAAATACAGATACAGCCGCTGTATATACATTTTCTGCCTGGGGCTGGGCGCCAGCTCCAGCTTGGACTGGCGCAGAAATTCCCTGTCCATGTCGGAGATAATACCTCCCTTGGAGGCATTCTTGGGAATATTTCCGTCGTTCACTCCAAGGAAAAACAAAACCTTCACCTGCTTCAGGCGGGTACGCTCCATGTCTCCCACCACCACGCGGTCCACGTTCTGAGGGATGGTACCCACCTGGATCTCCCCGAAGCCTGCCTCCAGAATATCCGCAAACTCCCGAAGCGTGATGATTTCGTCCCCCAGAAGCTGATAGATTTGATCCAGCAATTCCATCACAAGGCGGTAGATCTGGGCATATTCCCGGGCCCTGGAGGGCTGTCCCTGCCGCTCAAACAATGCCTGACAGGACGCCAGCTGATCCTGCACATGATTCTGCACCAGGAAATCATAAAGCTTGTTTACATAGCTTTTTACCGGCTCCTGCTCCTGCATATGAAGCATCTCCACCTGCTCCATCAGCTGCTCCCTGAGGCGGTTCACCTCCGCAAGGACCTCCTCCCCCTCCTTCATCTGTGCCGTCTTGTGAGTGAACAGGCGGCTGTATCGACGATAGCCCTTCATTCCCACAGCGATACAGTAATTTTCCAGCACGTCCACCTCCTCCGGCTTCATGCCCGCAAGTCCGCTGCGAAGATAATGAAATACGGATTCATAGGAAAAATCCTTCAGAAACATTTCCAGCGCGCTTTTGATATATTCGATCATAGGGTTCAGCACAATGGCCCTGGTCCTGTCAATATAGCAGGGAATCTCCATCCGGGAAAACTCCGTCTCCACATAGGGCGCGTAGCCCTCCAGATCTCCCATGATCAAAGCCATATCCCGGTAGGCCAGTCCTTCCCTGCGGATCAGCTCCCGGATCAAAAGACCGGTCTGATGAACCTCCTCCCGGGGCGTTGTGGTTTCAAAAAGCCGGATCTGCTGCTGTTCTCCCGAAAAAGGCCGGCAGGCATACCGAAACAGATTCTGCTCCAAATGCCGCAGGGCAGGCGCATCCTGAAAACGGTCCCTGTCATTTTGCAGGAACACATCCTGGTCTCTATCCACCCCCGCCTCCTCCGCCAGCCTGTCAAGGGCCGCCACCGTCTTTTTGGTCAGGTGAAAAAGCTGCTGTTCTCCATCCATCCGATAGGGATCCTCCCCCGCCCCCAGCGTCAGCGCCATCACCACCTGTCCGCTGCACCGCATCAGCTCCCGGATCACCCGGTTTTGGATGGGCGTAAAACCCGTAAACCCGTCGAAGGCCACCACGCTTCCCGGCAGCAGCCTGGATTTGTGCAGGGAACGGCAGAGCACGTCCAGCTTTTCCTCCGTAGTGATAAAATTTCCTTCTATATATTCCTGAAAGCCCTTGTAGAGCACCTGCAGATCCTTCAGCTTCTGTACCAGCGCTCCCCGCTTTTTGGCAAAATCGGCCAGCTTTGCCACATCCTCCGTGCCGATACCGTACTGCATAAATTCGGAGATAGCACTTTTCACCTCATGAATATAGCCCTGTCTGTGAAGGAAGCTTCCCAGTGCAGGCAGTGCATCCTTCAGACCTGCCGCCACCTTTTGCAGTACCAGACTTTTTCCCGTGTCGTCCAGCACCGGAATTTCTTCGCCCCCCACCTCCTCCAGGATGCGGTGGCACAGACGCCCGAAGCTCAGCACATCGATGTTCAGAATCCCGCCTCTGTCATTTAACAGCACCAGATCCTTCTGGGTCTCCATGGTAAACTGATCCGGCACAATAATCAAAAAATTCCGCCGGGGCTCCCGGGCCGCCCTGCAGGTGATCTCTTCATATAAATACCGGCTTTTTCCCGACCCCGAGGGGCCAAAGATAAATTTCAGGCTCATAAGTAAAATCTCCACAAATAGTCTGCGGCTTCCTCCGCATAGTCGATGCCGATCCGCTTCCCTGCCCGAATCTGCCAGGGTTCCACAGGGATTCCCTCCGTCACGTAAAAGCTTCCGCTCTTTGTCATGTCCACATCGTTATCCGCTTTGGTAATACCCATGGCAATGCAGAGCCTTCCCGGTCCGTCCGCCAGATGCCCTTTCAGGGAAGCAGGACACTTGTCCGCTGGATACGGCTCCTTCCCGCTCTTCATTCTGCGCCGGTTCATCTCCGCAAGCCTGAGCGCAGTCATCACTTCTTCCGACTCCCGGTCTGCCGGAACCACACTGCGCAGCAGCACGGCCTGGGGAATCCCCTCCCTCATTGCCGCAATGTTCATACAGCTGTACATTCCGTAGATCAGATACACATAGGAGGTGCCTCCCGCATGGTACATGGGTTCCGTGCGCTCCGTGCGCTTTCCGCCGTAGGTATGAGACCCCTTGTCCTGCTCTCCCATATAGCTTTCCACCTCGGTGATGATTCCCCGGACCGCCCCGGCCTCCGTCTCATGTACCAGAATCTTGCCCAAAAGCTCTCTGGCCACCGTGATACCGTCTCTGGAAAAAAATGTCCGGGGCAGACGCACCGCCCCGTTTTTCTGCACATCTCCTGACATCGCCCGTTCCTCTTCCCGTTTTGCTCCGGCCTTCCGTGACTTCTTTTATCCAAGTCTACTATGCCTTCTCTCCTATTGTCAAGGCTGGTCACATGGCATGAAGTGTAATGACATGGTACTTTTCACGGGTAGGAGCCGCGAGGTGTTTTTGTGCGCTGTTTGCACAAAAACCCGAGGCAGCACGCGCCAAAATGAGCGCTTTTTGCTCATTTTGTGTGCATCATGTTGCTTTGAACGGCGAAGCCGTGAAAAGTAACAACGGCATTATCCCTGGCCGATTAAAACCTTTTTCCCTTCAAAGGCAAAGCCATATTTCCGAATGCGCTCCGGGGCAAGGCCTTTCTTTGACAGAGCCGTTTCGTACCGCATTTTTTCAATTTGTTCCAAAGCGGACACGACGCCTGTTTCAAGGGTCTCGCCCTTCTGGCTGTCCACTACTTTAAATTCTATGATAAAGGCGTCTGAATCCGGATGCTTTGGCTCCAGCATGATATCGTATCTTCCGTAGCCGCTCTCCCCGTTGGAAATAATGGCATATTTGTCTTTCAGCTCCACCAGCAGTCCCAGCACAAAGCCGTGGTAAAACCGTTCCGGCCTGCCTTTTTCGGAAGGATGCGTTCCCCCGTCAAAGCTGCTGAAAAGCTCACAGGCAATGTCGCTCATATAGCCATTCATATCCTCAAGCCGGCCTGACAAAAGTGACCTGATAAAGCGGTTGTACCTGCCGGAGCATCGGCCGAACCATCCCTGTATCATTTTTTCAAACATGAGACGGACTTCTAGGTTAGTAATCGACAAGGGATATACTTCCTCATGAAAATCTCCCTTTTCCGGAGGTCCCGCGGCCTTCAGGTATCCGCCTGCCAGAAGCAGACTCCAAATGGCAGTCTCATCTGCATCCAATTGATTAAAAATGATTTGTTCGTCAATTTGCGTGGAGAAGGCTTCACCGTTCAGAAGCTTCTCCATAGTGATTTTTACGTCAGGACTGCCTTCACGGATCAGCTTTCCCACCAGACTGTTGGAGCTGGTGTTTGCCCAATAAGGAGCTAATTTTCCGATTTTCAGATAATTCAGGATAGACCAGGGGTTATAGATATCCTGACGGCGGCCAAATGTAAAACCATCATACCATTGTTTGACCGCATCTTTTTTGTCTCCCATTCCATACTCATCCAATGCGGAAAATACTTCCTTTTCCGTAAAGCCAAAGTACTGGGCATACATGTCTGACATTGGCGTTACCACTGTCAGGTTGTTCAGGTCGGAGAAAATGGACTCTTTACTGACCCGGGTAATTCCGGTCATAATCGCTTTATCCAGATAAGGATTTGTCTTGAAAGCAGCGTTGAAGAGACCTCTGATAAATTCTGCCAATTCCTTCCAGCAGCCATTTACATAAGCCTCCTGCATGGGCGTATCGTATTCGTCCAGTAAAAAAAGGACCTTTTTCCCATAATAGCGGGAAAGATAATCTGACAGCGCTTTAAGGGAATTCATGGCGGTATAATCTTCCATCTGTGCGGAAATCTTCTGATAGGTCTCCTTTTCATCCTCGTTGAGATATCCGCTGTCCAATAAGAAATCATATTTGTTGTACAATTCTTTGATCAGACTGCATATTCTTTTCCTGACATTCTGAAAATCCGTTTCCTTTACGCAGGCAAAGCTGAGAGCAATCACCGGATATGTCCCTTGCAGCTGCCGGTACTTTTCCTCCTTCCATATGGCCAGATTCTCAAAAACCGTCCCGCGGTCTGCGTATTCCACAGAAAAGAACTGTTCTACCATACTCATGGTCAGAGTCTTGCCGAATCGGCGGGGGCGGGTGATCAAGGTCACGTCATCTTCATTTTCCCACCATTCCTTTATAAAAGCGGTTTTATCCACGTAGAAACATTTTTTTTCAATTATTTTACCGAAATCCTGTATTCCGATTCCAACGGTTCTTGCCATGCTGCACCTCTTTTCAGTTTTCGTTCATAGTCAAATACCCATGCAAGCATGGCTATTTTCCTCATTGCTCGCGGGAATAAAATTCATGGACCAGGCTGCGGTAGCCCCAGGCCTTTAGCTGTTCATACCGGATGCGGTAATTTCCTTTGTAATGCCGCCCTGTCACCGCATAACGGATGTATTCCTGAAAATAGGTGTCGATCTCCTTCAGGTCCGTATCCACGGTAAGGTTCGGGAGAAACCACCGGCTCCAGGTAAAGGCGCTGACCTCCTGAAATTCCTCTGACGGCTTCCTGGCACCGTAAAATTTCTGATTCATTGCGCGGATCAGGCCGATGGCCGCTTTATCGCCGGACAATCCCTTTTTTCTCTGCCAGCGGCGCAGGGTCTCCGCTTTCCGCCGGATCTTGGCCTTGGTTTTTTTGACGGTCATTTCCGACAGACCGATTTCACCGTTCCGATAACCGAAACCCAGAAATTCCCAGGGCTGTCCGGGCCGGGAAACATGAAGCTTTTCCGGATTGACGGAAAGCGAAAGCTCGTCCAGCATACGGTACAGCTGTGTCTGGTACAGGCTCAGAAGGGACTCCGTGTCCGCAAAAATCAATATATCGTCGGAGTAGCGAAAGTATAGTGTGCCCTGACCTTGAAAATGAGCATCCATATCCCTCAGGTACACATTGGCAAAAAAGGGAGAGACAGGAGTGCCGGCCATGGCGCCGTGGCGGTCCTGCACAAGCCTTCCGTTTTCCCACACCTGCTCCCTGGACAGAATCCTTTCAAACAGCTCGTAGGCCTTTTCATCCTGCTCCCGGACAAAGGCCAGCTTTTCCAGCAGCTTCTCCACACAGATGGAATTAAAATAGTTGCTGATATCCACCTTCAGGCAGTACATTCCGCCAATTCCGGCCTGCTGTCGGATGCGGCGAAGGGCGTCCTTTACCCCGAAACCACGGCGGAACGCATAACAGTTATCGCAAAAATAATTATCAAAGTCAAAGAGCTGAAAGGCAATGAATTTCAAAAAAATACCCTCATCTCCGGTAAAGGAATAGACGATTCGTTTCTTTTTCGTTCCCTGTTTATTGATTACACGCTTAGTGGGGTACTGGGCGGGGTATTCGCCCCGGGCCCAGGCCTGACACAGGGGCAGATATGCGCCGCGCTCCATAAAGCCGCGCAGCTCCCGCTCCTGTCCGGCGTCCAGGTGCTGCCGCTCCAGCTTATAATTTAAGAATTCCTGCCAGCTTTCACGGCAGGAGGCTTTTTCCAAAATGGTCATGTGTTATCCTTTTCGTCTGCTGACTCCGGAAGCAATCAAAGACCCCGCTGTAAGAAACGGGGTATCAAGCTTGAAGCGCCCCAAGGGGCGGGGTATTTGACCCTCGCGGCATTCGCCAGCTGTCCGTGCAAGCACGGCCCCTTGGCTCATTGCTCGCGGGAATAAAAAAAGAAAGAGAAACGGCTTTGAAGCAGTTAAGCCGTGCTAACTGCCACCGGACTGAACATATTCCCGTTGCCCGCAAAACGCCGAATGGTAGCGGAACATGCTTTATCCCCCGCGGGCGCAGCGTTCACTGCATTTCTCTTTCTTTTTTGCATAATAAAGTTTTTATGTGCCGGACTATCGCACGTTTTCCTTCAGGCGTTTGGAAATGTAGGAACGGCGGTTGGGCATATGGGGCAGCAGATTCATGCAGAAAATCCCCTTGTCTTCACATGCTCTGTGGGAGGATACTACGTTTTTACGCCGATAGTCATCCTTGTCCTCCAATACCATCACCATGGCTTTGGGCTGGCCCTGCAGATACAGACCGTAGCTGTAGTCATGACTTTTTGCCGGTGCGCCCAGCTGTGAGGCCGGAATGTCCTTTCGCACCTCATAGCCGCTCCATTCCTCGGAAAATATCCTTTCCAGCCGGTTCCGAAGAATATGCTCCGCATACCAGCAGGGTTCTTCGTCCGGGTCGCGGTCTGTACCCTTCAGATGCTCAGGCCAGGGTGAACTGCCAGAGGTCTTATTCTGATTTTGCGCATGCTCTTGCGTATCTCCCTTAAAGAGTCTGCTTAAAAATCCCATATTGTCTCCCCCCGCATTCGTTTTTTCAGATCTTGAAATCAGTGTAGCATATTTGACCTGGTTTTGCAAGAATGAGTCAGAGACTCAGTCTCTTCTGAATATTGAATTTTTCCGATTTTCGTGATAAGATTCTCTACGCAGGGTGGAGGCTTCGGCGCCTTGCGTCGAAGCCTCCGATGATATATGAAAGGAATGAACGAAACATGAAACTCCAAAACACAAAAAAAATTCTGGCACTTGCACTGACAGCCATGTCTCTGCTTTCTGTCTCCTGCTCCTCCGGGACAGGAGAATCGAATCCACCCTCCCAGCAGACGGGATCTCAGGGCGGTAAGCCTCTGACCCAGTCCTCCTCCGGGACAGACCAGGATGCTTCCCAGGGCGGCTCTTCCGAAAACTACAGCTTTGGGGATCTCACCTCCCAGAGCTTTGCCCAGGCCCACGATGCCTTCCAGACCACCCTGGCCCGGGAGGAGAACGACACCTACTCCGTGCCGGTGCCGGCGGATGGCTTTGAGCTGGTGGCTTATCCCTCCAAAATAGGCGATATGGCCGCCTATGTGTCCGCTGATCCCGGCGACGGTGAAAAACACCCTATCATTATCTGGGTGGTAGGCGGCTGGGGCAACGGCATCGACGATTTCCCCTGGTGCTACCCGGAATGGGACAATGATCAGACAGGCTCCGCCTTCTGGCAGGAGGGCATTTTGACCATGTACCCTTCCTTCCGGGGCGGCAACGGCAATCCCGGATATTATGAAACTCTTTTCGGCGAGGTGGACGATCTTGTATCCGCCTGTGAATACGCCGCTTCTCTGCCCTATGTGGATCCGGACAGGATTTACCTGGGAGGCCACAGCACCGGCGGCACCCGGGCTTTACTGGCTGCGGAATACTCCGATATGTTCCGGGCAGTCTTCTGCTTCGGCGCAGTGGATGAAATCAAATATCACAACAACTCCCAGTTTACCTTTGACACCGACAAGGATGAGGAGTATGTCATGCGTTCCCCCATCTACTGGCTGAAGGACGTGAAAAATCCCACCTTCCTTATCGAGGGCAGCGACGGTAATTCCGACAATCTCCGGAATATACAGAACGCCTCAGAAAATGACAATATCAATTGCTATATTCTGGAAGGACAGGATCACTTTTCCGTGCTGGCGCCTGTGACCCGCCTGCTGGCCGAAAAAATCCTGGCGGACACGGAAGCGGAATGCAATATATCCATCACCCAGGAGGAGCTGGAGACAGCCCTTGCGCAGGAGCCCGAAATTCCCCTGCCCGCCATGTTAACCTATAACATGGACTCTCTGGGCATGAGCTTCGCTCTTCCCTACATCTGGGAGTTCAGCCAGAACTCCGAGAACGATCCGTTCTGCTTCACCTCTCCCTATGACGGGGATAACATCTGGGATATGTCCACTCTCTATATGGATGTATATTCCATGGAAAATCCGGATAGCTACTTAGCAGACATGGCAGAGTATCTGGAGACACAGGAGGGCTACCAGACCCAAACCACCACCGTGGACGGCGCTCCGGCACTGGACTGCTTTGGAAGCACCACGAATGATAACGGCTCCGTCTTCCGCAATCGGTACATTATCATCCAGAGGGAGGACCATTTTGTAGAGTTGGATTTTTACATCCATGAATCCTTCGGAAGCACCGCGGACACCCTGTACCAGACTGTCATTGACAGCCTGCGGTTTACGGACCCCCAGTAAAAGCTGCCCCTGCATGGAGGAAAAATGCTGAACACAAAAAAGTCCCGGAACACGGAATCTCTGAAGGAGAAAAAGCTGTTTTTATTTGATATCGACGGCACCCTGGCGGTGGGGGACACCCTCTACCAGGGCAGCGCCGATTTGTTAAAGCACATTGAACGCATCGGCGGAAAGGCTTATTATATCACAAACAATTCCACCAAAAGCGGACAGGATTATGTAAAAAAATTCCGCAGCGCCTTCGGCCTGGAGACCTCGGAGGATCAGTTTATTACCTCCGGCTATATGACACTCCGCTTTCTGCTGGAAGAGTTTTGCGGCAAAAAAATTTTTGTTCTGGGAACCCGGTCCTTTCTGGCACAGCTGCAAAGTGCCGGCCTGGAGGTCACGGAGGAAGCGGAAGAAGACGTGGACTGTGTGGTGGCGGCTTACGACAGTGAACTGACATACGAAAAGCTGATCCGGATCTCCCGGGTTCTGCAGACCACCGACGCTCCCTTCTATGCCACCAATCCTGATCTGTGCTGTCCCGTGGACTTCGGCTTCGTGCCCGACTGCGGGGCCATCTGCCGCATGATCACGGATGCCACGGGAAAGGAGCCTGTCTATCTGGGCAAGCCCAGCCGCCGGGTGGTGGATCTGTGCCTGGAATTATCCGGATTTCGCCGGGATGAGACGCTGGTGGTAGGGGACAGGCTCTACACCGACATCGCCTGCGGCATCAACGCAGGAGTGGACACCTGTGTGGTCTTCACCGGAGAGGCACAGCCGGAGGATATGAAGGATACGCCCTTTCCTGCCAGCTTCGCCTTCTCCAACATCAAAGAGCTGTCAGCGGCATTACTGCCCTGACAGCTCTTCTTTACTTCAAAGCCTTCTCTATGATGCCGAAGCCCAGAGGATAAGGCCCCGTATGCACGCCGATGGTAGCCCCGATCTGATAAATGGGAATCTCCTCTATGGCGTGGCCTTTGCTCCGCAGGGTCTCCAGGGCGTGATCCCGGAAGGCCTCCGCCTCCTCACGGTCATAGCCGAAGCCCACCGTAATGCTGAAATTCTCAATTCCCTTCCTGCTCTCCTGAATATATTTCACCAAAAGCTCCAGTGCCTTTTCCGAGGTCCGCTTCCGCCCCCTGCCTATACCCGAGGGGAAGATTTCTCCCTGCTTCAGTGTGATCACAGGACGAATCCCCAGAACGCCTCCCGCCACGGCGGCCACCTTGCCGATGCGTCCGCCATGCTGCAGATATTCCATGTCTCCCACCGTAAAAAAGATTCTTCCGGTACTGCCGATCTGTGTCAGGCGGGCAGCAGCAGCCTCACAGCTTGCGCCGCTGTCGCGAAGCTTTACGGCTTCCAGCACATACAAGCCCTGAAGCACCGTGTCCACGGTGCTGTCGATGACCCGGATCTCAGCCTCCGGATAGTCCTCCAGCACAAGGGACCGGGCATTCACGGCAGACTGCAGAGAACCGCTGAATTTGGCGGTAATACAGATACAGAGCACCGGTATTCCCTCTCTGGCACAGGGAAGAAACACTTCCATATAATCCTGCGCCGACGGCATGGACGACTTGGGATATACCCCCTTTCGATCCACCATCTGCTGGTAGAAATCCCTGATCCCGATCTCCACATTTTCCTTCAGATATTTCTCATCGTCAAAAGACACATAAAACGGTACCACCGTGATATTCTTTTCCTGCACCAGCCCGGTGGGAAGATCGCAGGAGCCGTCACTGATAATATGAAATGTTTCCTTCATAATCCCATATCCCTTACCTGATTTTTCAATGCCTCATCCCTGCCCGTCTGACCAGACCGGGAATGCACTGTACTGATATAATCCGTTACAGGTATAGCGTACCATCTTTTGTGAAAAATATCAATGTGTTTTGTCTTTTTTTATCACTTTTTACGGTTTGGCGTCTTTCTTTACATAGTTATCGATACTATGTTTTCGCAGATATCCACCCTCAGCGCTCTTCCATCTGCCTCTTTATCAGTTGATTCTTGACCGGAGCATATTCTCTGCCGATAATAGCCACCATCTGCTCCGGCTCCTCCAAACAGCCCCGGGAAATCCACCTGCGGATCACCGCCGACAGTCCCTCGCAGAAAAAGGTTTGATGATATCGAAGCTCCTCCTCCGAATCCCAGCCCATATCCGAGACCAGCTGATCCGCCCGCTCCTGCAGGGGATACGGCAAAAAATCATAGCCCAGCGTCAGACTGCCGAAGGTCTCCAGATACATCTGAAAGAAGTCTCTGTGCTCACGGATCATTTCAAACAGACGGAGGAACCCGTCCCTTCTCAGCTTTTCTCCCGTTTCATCCTTCTCCAGAAAAAAAGCCATGATCTGGTCATACATTTCCGCCACCAGCTGCTCCATCAGCTGATTCACATCCTGGTAATGGACGTAAAAGGTA
>CAMWUL010000045.1 GCA_947177445.1 uncultured Lachnospiraceae bacterium | reverse complement strand
TGTGCAAACAGCGCACAAAAACACCTCGCGGCCCCTACCCGTGAAAAGTAACAACGTCAACTCACAAAGCACTATAACTGAATTACTGTTCTGCGCCGATCATGGTTCCCGCCGTACTATCGCTCTCCCCCCTTACAGCCTTCAGGTAATCCTCCGATACGGCATGGCTCTTCAAAAAGTTTTTCCAGATATCAATGTATTTCGCCTTCAGATGCACTCCGTCGCCTGTATATTCAGGCTCCATTCCTCCGGTTTCGTCACAGATCAGCGGGTTCACATCCAGATAAAAAATCCTTTCGTTATCCGCCAGCTTCGCCAGCTCCTCATTCCGGGCCACGATCCCTTCATTATTGATATAGTCCCCCTGCTCTGACCGGGCCGTGGTCACCTTGATAATCCCCTGAACATAGATGATGGCCTCCGGCTGCAGCTCCTGCAGCCGTCCCACTACCTCCTGATACTTTTCGATAAAGGTCTCTACCGTTCCCCTGCCCATTTCGTTGATCCCGATCATCAGATAAATCTTTGCAAACTGATTTTGCTGCAGTGCCGTCTCCACGGACACCTTTTTCTTCTGCCCCTCCACCTGGGCAATCTCGGCGTCAAACAGCTTATACACCGTCAGCCCCGTGGAAGCATAAAAGGTGGAAATATCTCCCAGCCCCCCGTACTCATACATTCCCACGGTTCTGGAATCCCCGATGAACACCGCATCTGCAAAATAATTATCCTCTACCTCCATATAAGTGAGCTCAGGCATTTGAGGCTCCGCATCCGCGCCTCCCTCCTGTCCGGCTGCCCCCTCCAGGTTCTGCCAGTCTGCGTCCTCCGGACTCTGCCCTTCCGGGCTCCCCGGAGTATGCCCAAGATTTGTTCCCGGGAGCTGTCCTCCAGAGGCATCCGTCTCATTCTGACCGTCCCCGTCTGCTCCCGATGCGTCTTCCCCGGTTCCGGGCACGCTGCTTCCTCCGGTTCCGTTACCATCCGATCCGCCAAAAGCAGGCGGATTCTGCCCTTCGCCGGTGCCCGGAGCTCCCGCCCGGGGATCCTCCTCCGAAACCATCCGATCATAGAAGGCCTTCACCTTCTCCAGAGGCCCGGCGTAAACCTGCCACTTATCAAAACAGGACAGATAAACCATTCCTGCCGCCAAAAGCAATATGAGATAATTCCATTTGCGAAACCACTTCAAACTAAAACCTCCAATACGTATCTTACGCACATCCGGGACGGATATGCCTTATCCTCCACAAGGCCGGCAGTTCAGCAGCATCCTCTCACTGACTGCCGCCCGGCTGTTGTCAGAAATTCGTGTACATAAACGGGTTTTGACCCTCCACCTGCAGCCTCCACACACAGATCCAGAAAAGAACCACCAGCAAAATACTTCCCACCGGGCTGTCCTTCCATTTTGCAAAAAGCTTCCTGACCCATGAGGTACATGCAATGGCGCCCACAATAAACAGAGTGCCGTAGCTTCCCAGTGCCCTGACCCAATCCCCGGCGCTGATCCGCCCCTCCTCTATCATGCCGAACATTCTCCCCAGATAAACCTGAAGCTGGCTCACGTCCGTGACGGCAAAACACACCCAGGTCACCGGGATCACGATCCACAGATACAGGTGCGGAATCGCCCTGCCTATGCCCCGTTGAAAAATCCTGGTCACTCCCAGCCTGTCCAACTGTCTTTCCAGCACGATGAACAGCCATAAAAACATTCCCCAGATCAGGAAATTTGCCGTTCCGCCATGCCATATGGATGTCAAAAACCACACTGCCAGCAGATTGCATACGGCGCGAAGCTCCCTGACCCTGCTGCCCCCCAGCGGAATATACACATACCGGCAGAACCACCTTCCCAGGGTGATATGCCATCTGCGGTAAAAGTCCCGGATCGAACGCGCCATATACGGCTCTCTGAAATTTTCGGGAAGCTCAAAGCCCAGAATCCTTCCCAAGCCCATTGCCATAAGCGAATACCCATAAAAATCAAAATAGATCTTCATGGAAAAAGCAAATGCCGCCAGCCAGGCAAGCGGCGTGGAAATACTCTCATAGCCCGTCACCTGAACCTCGTGCCACAGCAGCCCAATCCGATCTGCCAGCAAAACCTTGGCCGCCAGCCCCATGGTGAATACCTTCAGCCCGTCCTGTATTCCTCGGGCCGAAAATTCTCTTCGATGCAGCCTCTCCTCCACCTCACCGTAGCTGACAATCGGTCCGGATATCAGCTGAGGAAACATGACCACATACGCGGCAAACCTCACGAAAGAATCCTCCCTGCGCTGATCTCCCCGATATACATCGATCAGATAGGAGAGAATCTGAAAGGTATAAAAGCTGATGCCCAGCGGAAGCCCCTTCTCCCCCAGACCGCCCTTGAACGCCGCCAGAGCACCGATGTTCCCAACCACGGCCAGAACCAGAAGCAGCCTCCTTTTTCTCTCGGATCTGCTCATCTTTTGTGTTTTTATTTTTTGTCCCTTTTTCTTACCCTTCCGCTTTCCTCTCTGCTCCAGATGCAGTCCCACCATATAATTTACCAGAACCGAAACCATGAGCAAAAACAGATACCGGGGCTCCCCAATGGCATAAAAAATAAGACTTCCCGTGAGAAGCACAACATTTTTCATCTTTGCAGGAACCAGACCATATAATATCAAAAAAGCAGGAAGAAAACAAAGTAAGAATTCTATACTGCTGAAAATCAAATGTTATCACATCTTTCGTTGCTTCTTTAATTACCCCAAAATATATAGTAGCCTCTTGATCCAAACAATACAACAAAACAATTCTTAATTTTCATTAACAGTTCAGCCAGTCCCAGAGAAGCCCCCAAAATGTGCTTGAACGGATTTGGGGGGCTTCTCTGGGACTGAGGGAGCGCCAGCATACGAGCAAAGGCAGCTGCGAAGCAGCGATAAGGGCCGCAGGCACGGCTTTGCGAGTGGCGCGGCTGAACTGTTCCACTTTCTGCCTCCCCAGAAGCCCCCAAAATGTGCTTGCACGGATTTGGGGGGCAAAAGCCCTGGTAATTTTTCACCCTTTGCGCTAAAATAGAACCAGCAACATTTGCAAAGCGCTCTCACAATACAAAATACACGGAGGTGCCCCATGAAAGAACAACTCTATACCATTCCGCTGAACGATGCGGTAAACGCCGGCGACGAATGTCCCTTCTGCTTCATTGAAAGGAGCATCGAACAGGATCTTCTGGACTTTGTGCTGGGCAGCAGCAGCTCCTACATGGAAGCGGATATCAGGGAAATGACGGATAAAGCGGGGTTCTGCCGGGATCATTTCAAAAAAATGTTCGACTATGGCAATACCCTGGGCAACGCCTGGATCCTGAAAACCCACTACCAGCGCATGATCGGCGAGATGCACAAAACCTTTTCCGGCTTTCGTCCCGGGAAGCCTTCCCTGAAGGACAAATTCAAAAAGGCCGAAGCCGGAGGAAACGCCATCAGCAGCTGGGTCCGGGAAAAGGAAGCATCCTGCTACATCTGCTCTCATTACCGGGATACCTATGAAAGATATCTGGATACCTTCTTCTACCTGTGGAAGCAGGACGACAGCTTCCGTGAAAAGATCAAAAACGGAAAAGGCTTCTGCCTGTCCCATTTCGGCGATCTGTGCCAGGCCGCCGACACACGTCTGTCAGGCAGGGATCAGGAAGACTTCTACGCCGCCCTTCTTCCCCTCATGGAACAGAATATGAATCGGCTGGCAGAGGACGTATCCTGGATGGTAGAAAAATTCGACTACCGCAATAAGGACGCCGACTGGAAAAACTCCCGGGATGCCATTCAGCGGGGCATGCAGAAGCTGAAGGGCGGCTACCCGGCAGATGCGCCTTACAAGACCAGCAAATAGCCTCAGGACAAACCGCCGCCCTTTCCCGCCGGCGCGGAGCGCGGAATCACATACCAGTCTCACAAATCGGTTTCCGGCCTCACAGCCCGGTCTCCGGTCTCACAATTCGGTCTCCCGGTTCCGGGTATGGGCGGCGTCCTGTTCCTGCGCCGGCATATTTGCCAGCCGCTTCATAAGTCCCAAATAAGAGCAAATCTCTTCATACAGCATTTCCGGCTGAAAGGAAGCCTCCTGAAAATGCTCCGTCATCAGCCCCAGAACGGTAAAATCCAGGATCCTCAAAAGCCGGCTCCCATCCACCCCCGGAGGCAGCAGCCCGTAATCGATCTGCCCGTTAATGGCCTCATAGGTCTTTTCCAGAGAATTCTTCTTATCCTCAACGGCTATGAGAACACCGCTTACGTCCTCCGACATGGACCGGTTCAAAAACTGCTGCATATAAGGATATCCCCGCATGGCCCGCATCCGGGCCTGCTCCCTCTGCCTTACAACCTCAAAAAGATCCTTTTCTCCGGGATCCACGGCAGAGCGCAGCTCCAGATTCATATATCTGACACTATAGTCATAAATAAACTGGTAAACTCCCAGCTTGCTTCCAAAATAGTGAAACAAAAGCCCCTTGCTGATGGACGCCTCCCGCACAATGTCGTCAGTACTGGCATGGCGGTAGCCCTGGAGCGCAAATATTTTCAGGGCTGCATTGATCATTCTGTCCTGTTTTTCCTTTTTCAGATCAAAGAACTTGCTGTTCATGTATCCTGCTCCTGTCCCCGTGCTCTGTATTTTCATATTTTAGCATACTTTTTTATGCAGTGAAACCGAAACAATAAATTTTTCCTAAATTTGTACATATTCTCTTTTCAATTTTACAGAATAGTATTAAAATGAAACTCAACAGGATCAACCAATCGAAAGGAGCAACTTATGGCAAAAAAATTTGGAAAAATAATGCTTTTTACCGCCGCCGTCGGCACCGCCGCCGCTGCCGCATATTACTTTATGCATAAAAAGTCCGGCGCCGCCATACCCGAGGATGAGGATTTTGACGACTTTGGCAAAGATACGGAGGAAGACACTGCCGCCGGACGCAATTATGTTCCTCTTACTCCGGACACCAAGGACGAAGAAGCTGCCGCAGAGCCCTCTGAGAAGGCTGAAGCGGAGCCCGGATCAGCGGACGGGCAGGAAACCCAGGCCTCCGATTCCTTCATTCCCCTGTCAGAGCATATGGCCCAGGCCGGAGAAAAAGTGGAAGAAGCCGTGGAAGAGTTTTTTGACGAGGAAGACGGTCCGGAGGAGGAACCCCCTCTGTCAGACCAGTAAGACCTCTAATATCTGCATCCGCGCAAAACACCTGCATTACCCACAGGCGGCATACTGCATGCCGCCTGCCGGCAGGCTTCTATGATATTAAATTCTTCGTTTTCCCTCTACAGCCAGGCTTCCTTCAGCCGTTCAATTCCTTCCCGGATCTCCCTGGAATCCAAACCGCCAAAGCCCAGCAGAACAGTGGCGCCCTCAAAGACTCCTGCTGCGCCCTCCATTTTTCCCCGGGCATCGCTCCCGGCCTCATCCCCCGGCTCCGCCATGCTGTCAAACAGGCCGTAAACCCTGACCCCTTTCTCCGCCGCTTTCCTCACCAGCTCATGTTCCTTGATCTGATCCCTGGCCGTCAACAGCAGATGCAGCCCGGCATTCTCCCCGGATATCCGAAATTTCTTCCGAAAAGGGCGCAGCTCCTCCAGCAGCAGTTCGTGCTTTGCTCTGTATATTTTCCGCATTTTATTCAAATGCCTCTCAAAATACCCGTCCCGTATAAAAACGTTTAAAATACTCTGATCGATCCGGGATACCGTACAGGAATAAAAAAAACAGTCCCTTTTATATTTCTCCAGCAAAGGCTCGGGCAGTACCATAAAGCTGACCCGGATCGCCGGCGCTATGGCCTTGGAAAAGCTGCCGATATATATGACCCTGCCCTGTTCGTCGGAGGCCTGAAGGGCGGGTATGGGCTTTCCCCTGTACCGGAACTCACTGTCATAATCATCCTCGATCAGATACCGGTCCGGTCCTCCGCAGGCCCACTTCAAAAGCTCCAGCCTCCTTCCGATGGGCATGACCGTCCCGGCCGGAAACTGATGAGAGGGCATCACGTAAGCACAGCGCACCCTCTCCTGTTCCAGCTGTCCCGGCCTCATGCCGTTCTCATCCATGTCCACTGTCACAATATCATAGGCAAAGGACCGGAAAATAAGATATGATCTGGCGTAGGTGGGATTCTCCATGGCAATGCGCACATGCCGCCCCAAAATCTTTTCCAGCAAAAGCAGCAGATAATCATTGCCCGCTCCCACAATAATCTGCTCCGGACTGCAGTTTACTCCCCGGGAGGAATGCAGATATCTGCTGATGGTCTGGCGCAGCTGCAGGTCTCCCTGGGGGCCGCCCCGGGAAAACAAATCGCCGTTGGCATAGGTGAGAATATTTTTGGTGATCTTCCGCCAGGTGTCAAAGGGAAAACCCGACATGTCGATGCCATAGGGAGAAAAATCGTACTGGCAGGGCGCTGAAAAAACGGCGCTTCGTCCGCCCTCCTCCACCAGCGGCTCCTGGCGGACAGCCTCCATGCCTGTCTGATCTTTGCCGCGGCTCTCCCCGGATTCTGTCCGGGTTTTCTCATGGCTTCTTTTACGCTCCGCCCAGGCCCCCTGCCCGGTCTCTGTGTTTTCCGCCTCCATCCGAAACAATTCTTTCACGGGACACACAAAGTATCCCTTACAGGGCCTGGCCTCGATATATCCTTCGTCCAGAAGCTGGCCGTAGGCATAATCCACGGTGCTTCTGGACACCTGAAGATATTCCGCCAGAAAACGCGTAGAGGGAAGCTTCTCTCCTGTGAGAAGCTTCCCGTCGCTGATTTCTTTTCTGATATGCTCATAAATCTGCTCATACAGACATTTTCCGCTGTCCGTGCGCAGACGTATCGTCATGTCATACATGGCATCTTACCATTTCCGTCAGATTCAGTCAGAAGACTTCGGCAGCACATAAGAGCTCTTCAAAGACACGATCCGGTTAAAGACCAGCGCCTCCGGCCTGGAGTCCTTTGCATCCACACAGAAGAATCCCTGCCGCACAAACTGAAAGCTGTCATAAGCCTTTGCCCCTGCAAACGCCGGCTCCAGACGGCAGTCCTCGCACACAGTGAGAGAATTGGGATTCAGGTTCAGGCTTCCGTCCTCATTGTACACGCCCTTTTCCTCATCGATAATATTCTCATACAGGCGCACCCGGGCAGAAACCGCCGTCTCCGCGGCCACCCAGTGAATGGTTCCCTTGACCTTTCGCCCGTCGGGGCTGTTGCCCCCTCTGGAGGCCGGATCATAGGTACAGTGCACCTCCGTAATATTCCCCTCCGCGTCCTTCACACAGCCGGTGCAGGTGACAAAATAGGCGTTCATCAGACGCACCTCATTGCCGGGAAACATACGGAAATACTTTTTGGGAGGCTCCTCCAGAAAATCCTCTCTCTCGATATACAGCTCTCTCCCGAAGGGAATCTCCCTGGTACCCAGCTCCTCGTTTTCCGGATTATTCACCGCCGTCAGCATTTCGGTCTGCCCCTCGGGGTAATTGTCGATGATCAGCTTTACCGGATCCAGCACCGCCATCAGCCGGGGAGCCTTCGTCTTCAGATCCTCACGAATGCAGTACTCCAGCGCCGCATAATCCGCGATGGAATTGGCCTTGGACACGCCGCACAGCTCCACAAACCGCCGGATGGATTCCGGCGTAAAGCCCCGGCGTCTGAGAGCGGCGATGGACACCAGCCTGGGATCGTCCCAGCCGTCCACGATCCCCTCCTGAACAAGCTTTTTGATATACCTCTTCCCGGTCACCACATTTTTAAGATACAGCTTCGCAAACTCGATCTGCTTCGGCGGCCTGGGATACTCCAGCTCCCTTACCACCCAGTCATAGAGAGGCCTGTGGTCCTCAAACTCCAAGGTACAGATAGAGTGGGTAATCCCCTCGATGGCATCCTCAATCGGATGGGCAAAATCGTACATGGGATAGACGCACCAGGTATCCCCCGTATTGTGATGGCTCATATGGGCCACCCGGTAAATCACCGGATCCCTCATATTCATATTGGGGGAAGCCATGTCGATACGGGCCCGGAGCACCTTTTCACCGTCGGCATACTTTCCGGCCTTCATCTCCTCAAACAGCCGAAGATTTTCCTCCACGCCTCTGCCGCTTCCCGGATCCTCTCTGCCCGGCTCGGTGAGACTCCCTCTGTATTCTCTGATCTGATCCGCGGTCAGATCGGACACATAGGCCTTGCCCTTTTTGATCAGCTTCACTGCCGCCTCATACATCTGGCCGAAATAATCGGAGGCAAAAAAAAGCCTGTCCTCCCAGTCGGCCCCCAGCCACCGGACGTCGGCCTTAATGGATTCCACAAACTCGATATCCTCCTTTGTGGGATTGGTATCGTCAAAGCGCATATTAAACTTTCCGTTATATTTCTGCGCCAGTCCGTAATTCAGAAGAATACTCTTGGCATGTCCGATATGCAGGTAGCCGTTGGGCTCCGGAGGAAACCGGGTACGCACGGCGTCACATTTTCCCTCTTCCAGATCCTTTTCGATAATCATTTCAATAAAATTTTTCGATTCCACTTCACTCATATAGCGATCCACTGCCTTTCCGCACATTTGCCGTCCTGAAATTTCCGCAGACAACTGCAATTATCATAGCATAGGAACCCTCCTGATAGCAAGCGCAAAAGACAGAAGTTTCACCGGTCTCACAGCCTTTCAATCTTTTTTTCCATCAACTCACTGTTATTGCTGTGGGTAATCGCAGTTTCCCTGGAAATGAGTCCTTTCTGATACATCTGGATCAGACTTGTATCCATAGATACCATCCCCTCCTTCTGAGATGTGGCGATGACATTATCAATCTGATGTATTTTGGATTCACGAATCAAATTCCGTATGGCATTATTAAAGAACATAATCTCAAATGCCGGACGAACACCGCCGTCCAGAGCAGGGAGCAGCTGCTGTGAAATAACCCCTTCCATAACCATGGATATCTGCACCCGGATCTGTTGCTGCTGCTGTGGCGGGAAGCTGTCAATAATACGGTCTATGGTATTGGCTGCGCCTATGGTATGGAGCGTTGATATCACCAAATGTCCTGTCTCCGCCGCTGTCATGGCGGTTCTGATTGTCTCATAATCCCGCATCTCTCCCAGAAGGATTACATCCGGCGCCTGCCGTAAAGCCGCCCGAAGACCAGTCACATAGCTTTCCGTATCCGTTCCGATCTCCCTCTGGGAAACCACACTTTTATCATGACGATGCAGATACTCAATGGGATCCTCCAGGGTAATGACATGGGCATTTCTTGTCCGGTTAATCTCGTTGATGATGCAGGCCAGGGTGGTACTTTTACCGCTTCCTGCCGGCCCTGTTACCAACACCATGCCTTTGGTCATCTTCGCCACATCGATAATCGTTCTTGGAATGCGGAGCTTCTCATAATCCGGCAAATTAAATGTAATAATACGGATGATAGCGGCCAGAGACCCCCTCTGCCGGAACACATTGGCACGGAATCGGGACAGC
This sequence comes from uncultured Lachnospiraceae bacterium, assembly GCA_947177445.1. Lineage (GTDB taxonomy): Bacteria > Bacillota > Clostridia > Lachnospirales > Lachnospiraceae > Acetatifactor. The sequence goes on along the minus strand of CAMWUL010000045.1, from coordinate 17,852 downwards.
CTGGGCAGAGCAAAGGAAAAATCATCGTCTCCTTCCTCCTGGATCTTCTTCATGCTTCGATTTCCCGCCAAACTATACAATTCTTTTATCAAATCTTCAATCTGCGCCGGATACAGCTTATCCTCCTCCTGGCATTCAATGCGCCCCTCTGCCTTATAGGATAAAGGCATACCTGCCACCATAAAAATGTCCGATGCCTGTTTATCCACCGCTATACTAAGCAATTCTGCAATATTCATTTACCTACCCCTTTATGCGCCGTATACCTGCGCCAGCCGCTCTTATCATTCACCGGTCCACACAGGTATGGCCTGATCGATCTCATAATCCACAGAATGGTATACATTCCAGCTCAGGATCCGATACCCTGCCTCTTCTTCCCGATCTATTTCCAATTCTATATGGAGCATCTGTCCATAAAGCATCTCTATATCTGTCCGGACAATGGCAGCTTCCTCCTGAAAAAAACTGCCTAATTCTTCCTTTACCTGCCTCAGATACTCTTCATCATCAGCACACCGGCTGTAACGGGACAGCACCTCCTCCACCATGGCCACGAATTCCACTGCCAGACCATCCGCCTCATAGTAGCCCTTGACAGACTCCGCATTCTTCCGGGCAAGCCTCCAATCACTGCCTGCACTGCTCAAAGAAAGAAGACCAAAAATTGTCAGACATAAGATAATAAATATCAAAATCAGAGATGACGTACCGATGCTTACCCGCCCTCCCGATTGCTTCTCATTCATAATCCTGTCCCCCTTCACGCCTGCTTTACCTGCTGCGTATTTTCCTGGTGTTCAACTCAAATAATTCCGTGCCATCCTGAAGCCGCCGAATCCTGATCCGTGCCTCTTCCACCGGTCCGTCTCCCGCCAGATCTATCTGCGCCCTAAAATCTGCCGTTTTCTCATCCTCCACAGGATTCCACTGATTATCCCAACAGATCACACCTGTTTCCCCATCCATTGACATGAAAAACTGCCGTTCAAGCCCCTCCATATCCTGCGCTTTCCAGACCTCAGCCACACTCTCGGCTGCCAGAGAAGCATAATTGACATCCTTGGCCAAACGGCTTAAGTGATTGGCTTTCACAAACGCCAGGATGCAGACGCCGGCACACAGAATAAAGAAACATACTACTGCTATGATCTCCATGAGAAACATAGCTGTTCCCGAGTCGCGTTTACTCTCCATCCCGGCCTCCTCCACTTCTGATGTTCAATAACAGGCTGCCGGATACGGCTCCGTACACCTGTATCTTCAGGACGGAATCCTCCTGTGTAAAGGTCAGACCCTGACATTCCATAATCTCCAGGCCGTCCTTTAATCCCAGCCCGCTGCCTTCATTGGTGAACAGTTCTCTGACCGCGCCGTCTCCATAATAAATCCATGTCACATATTTTCTTCCGTTAATTTCCTGCGCCAGCTCCAGCACCTGCGTATCCTCTATGCTCTTTACCATCACACATCCCGCCCGGTCCCCCTGCCTCACTTTGTTGGCCACATAGTTTAAAACCACCTGACCGGAATAATTCTCCTGAATACGATTGTTGATATTTTCATAGACCTTTCCGCCGATGAGCACCGTAAACAGCGCAGACATGACAAACACTAAAAATAGCAGCATTGTAAAAAGGAAATTGACCGTCCGGCCCTTCTGCTGTACCTGCTTTTTCAAATATTCTCTCTCCCTTATTCTTCCGAAATGGAAACAACCGTAATATCCGGCATGATATTAGAGGCAAACCCCTCATAGAACACATAAAACCGATCCCGGTCAATCCGGATTCCATAGTTTTCTTCCAGGTACTGAATAGAAGGCGGGTAGCGCCCTTCAATGGCATAGCACTGAACGGAAGCCCTGGCAATGGCGCTTCGCAGAGTCTCCGCTCCCTCCCGATCCATTCTGCCGGACATGGACAGCACTCCATTTAAAAACGCTCCCACCACAACGCCAAAAATCATTACCGTTATCAGATAACCTTTTATCATATTCCAACCTTTTTTCAACTGCTTCATCCTTGTACCCCGATTATCCTATCGCAGACAATATGCCTGCCAGGGGAAGCATCACAGACAATAGCACCAGACCCACGGACACTGCCAGCACTGCCACTATTGTGGGTTCCAGCCTGGAGATGGTATTGTCAATAGATGCGTCCGCCTCTTCCTCATATCCCCGGGAAATCTCTTCCATTACGCTGTCCAGGCGCCCGCTCCGGCTTCCCACCTTGATCATCTGAATCTGAAAACCATTAAACAGCCCTGAGTCCTTCATGGCCTCATCATAGCTCCTGCCTGCCTCCAGCTCGTCCTTACACTTTGCCAGATACTCCCGAATCCTGCTGTTGTCAGCCAGCTCCTTTGCCAATTCGATTCCCTTTTCCAATTCCAGTCCGCTTTTTAAGGTCAGGGCAAGAACAGCGCTGCAGCGTCTCTTTGCTGCCAGAAGGGCTGTTTTATTGGAGCGTTTCAGCCTCCCGACTGCATTCTCCACCAGATGCACCTTTTTGCCGAATATAGATGCTATGTGCAATCCCAGGACCGCCAATGCCGCCGCTGCTGCTGCCGCTAAAGCAGCGCCGCTGAAAATACCCCCCAGCCGGATTGCCGCCTGGGATACGGAAGACAGCCGGGTTCCCAGCTGTTCATAAACCTCTTCGAAAATGGGCATAACCTTGGTGAACAGCACAAACAGCACCACCAAAAGCATAAGAACCATCATAATGGGATATGTGACGGCATTGCGAATGTTTCGGATCATTCTGTCCTCCTTGTCATAATATCCCGCCAAAGACTCCATCATCTGATCCAGCGTTCCCGTCTGATCCCCCAGCTTTGACATTTTGATTACATAATCGGGAAAGACCCCTGTCTTTTCCAAGGCTTCAAAAACCGGCGCTCCCAGTTCTATCTCATCGGCTAAAAAAAGCAGCTGTTTCTTTTCGTCTTCATTTGCCGCATCCTCTGCCATAATCCGCAGCCCTTCATCCAAGGGGACTGCCGCCTTCAAAAGAAGGGACACCTGAAGACAGAAGGCAGAAAGCTCCCTGTATGTGTACTTCTGCTCTGTTTTCTCGTTCATAAGCGCATCTCCTCGTTAATAGCAGTATTTTTGCTGGTAATTGGCGCCGTCGCCGATATACTGCTTAATTGAATCACTTTTCCCTCCGGTGGAAGCAAATGTGGGATCTGCCAAAGACCAATTGGTTCCGTCAAAGTAAATGTAATTGTCGATCCAGCCCACACCGTCAATATACACATTTACCCACGCATGGTAAACACTGCCTGTGTAACCCACTACCAGCTTGGCAGGAATGTCCTGGGAACGAAGCATAGATACCATAAGGGCCGCGTAATCAAAACAGATTCCCTTTCCCGCCGCCAAAACCTGATCCACATCCGGAAGATATCCGCTCTGAACATTTTCCGCTTTTTCCGTATCATAAGTCAGATTGTCAATCACGTAGTTGTATACCGCATCCACGATACCCAAATCATTCTCTGCTCCGGCAGCCAACTCGGCGGCTCTTTGTACCGCATCACTTTCCTGGGTAAAATTTACATACTGGTTCGGATATAAAAACGGCTCAAACTGGTCCTCCAGCGATACCTCCACATCCTGGCTGAAGGCCTGTGAATACTGCTTGCCGCTTACATTTTCAAAAACCTTAACGCTGTATGTCCCGTCTCCCTCTGAAAGCGGAAACACTTCATACGCGTCTCTGGCATTCAAATCATAGGTATATGTGAGATCTCCCCTGGATATCTGCACCTTAATCTTATTGACACTGCCCGTATACTTGATCATCACGTAACCGTTCCCCACATTGGACGCATCCACTGACACGATATCATTGTCATAGGTAACGGTTCCGGACGCTGTGGGAACACGCACCTGGCTTTCCCGAGGTTCGGAGTCCAATGACACCATACTGTCATCAATATCTGTCAACAGCTCCTGCGTTCTGACAGGAGACTCTGATTCAGCCTGCCCGGCTCCGGAATCCTCTGCGGCACACGCCCCTGTTCCCAGGATCAGAAGTACTGCCGCACCGCTAAAAAACAAAGTCCATCTCTTCTTCAAGCTTACACCTCCCTGCGTGCTTTGGCACGCGCGTTTCAAGCCAGCAGCTCCCTCCACTTTTCCGCTATTATTTCGTCGGAAAAGCCTCCTGCAATTTCATAGGATGCTCTATGAAATTTCTCCAGTCTCTCTTGATCGGCAAAAATCTCCAGGATTCTCTCCGCCATATCATCAATAAGAGCGCTGTCATCCTCATCAATGTATCTTTGGTCATATTCAATAAGATATCCGTTCTTTCCGGGCTGAATAAATAATCGATTGCCATATTTCACATCCAGTCCTATCATCGCCGTACCGGAACCGGCCGCTTCCAAAACAGTAAGCCCCAGGGTTTCCCACAGCGACGCGGATATATATACCTCATAGTTTTTATAGACCTCCGTAACATCCATATACCCCATAAATCTGATATAAGACTGCGCATGGTTTGCAGATACCAATTCCTGCAGGTATGGAAAATAGTCCTCCTCTCCATACCCGTATATATCGATAAAAATGCCGGGATTCCTCTGATGCGCCTTTATCACGCTTCTTATAATCCAGTCAATCTTCTTTCTCTTATTGATGCGGGAAACGGATATCAGTGAATACCGCTTTCTTTCTGTATCCGGATATCGCAGCCTCTCAATTCCTGACACAGGAATCACTTCTATTTTGGGAACGCTGCACCTGTATTCCCGAAGCTTTTTTATTAATTCCTCTTTCTGCTCCTGTGTGGATACGATCATGGTGTCAATCCTGTGGGAATATTTAAACCAGTAAAAATACTCCCAATTTAAATACAAGTGATACCAGGGATCCTCTCCCTTTTCAAAATAATGACCGCTGTGGAAAAATGCCATAAACCGCGCCTTTCCTCCAAACTGAAAAAGAGGCTGTACAAAATCAAATTGTGCGCTCCGATCCAGAAAAACAATATCTCTCTCTGATAAATGAAGCCTTTTCACAAATTCCGCCACAAACTGTGATTTTGTCCAAAGCCTTCCATCCGGGAACAGATATCTTTCTTCATTTCTCTTCCAAATCTGTTCATAGGCAACGGATCCGTCACTTTTGTAAAAGGTGCGCCTTACTGTTTTTGCATAAAGTCCGTTGTCCGATCTGGCAGTCACATAAGAATCCGCGTAAACAATTCTGCCGGTATAGAATTCCGTGCGGATCATCTTCCCCTGATTAAAATAATGAATACCGTAAAAATGCTCTTTATTGGTTTTCTCCAAAAGAATGGAAGCAACGACAAAATCATTCCTGATCAGCCTGATCTCTGTCTCCTGATAATTTACAGACGTATAATGTAAGCTTTCCTTGAGCTCCGCCAGCTTATCAGCCGTTTTCTCCATTGACTCCAGTGTGAGATTATCCGCGAAATAATGATGTATGCTGAGCATCTGTTTTACATCGATTCCGATTTTTTTATACTCATCGATTTCTCTCTTTCTGGGCAATTCTGTAAAAACAAATTTTACGGGAGCAGAAAAATCCTTTAATGCCAATGCCCGATATCCCTGTGCATGCTCCACACCGCTGATTACATACCCGACCAATAAATTAAATATATAAATTGCCACCTTTTTCCCTCTCAGATGTTCTTCTCTTTATGCATAACAGTCCCTGACAGCTTCTCCCAGATTTCACATTTTTTCTTCTGCTGTCTCGCCAGCCTTTCCCGCACGGCTTCCGGCTGATTCACAAGCGCCTTCATTTCCGATACAAACCTCTTTTCATCTGCCCCGGAAAAAATACACTCTTCGTCCACCAGCTCCCGGCAATGCAAAGTATTCTCAAACCCCATAATCAACAGATTCTTTTGGTGTGCAGCATCTATGGCATTATGAATTTCCCCATAATGATTAATGTCAAAATAGAAATCACACTGATTCCACAAAGCATTCAGCTCACGCATACTGATCTGGGGATAAATTTTTACATTCGGGCCTTCACCCAATTGATAAAGAGTATCTGACACCTGTGTATTGGCCGCTATATGGAACATAACCTCCGGCAGCTCATGAATCAAATATTCTATTCCCTGCAGCCGGTCCGAGCATGTCAAAATCAGCGCTTCTCCCCTTGCATGATTTACCGGGTATTCTTCCGGTATATAATAAAAGCGGCAGCCGTTCTTTCCGCCCATATCAATATATTGCTTCATCAACTCGCCGCTGGAGAACCAAACGCTCTCCCACACGCTTTTCCCTCCTGCCTGCAGCGCCGATAATCGGAGCCCCTCCTGGTCCTGAACAAACAGTACCTGGCCTTCCTCCGAGCCTGTCTCTGCAAAAAAATATTGGATAAATTCAGCATAGGAAGTAAAAAGGGCCTTTATTCTCCCCTGATCAAGCAAGGTAATCGTATCGCTTTGAGGCTGTTTTACCATCACCTCCCGGTTATTATCGGAATAAAATACCTTTGACTCCGTTTTTCCATCCTCATCCAGGAATTCGCTGGCATATTTCAAAGCATATTTATTATAGTAATCAATCTTATAAATCCGGCTCTCATCCATGAGCCATTCCACACGCTCCAGATTATGGTATTCTGTAAAATAAATCTCTGCCTTTTTACAGCCCATATCATAAACTGCGCCATGTAAGCCGGATGTACGTATTTCCCAAAATTCGGGCACCTCCAAAAAGGCGTAATGCAGGTTCTTTTCTTCCGGTGCTTTACATTTTCGCCCATAGGTAAAATATTCATAAACCGGGAAGATTGTATTTGGTAAAAAGCCATCATCCCTCAATACCACGGTGCCTGCGCAGGCCTCTGTACGGCGCATCGTCTCCAGCAGTTTTTCCGCTTCATCTGTATACTTGTCAAGTACAACTCTCATCCCGCAGCTTCCTCACAAAAAAATTCCGCCAATGCAGCTGAGGGGCTGTCCCTCCTCTCAGCGAAACAACCCCGGCCACATCAAAGAAAAATATTCAGCAGCGCCAGAACAACCCATATAATACCCAGTACGATATGTACAATTTTAAGAACCTTCTTATCCGTGTTGAATACAAGCGCCACACTGTACACTGCAAGCATAAACTCCAGAAAAGTTACTACATACTTTGGGTCTAATCCTGTTCCTAACATACTCTTCCTCCTGACATATAAAGTTTTTATTTCAAAAGAGCCGCATACGCAGCCGCCTCTTCTGACATAGCCTCTCTTTTCTGTAAATCGATCTGCTCACGGATCATCTCTTCATGATCCATAATCCGATTTAAGAAAACGATCATCGCTTCATGGTTGTCAAACACATGCCCTTCCGGGATAAATAATTTGTTATGCAGCGTCTGCCTAAATCCAAGAATCAGCTGATTATGCAGAAATGCCTGCTTCACCGCCGATACAATCTCAGTCTCATGGTTGATATCCAGATAATAATCACAGGTATCGAACAGCTCATCGATGATTTCCATCCGCGCTGCCGGATACAACGTTACATTGTCATACCGGGACAGACTCATCAGCTTTGATGACATTTCCGTAATGGCAACAATATAAAAATGCAGCCTCGGAAGCGCCTTTATCAGCTCCTCACATTTTTCAATCCTGTCAGAATTGGTACAGATCAGCGCCTTATTCTGAAAGGTATTCTCTCTGCCGTATCTGTAAACAAATCCCAGCGGGCTCAGCACTTCCCCGGATGCCCCCAGCCGGACCAGCTTCTCATAGCTGGCCTTCTTTTGTACATAGATCCTTCCTGCCCGCCTTGACTGCCCGGAGAGAATCAGCTGCATGTTACCGGGAATATCGTTTCTGGCTCCCTCCTGCCAGAACAGCACATCCTCTTTTCTTCCCTCCGGCATCCTCTCGGACACAAACAGGGGCGTAGACAGGGAATTAAAGAAAATTCTGCTTTCCATGGCGCCCAGCTCTTCCAAAAGCCTCAGAGTAAGCTCCACCTTGCTTTTAAATACATAAACCCTGCCTGCCCTGTTCAGGATAATATCGCCGGTGACGAAATTCTCCAGCAGCGTTTCCCGTCCTTCCCCGTCAAAATATGCTTTGCAGAAACGCTTCCCCTCCTTGTTAAAAAAGGTTCTGGCGTACAAAGCGCCGTAATGGTTGTAATGATCACTGGACCGGACTGTTCCCCTTTCGTCCATCCAGTCCACCACCCGCACCAGCCTTTTATGCTTTGGCTCTGCGTAAAAAATTCGTCCCCGTTCCCTGTGCAGGTCATACACCTTTCCGTCAGAATTGCTTCCGCTGATCTCCCAATAGTCCGGGACATTGATCTGGTTAAAGTATCTTGCCTTTCCCGGCGTCTTGCTGCTTTTTCGAAAATCACCGCAAAAAAATTGATATGCGGAAATCACATCCTCCGGCAAAAAACCGTTGTCCTCAATTACGATCACCGGCCCTGTAAAACCGGCGCTTCGAAACGACTGGTGAAGCATCTTGCTGTCTTCTCCATAATGATCCAGCAAAAGAACCGTATCCGTCAGCCCACAATATGTTTCCATCTCAGCTCCACCTCCCTTGTCAGAAATCCCCGGGCCTTCTCATAGGAGTGTTCATGAAAGCTGTCCAGATCCGCTTCGGTAAACAGCCTTATCAGCCGGTCTGTCAATGCCTCAATCTTCTCCTTTGACGTCATATGCGCATCCACAGGAATCAGATATCCGTTTTTTCCCTCATCAATAAAGGCAGGATTCCCGTACCGCACATCAAACCCGATAATGGGAAGTCCGCCTCCGACGGCTTCCATAAGGGTCAGCCCGAATCCTTCGCTGGTAGAGCCCGACAGATATAATTCATAATCCTGATAAATCTCTTTCATGTTCTGCTGTCCCCGGAGTATAATATAATTTTCTGCTCCAAGCTTTTTGATCAGTTCCTGAAGCTTTTTCTCCTCTCCGCCTTTCCCGTAAATATCCATGGAAAGCTGCGGAATCGTCTCCCGCGCTTTTGCAACCGCTTCTATAATCCAGTCAATATGCTTCTCTGAGGCCAGCCTGGAGGCTGTCAGAATAGAATAGGGTTTGCGGTTCACCGTGGGATATTTCAGCTCATCCAGGCTGCCTACCGGTATTGTATACACTTGCGGCGCCGCACCCTTGTATTTCAGAAACTGCTCCCGGAGCAGCTTATTCTGTTCATCTGTGGCCGTAATATAAAAATCCACATGCTTATCCATGGCAAAGGAATACTCATAATAGTTATTCCACAAAATATGATCCTCATCGGTACCTCCTTCACTGAAGTGATCCGCATGAATGATAATCCCCACCCGGGCCTCCCCCGCATGCTGCAGAATTGCCTGCCCGATTCCCGTGGTCCGGTCAATCAATACAATATCATCCTTTTTAAGCTTCAGCCTGGATACCATGTACCCCACCAGCTCTTCCTTGGAGCAAAGAAGCTGATCCGGGAATTGGTACATCACCCTTCCGTCATCATTAATCTCCTCATAGGCCGCTGTGCCGTCCTCATTAAAAAAACGCCGCAGATACATATGGGCCTTGTTGTCCAGGGGCGCATAATATTCCGAAAACACCCTGTTGTAAGTAAAGTAGTCCTTCCGGATCAGCAGGCCTCCCGAGACAATCTCCACTCTGTGAACCCTGTCGGATTTCTCATCCGTAAAATAAACCGAATAAAAATTATTGGTTCCCTGAAAAATGATTCTCCCAGTCTTTCCGTTTCTGGTATACGTATAGTCATCTGTCGCAAGCGTTTTCTTCAGGTCATTAAGCGTATACGAAACCGGAGCAATCCTTTGATCTGTAAAAAACATATACAGCCAGATGATCTCCGAATCCAGAAATCCGATGTTCTTTGTCAGGTGCTGGATATTTTCCGCTGTAATCATATCCGTAAATATAAATCTTGCATCGGCTCCGATATTTCTCAGCATTGCCGCCCGGTAGCTCTGCGCATACTCCACCCCGCTGGATGCCCATCCTATACCAAGATTAAAATTATAGATCATTTTGTTTCCCATATCCTTTGCTTTGATTTTCAACGCCCGTCAGGGGAACAGCACCTGCATTTCTCCTGTTTTTCCGTATTTCTTTTGTCCCAGAAAGATATTTCTTACAATGTCTCTCTTGATGGCTTTTTCCATAAGAAGGAAGGATTCACCTGCTTCCTCATGATACTCAAATATGGGGTTTCGCTGGGCCGTGGACCGGCCGCTGACCACATACTGCAGCTGCTGTAAATAATCCACCTGCTCCACCCAGGCATTATCGATGGCCTGCAGACAGCAGAGACGTATATATTCTTTCAGCTCATCCTCGGACGAAAATGATTTCATTTTCTTTTTCCACACTACAGCCACGTAAGACAACAATACCCGCTTCAGGCTCTTTTTCTTTCCTCTATCCTTTACCTGCCCCACGTTCAGAAACCGGTTATTCAGGTCATACGATATATTGTTCAGTACATATCTGGTCACGTCGCCGGCAGCCAGCTGCCGGTGCTCCTTAAAAAACAGCTCCACACTTTCCTCCGCCAGCTGCAGAACAGTCTCCGAATCCAGGCTTCCGCCGTCCAGAAGACGATTTCGCACGTCATACATCATCATTCTCTGGCGTTTCATCACCTTGTCATAATCTACAGACCGTCTCCTCTGGGAAACCGCCTGCTCCTCCAGAAGCTTCTGTGTTCCGTTAATCAGCTTCTTCAGCCTTCGCCCGGAAATCCAACGGTCCTTATCCACATATCTTTCCAGCATTTTCTCCCCGATTCCGGAAACCGTGTCATCTTCAAGAGAAACAAAAAACTGGCTGCTTCCGGGATCCCCCTGGCGCCCTGCGCGGCCTCTGGCCTGCCGCTCCAGGCGGATATTGGCCATGCGTCCGATTCCGATGACGGCAAGTCCCCCCAGCTCTCTTGCTCCCGGCCCCAGACGAATATCCGTCCCTCTGCCCGCCATGCCGGTAGATACGGTGACTGTTCCCTTCTGACCGGCCTCCTTAATAATCTGGGCCTCCCAATATGCGTTATTGGCATTCAGCACACTGTGGGCCACCTGTTTCTCCACCAGCACACGGGAAATCAGCTCCGTATCTGCAATCGTGGAAGTGACGATCAGCACCGGCTGTCCCGTCTTATGGCGTCTCAGCACCTCGTTGACAGCCTCCTCATACTGTGTCTGGGCGTTTTTGAAAAACAGATCCTTCTTGTCCTCTCTCTGAAGGGGCCTGTTTGGAGGAATCACTGCCACCCTCTTTTTATAAACCCTGTAAATCTCCTTCCTGGCATCTGAGATTGTGCCGCTCATCCCCGACATACGGGGAAACAGAAGAAACAGATTCTGGTAGGTAATGGATGCGACAGATCTGTTTTCCTGAGTAATTTTCAGTTTTTCCTTGGCTTCAATGGCCTGATGCATACCGCCCCGAAGCTTCATACCGGTCAAAATCCTGCCCGTACCGTTATCCAGCAGCGACACCTCTCCCGCTTCCGTAACTACATAATCCTTATTTTTTTCCATCACCATATGGGCCTTCAGAGCAAGCGTCACATGCCTGTTAAGCTCAAAATTCTCCGCCGCATAGAATTTTTCTATCCGAAAATACCGTTCGGCATAAGCCACTCCCTGGTCTGTAAGCCATGCGCTCTTATCCTCTTCTATATAATCCCGCTCAGGCTGCAATGTGGTCACGAAAAAATCGGCCAGCTCGTACAGATTTGACTGCACGCGCGGCACACCGGATATTACAAGGGGCATGGTGGCGGCATCCATAAGCACCATATCGGCCTCATCGATGATGACATAATAAAACTCCCTCATAAAGCGGTCCCGGGCGCTTGACACTAAATTATTCAGCAGATAATCAAAGCCCAGTATGGAATGAGTGGTATAAACGATATCCGCGTCATAAATTTGGCGTTTTCCCTCATTTCTCACACCCTCTCTCTGCTTCGTATCCACACCCGAACGCACCGTCATTCCCAGAAATTCATATACAGGCCCCATCTCCTGAGCATCACGGTCCGCCAGATATTCATTCGCCGTAACCAGCATGGTGCTTTTTCCCGTCAACGCATTCAGATAAAGAGGCATGGTGGCTGTCAGCGTCTTACCCTCGCCTGTATTCATCTCTGCCAGATAACCATAATGCAGCGCGATCCCTCCCAGGATCTGACAGTCATAGGGCTCCTTTCCCAGAATTCTCCGATCCGCCTCACATACTACCGCAAACGCCCCGGGAAGAATGCTGTTTGTTGACATTCCCCTGGAAATACACGTCCGAAACTCATCCGTCTTCCCTCTTAAAGCATCATCGCTTAAATTTCTCACGACCAGCTGTTCTTTTTTTACTTTTTTTAATATGTGATAAAGCTTTTTATTCTTCATCTGTTATTTCCATTATTGTGATCCAGTGAAAATGAAGCCGTGTTACTCCTGCATTAATCAGCTGAAGCTCATAGCTGAAGGTCTTCAGCGGACATTGAAAATCTCCTTCTCCGTCCCGTATTATCTGGCTTCCCGCCTCTGCGTCATAGCGATCATAAAAGACGAGCCTCAGAAGCAATCCGTCTGCAGGCTCCGAAGCCGCATTCAGGCTGATGTGATACCGCCCCTCGCCGTCTATCATAGGAAGCGCCGGCTCGATACGCATGATCTGATAGTTCACTTTGGAAAACCATCGTTTTATCACCGCTCCCGGCTGTATCAGCTCATTTTTAAATTCTACGTCATCCTTTGCGTGAAAATATATTTCCGCCCCATACAGATAAGTCTCTTTTACGTATTCATTCCAATAAATTTTCCATGATTGACCCGTCATTGTTTCTGTCTGCCCGTCTTCTTTTCTGTTCCTTGAAAATCGTTTTCTATAATTCCCTGATACTGGCTCAAAAACCACTTCACAATACCGGACGTATTATCATTATGCCGGCCATGCAGGCCTTTGCCATATATTCTTGCCCCCGCATCCTTCAAGTGGAATTGAAGGTTCTCATATGCATTTCCATCCAGGTCATCCTCTATCATATACGCCGCCGCGAACCGGGTACCGCTCCAGTCTGTGCTGTCAAATCTGTCCCAAAATCTGTCGTTGATCCGTGCGGCGGCATCCTGATCCAGACTTCCGTATGTTTTGTGAAGAAGATCCAGCCATGAATGGCTGCCGCCGGGAGGCTTAAGCCGCTCATTGCTGACCATATCGCCAAGGCTGGCCAAGGGCTTACCCAGCAAAATGGTGTTAGGCAGAATCTTACAGCCATAATACAGCGCTCCGAATGATCCCATGGAAATTCCCGACAGAATCACATCCGAATTCCGGAAGCCAAGCTTCTCTATATGCTGCCGCAAAATCTGTTCAATCGTATTTTCATACTCCTCTGAACCGATATAAAAGCTTCCGCCCTCCAATCTGTTATCCATAAGCAAAAGAAAGGGCTGCTGCAGCTTTCGCATCATATAGTATCCTTCAAAGCTTTCCTCTGTCTTATAACCGGAAAAATAAACATTCATGGGCGGCTTTAAATTACCCGGATCAAAATAATAAAAAACCTCTTCCCGTTTTGAGGTGACGATCCGCCTTCCGCCGGGCAGGAAATTTCCTTTTCCCCTTCGGGAATGACGAATATGAAGGGCCGTCACCGACAGATTCCCCTTGCCCTTTGCCTTCAAAGAGACGAAGATATATCCGACCTTTCCGCTTTTATTTGTAATATAAACAGTATTGTTCAATTCCCCTTCCGAATAATTCCACACATCGGTAAATTTCGGCTCCGTACCATATGTAAACTGAAGCATGGAAATTTCCAGCGATATCTCCACTGTGTCATCCTTTTCATATTCCAGCCAGAAATCAAGGCTCCGGCCTTCGTCAATGGGAATATTATTTCTCCAGAAAATAATCTGCCCCGGATCACTTCCGTAATCGCCCTCAAGTTCGATCCCCTCGAATCCCCTCCATGAAGCCTTTCCCTTGAATCCCTGCGCCACAGCCATATTTTGCGGCTCAAATTTCTCACCATAAGCCCCCGGGAAATAATCCGGCAGCTCCTCCTCCAGAAGAACCCTCAATCTCTCAGCCGAGACTCGTTTCCCCATTTTTCTTATGAAAAGCCGTCTCGTAATGCTCCCTTTATTTAATGGAACATTTTCCGTAACAAACAGGCAATATGCTCTCATAAATCGTATCAGGTAATCAAATTCGCCGCCGGTAATTTCACGATCCAGAATTACCACCTCAAAATCCTTTTCCGGAAGTTGGCTGAAATCCGGTTCGTAAAACCACTCTCCGCACTCTGCCACCTGCATCTGTGTCTTAAAATTTTCTGTCCCCAGCTGTAATACTCGTATTGTTTCCAATGCTGACAATAACCTCTTTCCATTGCTTAATCAAATACTGTGTCGTATGCTTTTTTCCAAGCTTATAGGACTGGATAGACGCCTGGTTCCAATTACTCAGACTGTCCAGATAATATCTTATGTCCTCGCCCAGTCTGGTCAGATCTTTGTTGAGCCGTCCGTTTTTGCCGGGGTACATATACTGCGTAGCGACTCTTAAAATCTGGGGAATTCCCATGCTTACACACGATATCTGCAAAAACAGATCCGGCGTGTCCGCCAGGTCTACCAAAAGACGCTGCTCCCGTACGCATTTATTGACCGACAGTTCATCGACACAGTTTTCAACAACAAACAAAATCGGGATCGGGTCCTCTTCATCCAGTAAGACCTCAAGCTCATTCTCTGTGGTTTTTCCCGCCCACTGGGACGGATAACCGCCGCGCTTCAATATTTCACCGACCCGTCTCAGCAGCATCTCCTCCCGATTGAATTCTGCGTTTCTGGTAAACAGATGTACTCTGGCATCCTGATTTTCCTTCAGATATGAAGCCATATATGTTACAGCCGCTTCCAGAGTCTCCTCCGATAAATGATCCACCGGAAACAATATCTTCTGTACATTCAGCTGCTGACTGATTCCAGAGTCAACCCGTGTATCATAGGGCGGAATGTTCCTTTTGGCCGTATGCTCCAGGCCCTTTTGTCTTGAAACAAGCGCAAGGTTCTCCTCGGAATCCGTCACAATATAGCTTCCGCGGGAAAGAATCTCCAAAGCCGCCTCATTGCCATCCAGTGGAAATCTCTTTCCAAAAACAGAAAAGCAGGTTTTTCTGCCTGCCAGCAGTCTGTCCAGCAGCGCCAGATGCTGTTGGTGTACCGCCGCGCAAAATATATCCGTACTCTGTGTTGTCTCAAGAGCTGCCCCAAAGACTTCTTCTATTACCTCCTCCATAGAGCCATAGGTACTCTTTGAAAACGGAATATGATTTTCCACCCTTGGTGTACGGATCAGGTATCGATTGCTTTGGGGGTTTACCACCACGTGTCCATCTGCGAAATGGCACAGCTTCCAGACGCCTTTTTCCGTCAGATACTGGTCATATGCCTTGTTGTCGTTTTCATACACCGAGGTACACGATATAAAGCCTCTGTCATCATATATATTTTTCCGGCTGATCTGTCCGTTCCGATATAGATCAACCTGTATGAGATTTCCGTATTCTCCGAATTCAATCCTTGCATATCTTTCAGATTTCAGCATGGCGATAATTGAAAACGGCGTATAGATAAACTCGATATCCCCTGGCCAGTTCAGATTATGAAAGGAAAGAACTGCCTGCTTTTTTCGTCCCACCTCCTGTATGGCGTCAAACACCGACCAATACGGAACCCGAAACGCACTCTGTCTGTGTAGAAAATGCCTGAAATTCGGCGCGTATGACAATAACAAAATTTTATTTTCACATATGGAATTTCTCTGAAACAGCTGAATCTGCTTGACCGTATCATCGGTTTCCGTTTTCATCCGGCGCCTGTACCAGAACTGCTCGTCTTCCTTCCATTCATCCTTTAAATACCAGGCTGGTATAAAGTACAGCAAAATATGGTTACATCCTTTCCAACAATCAGATAAAAAATGAGAGCGAATCAAATTTTCGGTATGCCTTTATCTCCCGATACAAAGGGCACAGTATCCCTGCCAGAATCATAGCCGTCGCAGGAAACAGCGCCAGCTCAGGCAATATTTCACCGCCCAGTGACATTCCCAGCGACATTCCCATCAACAGGCACAAAAGACTACCGCTGAATAATGTCAGCATCAACAGTTTTCTTCTCAAATATCTCTTTGTTTTCCTCCCCGCATAAACACCCACGATGCTGTCACCGTTTTTCTGCAGCTGCTCCGCCATTTCATCCGGCGCCAGCATAATAAAAGAAAATACCATATTCAATACAAAAATGATTCCCAGATAAATGACTGCCCCTGTGACAGTTGTCAGATTCAGTTTCCCATAGATGGCTTCAAGCGTTGGACTGTCCTCGTTAAACAGCATAAAAAAACGCACAATCAGCTGAGGAATCATAAAAAAAGAAACGGCAAACATCACCGGCATCACACCAATTGGAGCCAGCTTCAGCGCTATATAGCTTTTATCCGCATAAGCATTATGAATAGACACCCTCTGAACCGGAATACGAATAAGTATATTTTCCATGGTCAAAATCACAACCGCCATGACCAGGCACAGAATCATCGATTTGCGAAGCTCTGCCCATGTAAATCTCTGTATGGTAGAAGCCAGATTGTCCAGAACATTTACCAGTATAACAGGAGTCTGCCCGCCTATCCCCCACTCTTTACTCACATTAACCATTTTGTATATTATGACGGCGCCCGCCGTCATTTCCGCCACAGCGATCAGCCTTAATATCTGATCATCTATGCGCGATTCTCTAAATACCAGGCCGTCGGCCTGCAGCACGGCTGATATAACTGCCATGACCGTCATCAGCGCCAATGTAACCCGTTCCAGTCTCTGAGGAGAAAAGCGGAGCCTGAATTCGGCTCCTCTCACGGCCATAAATATCCACATGAACAGCGAAGATGTAATATATGGCATAATACCAAGCGCAAATACAGTATACTGGTATCGATCCCCGCTAAGCATTGAAATCATGATATTCTGGGAATTCAGCTCTTCTAATTGATAGGCTGCCGGATCTACCTTATAAAGCAGAAGGCTCCTTCCAACCATATAGATTGCAAGGATCAATAATGTTATGAGAAGCCTCTTCCTTAACTCATGAGTTTTGTCCTTTTTCAAATAAACATCCCTTCATATGTATCTCTCCGGCAGTAATACCGGAGAGATACACACATGTTATTCAAACCTGTTTATTCAGAATCTGCATTTATTCATTCTTACTATTATCATCAGATTCTTTTGGATTCCTCTTGTTTTTACGATAGCCATCTACGGTACTTGCAATCGCTCCTATTACGGGAATCCACGACCACCAGATTGTTCCTGTGGATGCGCTTGCCGCAAGAGGCACAACCTCATCCTCAATCTCTACCGGTTCCTCATCGGCAGCTTCTTCATCGATTACCGCAAGAGGTACTTCTTCATCGTCAATCTGTGCCAGTTCTTCCTCCTCTTCCGTTACCGGATCCGTAGACTCTTCATCCTCATCAGCATCTGCCTGCGGTGTGTTCTCCATATCACGCGCCGTCCCAAGAGGTACTGCCTCGTCGTCAATTGTAACAGTTCCGGCAGGTTCAGCGGTGTCAGCGGCCGCGTTGCCAGGCCCGTCTGCAGCTTCTTCTCCTGCTCCGGTGTCCCCGTCTCCTGTTCCGACTGCTTCGCTGGAGCTGTTAGAGGTGCTGGTGCTGACCGAAGCACTCGTGCTCTCGCTGGATGAGAGACTTGCGTTGGTGCCGGCACTGGTACTTGCACTGGTGCTGGCGCTCAGACTTTCGCTGGCGCTGTTGCTCAGGCTCAGGCT